>JBBQUA010000142.1:0-13746 GCA_038212905.1 Hyphomicrobiales bacterium
ATCGAATGGCGTGCGGCCGTCGACCAGTTGAGAACCGAGATCAACGTTCGGCCGACGGTCGCATCCACCTTCACCTTTGCTGACCAGCGGCGGCTGCCGGCCTACGATCCGCGCACCATGCCGGCGCTGCTGCAGTTGAACGCGGCGACGTCGCCAATCTTCACCGGTATCGGGCGAAGCCGGGTACCGGTGCTGCTGCCGCTCGACACCGCGGCCTTTCTCGAGGCACGGCTGAGCGGCGCGCCGGCCAGCCAGTCGCTGGCGCGCTACCAGGCGGACTTCCGGCCTACCGATCTGTTCGACGCCGGCCCCGCCGGCTACGACGCGGTGTTTTCGCTCGAACCCGGCGCCGGCGACGGCATGCCGCAGCGGACATTTGCAAAACCGGTCGAAGTGCAGATCACGGGCTCGAGCCTGGTCTACGACATCAACGATCCCTTGGGCGGCAAGAGCGAGCCGGTCAAGGCGCTGATGGCGGAGTTCCCCGATTTGCGCCGTTTCATCCGGGAAGGCCATGTGCGCTATGCCTTCACGCGCTTCGGCGTTCCCTATGTGGTGTCGATCCAGTGCCTCGACTCGACGCCGCGCGCGCGGCGGCTGGCCTGCCGCGAGGCCTATCCGGTCGCCGAACGTTTCCTGAAGGCACTGCGCGTCGTCGGCGGACTGCCCTCGCGGCCGCGCATGGACATACCTTCCGGTGTCGCCGAACGGCCGCTGCAACGCTCCCCTGATTTCAGCTATCGCCCCGCCGGCGACATCCTCGCCAACACCGGCTTTCGCAAACAAGGCGGCCGCGCCGACTTCACCGCCTATTCGCAAATCCGCTTTCCGCTGGAAAAGGCCCCGGCTTTTGCGCATTCGCAATCCTTCATGAAGCGCAGGGCGCGCGAGAAGACCGACGAGCCGGCCGGCGGCCATGCCGGCTATGACGGCGGTTATCCCTGGCAGGATAATTTTTGCGAGGCCCGCAGTTTTGGCGTCGGCCAATGCGCCGGCGGCTTTGGCCATCAGGGGCAGGATATCCGCGCCGGCGAATGTGCCGGCGCAAGCGAAGGCGACAAATGCGATCCCAGGCAGCAGGGGGTGGTCGCGGTTCGCGACAGCGTCGTGATCCGCTCGCCGAAGCAGCAGGCGGTAACCCTGCAGGTCAACAGCCATACCGAACATATCCGCTTCCGCTACATGCACATGAACCCGGTGAGCCTCGATGCCGACGGCATCCTCAACGGACGCCTCGTCGCGGAAGGCGAAAAATTCGGCGTGGTCTCGAATTACCTCGACCATCCCAACGGTACCAGCCGCCACCTGCATTTCGACGTGCAGGTGTTCACGCGCGACGGCTGGCTGTGGGTCAATCCCTACGTCACGCTGATTTCCGCCTATGAACGCCTGATCCGCGGCCGCGGGCGCGAGATCGGTCCACAGGCACCGTCGGCCTCAGCCGTGGCGAATGCGCTGCCAGAGGGGCAGCTTCGGCACATCGATGCCAAGGAAGGCAGCGAGAACTGATCGCCAGGAACTGAAGTTCATGTCGCCGAAGACTTCGGCGCTGATGGCCGCGCCGGCGGGGTCCAGCGATAGGCGGCGCCGAACCTGTTCCAGACATTGATCGACGCAATGGCGGACGTCAGGTAAGTCAGCTCCTTTTGGGAAAACTCCGCGCTCGCCTGCGCATGGAGTTCGTCGCTGACGCCGCCGGCCAGCAGTGTCAGCGCTTCGGTCCATGCCAAAGCCGCGCGCTCACGTGGCGAAAACAGCGGCGCCTCGCGCCACACCACGACAAGGTTGAGCTGGTCGGCCGACAGGCCGAGCTTCTCGCCCAGCAGGATGTGATGCTGCACGCAGAAGGCGCAGCCGTTGATCTGCGAAGCCCGCAGCTTGACCAGTTCGAGCAGTTGCTGGTCGAGTCCGGCCTTGGCGGCGAACTGGCCGAGCGCGAGCACCGCGTCAAAGACATCCGGCGCCAGCGCCTTGAAGTCTGCGTACTCGCTGCGGGCATGTGACATCTTCATTACCTCATGTTATCAGTGTCCTGATTTGTTATCAGAGCTCTTATATCATGCGCAAGATCAGGACGCCGGCGAAATCGCGCCCCGCTCGAAAGACGCCGAAACGTCGAAAATCGGGCGCCGCGGCGAAATCGCCTCCGCGCCGGCAAAAATCCATCCCGGCTCCCGTTCATGCCGGCCCCCGCCCGCCACCGCCAGGCAAAGGCAAGCGCGGTGAACAAGGCCACCTCGCCTATCTCCTGCGGCAGGCCCAGGCCGCCAGCCGGCTGACGCTGGAACGGAGGCTGGCCGATCTCGGGATCACCCCGCCGCAATTCGCCGTGCTGACCATGCTGCGGGCCTATCCGGGCCTGTCGGGCGCGGACCTCGCCCGGGTGGCGCTGCTGACCCCGCAGACCGTTGGCGTCATCATCCGCAACCTGGAACGGGATGGCGCCATCAAAAAGACGCCGCACCCCGTGCACGGCCGGGTGCTGCAATGGACGCTGACCCGCCGCGGCGGCACCCTGCTCGGCCAATGCCGCCGTCCGGTCCAGACGCTGGAACGGCGGCTGATCGCAGGGCTCGGCATCAGGAACCAAGCCACGGTGCGGCGCTGGCTGTCCAAAATTGCCGCAGATCTGCAGCAGGATCGCTAGTTCCAGCGGCGCATTGACCTCTGCCGCGCCGCCTCCCCCGCCGGTAGACTGTCCCGATGAAACATTTTGATTCTCTTGATACCCCGACCCGCCGCGCGCTGCTGCGATCGACCCTCGGCGCCGGAGCCCTGCTCGCACACCCTCTCGCGGCGTTTGCCGCGACCCCAACCGGCTTCGATCAATGGCGCGACGGTTTTCGCGCCCGCACACTGGCCAAGGGCGTTTCGGATGCGACCTACACCCGTGTGATGGGCCGCATCGAGCCCGACATGTCCGTGTTCAAGCAAATGGCGAAGCAGCCCGAATTTCACGAGCAGATCTGGCAATACGTCAACCGCAGGGCCTCGGACTGGCGCATCACCGCCGGCAAGGAAGCGCTGCGCAAGAACGAAGCGCTGTTCGCCCGGATCGAACAGGATTTTGGGGTCGAGCGCGGCACGCTGTTGGCGCTGTGGGGCGTCGAATCAGCCTATGGCGATCCCCTGGTGCAACAGAACCATATGCGCCCGATATTTCCCTCGCTGGCGGCATTGGCCTGGAACGAGCCGCGCCGCCGCGCTTACTGGGAAACCGAACTGATCAACGCCTTGAAAATCGTCGATCGCGGCTGGGGCACGCCGGAGGAGATGCGCGGCTCATGGGCCGGCGCGATGGGCCATACCCAGTGGATGCCGGAGGTCTGGCTCAATGTCGGGACCGACTACGACCGCGACGGAAAAGTATCGCCTTTCGGCAGGCCCGATGATGCGCTGGGCTCCAGCGCGCGCTACCTGGTCAATCGCGGCAAGTATCGCCGCGGCGAACATTGGGGCTATGAGGTGCGGGCATCCGGCGCGGCGGCCAGTGGCAATCGTACCTATGCGGCATGGGCCAGCGCCGGGGTGACGCGCGCCGACGGCCAGCCATTCCCGCAGCCGAACGCATCGGCGCAGATGTGGGTGCCGGTCGCTGGCGGCCCGGCGTTCCTGCTCGGCCCGAACTTTTACGCGGTGCGCAGCTACAACCCCTCGATGAACTACGCGCTGGCGATCTGCCATCTCGGCGACCGCATTTTGGGTGGCCCGCCCTTCATCCAGCCGTTCCCCGGTTCCGAGCGTGTCATGACGCTCGCCGAAGTGCAGGAAATGCAGACCCGGCTGACAAAAGCCGGTTTTGACACCGGCGGTACCGACGGCCGCGTCGGCAACGATACCATGAAGGCGGTGAAGGCCTATCAGACCAAGATGGGGCTGCTGCCGGCGGACGGTTACGGCGGGCTGAAGGCGCTGGCGCGATTGCGGCAGGGCGGATAGGCACACGCAGGCGGATTGATTTTACTCCGTCATTCCGGGGCGCGCGTTAGCGCGAACCCGGAATCTTGAGCGTATCCATCTCGAGATTCCGGGTTCATCGCTGCGCGATACCCCGGAATGACGATAAACATTTACCCCTGCCTTACCGCACCGCCCGCGTTCATGCCGCCGTCGATCACGAGTTCCGATCCGGTGACATAGCGCGAGGCATCGGACGCCAGATACAATACGCCGCTGGCGATTTCGATGGCATGGCCGGCGCGGCCGAGCGGCGCGGCCAGTTTCGCGCGTTCTTCCGGATCGATCGGTGCGTTGGCTCCGCTGCCCGACGCTTCCGTTGGAATTTTGCCCCAGATCGGCGTGTCGATAATGCCGGGATGTACCGAGTTGACGCGGATGCCATCGCCGAACGACGCGCACTCCATCGCGATCGCCTTGGCGAACAGCCGCACGCCGCCTTTGGTCGCGCAATAGCCGGCCAGCGTTTGCGCGCCGCGCAGGCCCGCCAGCGACGACATCAGGATAACAGAGCCGCCGCCGGTCCGGCGCATCAGCGGCAGCGAGTGTTTTACCGACAGGAATACGCCGTCGAGATTGATCGCGGTCTGTCGCCGCCAGTCCTCCAGCGACATCTGGACGATCGACGGCACCGAAATTCCGATGCCGGCATTGGACACCAGGATGTCGAGCCGGCCGAAGCGTTTTTCGACGTCGGCCACCACTTCCACCCAGCGCGGCTCGCTGGTGACATCCTGATGCAGGAACACCGCCTCGTGTCCGGCCTTGTTGATGCCGGCGACAATTTCGGGGCCTTTGAGATCATCGATATCGGTCACAACAACCTTGGCGCCCTCGCGCGCCAGCAATTCGGCGACCGCGGCGCCAATGCCGGACGAACCACCCGTGACCAGCGCGACCTTGCCGTGAACCTGCCCCGTCATTTCCACTCCCGTTGATACTATTGTTTGTTCTTACCGGATCACGGCCGAGCCCTGATCCGGTACCGCGACGTCGATCGCGCGAACAACTTCATTCGCTCGGTGCCCTGACTGCAGTCCATCCGCGAACCGCAGCGATCAGGCGTGTCACTATTCCGTTTCAACATCTTCCAGACGAACCCCTCTCCCTGCTTGCAGACTGGCGCGTGCCTGCTCGATGCGGTGCAAAAAACGCGGATCGTTTTCGAGCCGATATTCAAACCAGTCCTCTTCTGACTCGAATCCAATCAGAATCCCGGCCGGCTTGCCGTGGCGCGTGATGACGATCTCCTGTGTCTCCGCCTCGCGAAGATACCGGGACAAGTCATCCTTGACCTCCGAGAGCGGAACTTCCTTCACTCCGGCTTTCCGAACATTGCGAGCCATGAACTGGCCTCCGATTTGGTCACGATCGCCAAGATCTCGACGGTCGTTTCGGTTACGTCGTAGAATATCCTCACCTCTCCAACGCGAAGCCGGTATTGCGGCTTGCGCAGCCCGCGTAATCGTTTGATACGGCTTCGGCTCACTCTTTTCGGATCGTGCCTTAAATGCAATTCGAGCGCTGCCCGGACGTCGGCCCGAGCATTTGCTTTCAGGTTCTTGAGGTCCTGGACAGCCTCGGGGGCCAAAAGGATAGCGAATTGCATTCTGGCTATATTATAGCCAGAATAGGTTGCAGTCAATGTCTGGTACTGGCCGGAGGTCGCCGCTGGTCTTACCGGATCATCGCCGGGCCCTGATCGGGCACCGCGACATCGATCACACGAAACTGCACCCGCTCGGTGCCCTGCCAGCGATCGACCGCGAGCGAACCCGCGACATGCAAGGGCTGGCCACGATGCTGGATCAGCGCATTGCCGAGCTTTTGCCCGATCGAGCGAAACGCGATGCCGTTGACGATGGCGCCGTCGCCGGATTTGAACCGCAGCCGCAGATGTGCCTGCCCGACTTCATCGGCATAAACCAGCTGATGCGACGGCAGCGCCACCACAGGCTCGGGATTGCCGCTGCCGAATGGGCCGGCGCGATTGAGGGTGGCGGCGAAGTCCGGGGTCACGCTGCGCGCGCTGACGGCGCCGTCGATCAACAACTCGTTTTCGTGCCGCGAATTGGCGACATCGGCGGCCAGCGCGCTTTCCATGTAGGCGCGGAATTCCGCCAGTCGCTCCTTGCGCAGCGTGACACCGGCGGCCATCGCGTGACCGCCCCCCTTCATCAACAGCCCCTCCTTCACCGCCTGCCGCACCGCCTTGCCGAGGTCGACGCCGGAGATCGAGCGGCCGGAGCCGGTGCCGATACCGCCCGGCTCCAGCGCAATGGCAAAGGCCGGCCGCGAGAATTTTTCCTTCAGTCTGGAGGCCACGAGCCCGACCACGCCGGGGTGCCAGCCCTCCGACGCGGTGACGATCACCGCGCCCTTGTCTTCCAGCCCGAGCGAGGCCAGCGCCTCGGCTTCGGCCTGCGCCTCCGCCATCTGCTCGATGACACGACGCTCAGTGTTGAGGCGGTCGAGTTCGGCGGCGATTCCGGCGGCTTCAGAAATATCGCCCTCCAGCAGCAGCCGCACCCCGAGATCGGCCCGCCCGATCCTCCCACCCGCGTTGATGCGCGGTCCGAGCATAAAACCGAGATGCCAGGCCTCGGGCGGACCGTTCAGCCGCGACACGTCCATCAGCGCGGTGAGGCCGACATGATCGCGTCGCCGCATCGCGATCAGGCCCTTTGCCACAAAGGCGCGGTTGAGCCCGGTCAACGGCGCGACATCGGCGACGGTGCCGAGCGCGACAAGATGCAACATGCCGAGCAGATCAGGCTCCGGCATTTCGGCGCTCCAGAAACCGCGCGAACGCAATTCACGGTTGACCGCGACCAGCGTCACCAGCACGAGACCGATCGCGGCGAGGTGGCCAAGG
This sequence comes from Hyphomicrobiales bacterium, assembly GCA_038212905.1. GTDB lineage: Bacteria > Pseudomonadota > Alphaproteobacteria > Rhizobiales > Xanthobacteraceae > Bradyrhizobium. The sequence continues at coordinate 6,833 of JBBQUA010000142.1, forward strand.
CCGGAAAGATCGTCGGGCCGGTTCGGATTCACCAGTGCGTCGACCTCGGGCAATTCGTCGCCGGACTGATGATGATCGATCACGACGACCGACATGCCGAGCCGCCGTGCTTCGGCCAGCGGCTCGAGGCTGGTGGTGCCGCAATCCACCGTCACCAATAGCGTGGCACCCTTGCCCGCGAGCATGCGGATGGCTTCGACATTGGGGCCGTAGCCTTCAAAGATCCGGTCGGGAATATGAATCAGCGGATCGAGCCCGCAATGGCGCAGGTGCCACGCCAGCAGCGCGGCCGAGGTGGCGCCGTCGACATCGTAGTCGCCGAAGATCGCCACCTGCTCGCGCCGGGTCGCCGCCTCCGCGATGCGTTTGGCCGCGGCTTCCATCTCCGTCACGGTATAGGGATCGGGCATCATATTGCGGATAGTCGGGTCGAGAAAGTCCTCGACCGCGTCGAGTTCGACATCGCGCCCGGCCAGCACCCGCGCCAGCATTTCCGGCAATTGATAGCGCTGCGCGATCGCCAGCGCCCGCGCTGCGCCGCGCGCATCGAGCCGGTCGCGCCACAGTTTTCCTGTCGCCGAGCGCGACACGCCGAGAAACGCCGGCGGGGCTTCGACAGGCAATGCGGATGCGGGGAGCGTCATGATGCTTTCAAGCGATGAAGGTTAGACGCGGGTTTGCCCAGATATCGTGCCCCGGATGCTGCGCCGCGCGCAAGCGGTGCGCTGCTAAGCCGGGGCCCGTGCTACGAACGCGATACGATGGGTCACGGCTCTACAGAGCAGCGGGACACCAGCATCCTAACACCCCATCTTGTCGGCGATCCCGTTAAAATCAGCAGCCACGACGTCCCAGTCGCCCCTCGCCTCGAAATCGTATTTCTGGTGCGGGCCGTATTCGGTCGGCCTTGCCACGAAGGCGGTCTTCAATCCGAGCTTCTGCGCGGCTTTCAGATCATTGTTGTGCGCGGCCACCATCATCACCTGCTCCGGCGCCAGACAAAGCAGCTTTGCGGCGCCGAGATAGGTTTCCGGATCGGGCTTGTAATGCTCGAACAATTCGGCCGACAGGATCAGGTCCCAGGGCATCCCTGCAAACTTGCCCATGTTGGTCAGCAGTGCCACATTGCCGTTCGACAACGGCGAGATGATGTATTTTGTCTTCAGCCGCGTCAGACCGGAGACGGTGTCCGGCCAGGCATGCAGCCGGTGCCAGCCCATGGTGAGGTAGTGCAGGTCGGCCTCGGTCAGCCCCTCGATCGAAAACTGCGCGACCAGCTTTTCCAGCGATTGCCGGTGCAGCGTGTCCAGGATCATGTAGCCGCGCTCGGGATGTTTTCTCACCTCATCCATTGAGGCCGAATAGACCGCGCGCCAGCCGTCGACCAAAGCGGTCCAGTCGGCCTTGATGCCGCGCGTCGCCGACCATTTTGTAAAGTCGTTGATCAGGCTGGTGCGCCAGTCGACGCAGGTGCCGAACACATCGAACACCAACGCCTTCACCGCCGAAATATCAGACATGCCCACTCCCTGTTTTTTTGTGCCGTCATTCCGGGGCGATGCGCAGCATCGAACCTGGAATCCAAGGATTCCGGATTCGCGTCTTCGACGCGCCCCGGAATGACGGCTTTAAAGCACCTTGCGGTATTGGATGAATCCGAGATTGTCGGCAACCTTGTCATAGAGCACCCGCGCCTGCGCGTTGTCCGATTGCGTCAGCCAGTAAACGCGGCCCGCGCCGGCCGCCTGGGCCTTGTCGTAGACCGCCTCGATCAGCGCCCGCCCCAGCCCCCTGCCCCGCGCCGTTTCGGCGACGAACAGGTCTTCCAGATAGCAGTATCGGTGCGTCGCCCAGGTCGAGCGATGAAACAGATAGTGGGCGAACCCCGTCAATTGGCCATCGACATAGCCGCCGAGCGCAAACATCGGCTCGTCCGGATCGTGAAACCGCATCCAGGCGAGATCGCTGACGTCCTGCGTCAGCGCGGTCCTGTAGAAGGCGAGATAGCCCGCCCATAGCGGGTTCCATGCCTCGCGCTCGTCCTCTCCGATCGGTCGTATCAGGACAGTGCCGGTCATGGCGTTGCTCAGTCGAGGTGGAATTTTTCGAGCTGCCGGTGTTCGGCCTTGATGTAGCGCACCGTGCCGGTGACCGACCGCATGACGACGGTTTCGGTCTCGATCACGCCCTTGCGGAATTTGACGCCTGACAGCAGCGAGCCGGTGGTGACGCCGGTCGCCGCGAACAGGCAGTCGCCCTTCGCCATGTCCTCGATGCCGTAGATCATGCGCGGATCGAGCACGCCCATCTTGTGGGCGCGTTCGCGCTTCTCCTCGCTGTCGAGAATGAGCCGGCATTGCATCTGGCCGCCGATGCAGCGCAGCGCAGCCGCCGCCAGCACGCCCTCTGGCGCGCCGCCGGTGCCGATATACATGTCGACGCCGGTATTGTCGGGATCGGCGCAATGGATCACGCCCGCCACGTCACCATCGGTGATCAGGCGCACCGCGGCCCCGGTGCCGCGGATGGCGGCAATGATATCGGCGTGGCGCGGACGGTCGAGTACCAGCACGGTGATCGCGGCAGCCTCGACGCCCTTGGCCTTGGCCAGCCGGCGAACGTTGTCGGCGGGCGAGGCGTCGAGCTCGACGACGCCCTTCTTGTACCCCGGACCGACCGCGATCTTCTGCATATAGACGTCGGGGGCATGAAGCAGCGTGCCGCCATCGGCCATCGCCATGGTCGCGATCGCGCCCGGCATGTTCTTGGCGCACAGCGTGGTGCCCTCGAGCGGGTCGACGGCGATATCGACCTGCGGTCCGGCATTCATGCCGACCTTCTCGCCGATAAACAGCATCGGCGCCTCGTCGCGCTCGCCCTCGCCGATCACCACGGTGCCCTCGATCGGCAGCTTGTTGAGTTCGCGGCGCATCGCGTCGACCGCGGCCTGGTCGGCCTCTTTCTCCTTGCCATGGCCGCGCAGCCGTGCCGCCGACACCGCCGCGCGCTCCGTCACCCGCACGATCTCGAGTGTCAGGATGCGCTCGAGCAGCAACTGCGGCGGAACGGAAATATGGGTCGACATTGGCAAACTCCCTAAGACGTCATTGCGGGTCTGGCGACCCGTATAATCGTTTCGCGCGCCGTCCGTTCGGACGCCGCGTCAATTCTTTTCGATCCGTATCACCTGCGGCCGGCCGCTGATCACCTTGTCGCGCTGGACCGCCTGCAGCGCGCGATAAACCGCGTCCTCGCTGGTGGCGTAGGTAATCAGGATGACCGGTACCGGCGAAGCCTTCTTCGTAACGCCGCCGACGTCGGAACCATCGGGATGGCGCTGCACGATCGATTCCAGTGAAATCTTCTGCTCGGCAAGCCGGGTGGCGATGGTGGCGGCGGTGCCGGCGAGATCCCGCGCCATCAGCCGGATATAGTAGCCGCCTTCATGGCGCTCCATCGGCGCCTTTGTGGTCGCGCGCAATTTCTTGACCGGGCGTCCGAACGGATTGGCGCGGATGCCACGCGCGACATCGGCGATATCGGCGACCACGGCCGACGCGGTCGCAGCGCCTCCGGCGCCGGGGCCGACCAGCGTGATCGGCGGAATGCCCTCGCCGTCGATGGTCACCGCATTGGTGACACCCATCACCTGCGCGATCGAGGACGATTTCGGCACCATGGTCGGATGCACGCGCTGTTCGATACCCTTGGCGGTCCGCACCGCGACCCCGAGCAGCTTGACCCGGTAGCCGAGTTCTTCGGCAGCCCGCAGATCTTCCGGCGCAATGGAGGAAATGCCTTCGACATAGACCGAGCTCTGCGCCACCTTGGTGCCGAAGGCGAGGCTGGCCAGAATGGCGAGCTTCTGCGCGGTGTCGTGGCCGTCGACGTCGAACGACGGATTGGCCTCGGCATAACCGAGGCGCTGCGCGTCCTTCAGGCATTCGGCGAACGACAGGCCCTCCTGCTCCATCCGGGTCAGGATGTAGTTGCAGGTGCCGTTGAGAATACCGTAGACGCGGTTGATGCCGGTGCCGGCCAGACCCTCGCGCAGGGTTTTGATCACCGGGATGGCGGCACCGACCGCCGCTTCAAAATTCAGCGCGCCGCCATGCTTTTCAGCCGCCTTGGCCAGCCGCAAGCCGTGCTTTGCGATCAGCGCCTTGTTGGCGGTGACCACCGATTTGCCGGATTTCAGCGCCGCCTCGATCGCCGCCAGCGCGGGATCGCCAGAACCGCCCATCAACTCGACGAAGCAATCGATGCCGGGATGGTTGGCCAGCGCCAGCGGGCTTTTGGCCCATTCGACGCCACGTAGATCGAGCCCGCGCTTCTTCACCTTCGAGCGCGCGGTCACCGCGACCACCCGCACGCCGCGTCCGCAGCGCGCCGACAAGATCCGGCCTTGCTGTTCGATGAGGCGGACGACTTCGGCGCCGACAGTGCCGAGCCCCGCAATGCCCACTTTTAAGGGTGCGACCATGACCAGAAAAACCTGAAAGAGAAACTCAAACTAGGCATGACCTTGCCCGAAAACCATGTCCATCCCCGGGCCAGGCCCGAGGACATGCTTTTCGGGGTCATGCCTACCGCCGGTTGGCGAGAGGAACCACGTTGTGCAACGTTTCAAGCCCGCTTTCAAGGAAACGGCGCACCCCGCGTGCGGCCTGGCGGATCCGCTGCTCGTTTTCCACCATGGCGATACGGACATATCCCTCGCCATGCTCGCCGAAGGCCACTCCCGGCGACACCACCACGCCTGATTTCTCGACCATCAGGGTCGCGAACTGCATGCTGCCGACGTCGCGGAACGCCTTGGGCAGCGGCGCCCAGGCGAACATCGAGGCTTCCGGCGCGGGAATATCCCAGCCGGCGCGGCCGAAGGCATCCACCAGCGCATCCCGGCGCTTGCGGTAGGTGTCGCGCATCTCGCGGATGCAGTCGTCGGGACCGTTCAATGCCGCGGTCGCCGCGACCTGGATCGGCGTGAAGGCGCCATAGTCGAGGTAGGATTTGACCCGCGCCAGCGCGGCGATGATGCGTTCGTTGCCGACGGCAAATCCCATGCGCCAGCCGGCCATCGAGAATGTCTTCGACATCGAGGTGAACTCGACGGTGACATCGATCGCGCCGGGAACCTGCAGCACCGAGGGCGGCGGATTGTTCTCGTCGAAATAGACCTCGGCGTAAGCGAGATCCGACAGGATGAAAATCTCGTGCTTCTTCGCGAACGCCACCAGATCCCTGTAGAAATCGAGGCTCGCGACATAGGCGGTCGGATTGGAGGGGTAACAGACCACGAGCGCCAGCGGTTTTGGGATCGAATGGATGATGGCGCGCTCCACCGCCTCGAAGAACTGCGGCGTGGGCTCGGATGGAACCGAGCGGATCACGCCGCCGGCCATCAGGAATCCGAAGGCATGGATTGGATAGCTCGGATTGGGACACAGGATGACATCGCCCGGCGCGGTGATCGCCTGTGCAACGTTCGCGAACCCCTCTTTCGAGCCCAGCGTGGCAACGATCTGGGTCTCCGGATTAAGTTTCACGCCAAAACGCCGGCCATAATAGGCCGCCTGCGCCTTGCGCAGACCGGTGATGCCGCGCGAGGCCGAATAACGGTCGGTCCGCGGCTTGCCCAGGGTTTCCTTGAGCTTTTCGATCACATGGGGCGGGGTCGGCAGGTCGGGATTGCCCATCCCGAGATCGATGATGTCGGCCCCGGCATTCCGAGCAGCCGCCTTGGCCCGATTGACCTGTTCGAACACGTAGGGCGGCAGGCGGCGGATGCGGTAAAATTCTTCCATCGGTCTCATAGCTCCGGAACCGGGTCGCGGCAGGGGATCATCAGCATGGCTTGCTGCACCGCGGACTCGATTCCGCGCAGAAAGCCCGCTCAATCAATGATTTAGAGCAAACTCCGCGCTAAACCGTTGAATCGTGGTTGTTTTACCACGCGGGCTCGGCGGCGCCAGCCGTAATAGCAAGAGCTGGTTCACTTTGCGGCGGAGTTTTTGGCGGCGGCGGAGGCCTGCTGGTCCCGGGCGGCGGCCAATTCGCGCAAGGCCTGTGCCTGCTCGGCCGGCGCCATCGCCGCCGCGTCGCGATTAGGAGGCAGGTCGTGAACCGGAAGATAGGCACCCGTTTCCCTGGGCCGCGCCGGGGCATCGGCTGGCGTACCGACCAACGGCATATCCGCGATCGATGTCGCGCAACCGCCGAGCGCCAGCGCCGACAGCAAGAGCGCTGCCGCAACCGTCCCGATGTGCCGATTGATCGTCATCCCCGTCAGAAATCCCGCCTCATTTGTGCCGCTGGTATGAGCCTTGCAGCAGCAAAACGTCAAACTATTCTGATCCGGCCCAAATCGTTCAAACCAATGTCGCCCGAAACGATTAAAGCTGAAACAACAAAGCCGAGCGTTGGGGCTTCAATATGTCGGAACCAGGAAATCTTTTCGCAGTGCAGCGGGTGCGGTGCGAGAGAATTAACCCCGGTCAGTCCGCGCGGATTCCGCGCGGTGACGAACTGGAGATGAACCTATAGTGTCGTCCCATGAGTGAAATCGCCACCGAGACCCAGGTCCCGAAAAAATTCGATCCGGAAACCTTCGCGATGAACCTTGCGAAGGCGATGGAGAGCAGCGGCCAGGCGCTCGCGGCCTATCTGAAGCCGCGCGAGAACGGCGAAGCCAGGGACAAGCCGCCCAACGAAATCGGCGAGGTGGTCAAGACGTTCACCGCGGTCGCGGAGTACTGGCTGTCCGACAACGAGCGATCGGCGGACCTGCAGGCCAGGATCGCCAAGGCCTACCTCGATCTCTGGGGTTCGTCGGCGCGCCGCCTTGCCGGTGAACAGGCAAAGCCCGCGATCGAACCCTCGCCGCGCGACAAGCGCTTCAAGGACCCGGAGTG
>JBBQUA010000143.1:0-13610 GCA_038212905.1 Hyphomicrobiales bacterium
GAGGTTGGCGAGGTCGAAGCGTTCGCGGATATCGCGCACCATCACGGGCGAGGCAAAGAGATTGTCGGTCGGAATGTCGAAGAAGCCCTGGATCTGCGCGGCGTGCAAATCGAGCGTCATGACGCGGTCGACGCCGGCGCGGGTAATCACATTGGCCACCAGCTTGGCCGAGATCGGCGAGCGCGAACCGGCCTTGCGGTCCTGCCTTGCGTAGCCGAAATAGGGGATCACGGCGGTGATGCGGCGCGCGGAAGCCCGGCGCAGCGCATCCGTGATGATCAGGAGTTCCATCAGATGGTCGTTGGCGGGAAACGACGTCGATTGGACGATGTAGACATCTGAGCCGCGGACGTTCTCGTGGATCTCGACGAAGATTTCCATGTCGGCGAAGCGTCTGACCACGGCCTTGGTCAGCGGCAGGCCCAGTTGCTGGGCGATTTCCTGGGCCAGCACAGGATTGGAATTGCCGGCGACGAGCTTGATGGAGCCGTTCTTGGCCGACATCACGGCTTCTCCTCGCGCCTTGCTGGATACGATGTTCAGCATCTTGGAATACCCACAGAACCGGCGCGTTTCGACGAGCGAGGTGATATCAAGGAGGGTATCCGGCTGGCAACCGTCGAATCAGGTTTTCTCAGGTTTTCCCTGCGCAAAATCAGGTCCCGGGGCGTTTTTCGTTAATGGCCGCTGTAACCAAGGGCGCTGTCGCTGCCGAGCGAACTGACCGTAAACCCGCCCGAAACGGGGTCGGGAGCACTTGCCACCGCCGGGCCGCGCCGGGCAGGCGCCGGAGGGAGCGCTTCCGTCGGCGCCGTGCCGTTGATCATGCCGGAGAGGCCGGCAAGGCCGGCCTGCGCGATTTTCCGCAAAACGAGATCGTCGGCGGCGGCCCAGGCGTCGCGTCCGGCCTTGCCGGCCGGTTCCTCGCCGGACAGCCGCAGCGCGCGTTGCTGGTCACGGTCATAGACATCCCAGACCCAGGCGATGGTGGTGCGGCCGCGGCTGACCTGGGCGGCGAGATAGCTGCGTACCCGGTAGGAAGCCGCGCCCTCGCGGGAGACGATCTGCAGGTTGCGCAGCTTGGATTCGCTGTCGAGTACACCCACCATCCGCTCGAATACCTGCGGCGGCGGGCCGTCGATCGATTCGAATGCCACCGTGGAACCAGCGCCGGCCACCGCAAAGGAGCCGCCACCCGGGGCGCCGCCGCTGGCGCAGCCGCCGAGCCCGCAGGCGATCACGAGCAGAGCCGCCGCGGCAACCGCGCGCGAAGCAGTCCGGATGCCGGTGGCGGCACGGAACAGGGGTGCGAAAGTGTCCCTCATGACTTCAAAGCGATATCGTTAAAACGTGTTAAGGTCTAGGGCAGTGGCGTTGGCCCAAACCGGCGGGCGGCACGCCGTGCGCGCTTGCGAAGCCCGGGCTTGAAGCGTAATCGGATCCACGGATGGGGTACCGCGTAATGAACGAGCGTACGGGCGAACAGCGCAGCCCGGTCGATCGGCCAGCCGATACGGCCGATAATGATACCGATCAGACCCGTCGCGACGCGATGGTTCGACTTGCCCGATATACCGCGCCGGCGATGTTGGCCTTGCTGGTGAACGACAAGGCCATGGCCGCGAGCTAACGCGTATGCCGGCGCAAGGGGATTGTTGCAATGAATACGGATGGTAAGCGAAGTTCGCGTGAGCCCAGGGCCGACCAGGCCGGGGATGAAACCGATCAGGCCCGTCGCGACGCGGTTCTGCGGCTCGCCAAATACACGGCGCCGGCGATGCTGGCCCTGTTGTTGAGCAGCAAGGCTGCTGTGGCGAGCTGAAGCCGGCAATGGGCGAGGCGCGGATAGCGCCGTCGGTTCGCCGCTTTCCGCTCGATGGCGGCCTGCTGTTGCTCGATACTTCGTCCAGGTCCCTGTTTGCCTTCAATGACGCCGCGCGCCACGTGTGGGATCTGATCGCGGCGGGGCGATCCGGCGATGGCTTGATAAGCGAATACGCCGGGTGGTGGGGAATTCCAGCCTCGCGCGCGCAAGACGATGTGTCGTCCATCCTGACGCAATGGCGCGACCTCGGTCTTCTCGACGGTGGCGAGCGCGCCGGAACGCGGCCCCGAGCGGCGGCGGCCGGAGGCATTCGCGAACCGCGTCGGGTCTCGGAATGGACCTGCACGATCCGCGGGACCGCGATCCGGTTTGCCGTCGAAGACGGCGTGGCGCCGACCGTCCGTCCCCTGTTCGCGCACCTCGAAACGCCGGATGCGCAGCCTCTGACGCATCTCGAAATCAGGACTGCTTCGGGCGGCGAGATGCTGCTGGTGGAAGACGGCATCGAACGCATCCGCACGGGCGATTACGGCCAATTGGCCGGCGCGCTGCAACAGACCTTGCTGGAACGCATTCACCGCGATGTGACATGGCTCGCGCTGATGCACGGCGCGGCGCTCGCCCGCGACGGCGGCGGGATCGGGCTTGCCGGTCCGTCGGGAAGCGGCAAGAGCACGCTGGCGGCCGGCCTGCTGCAAGCAGGTTACGACTACATGGCCGATGATATGATCGCCCTGTCGGCCCCCGATGGCGAGATCATGCCCTGGCCGATGCCCTTGAGTATCAAGCCGGGCAGCCTGGATGTCGTCACCGCCCGCTATCCCGGACTGGCGCGGGCGCGGCGTTACCGCACCAAGGACCTCGAGGCGCGACTGCTGGTTCCTTCGGAAGATGCCTGGAACTCAGGGCCGGTGAAATTGCGCACGCTGGTGTTTCCGTGCTTCGCCGCCGGCGCTGCCGCCGAACTCCGGCGGATTTCCGCTTTCGATGCCATCGAGCGACTGCTCGCCGACCGGATCTGGCTCGGCTATCCGCTCACCGAGCTGCGGGTGGCCGCCTTCGTGAGCTGGCTGCAGCACATCCCCGCCTATGCCATCAGCTATGGCGAACTCGACGATGGCGTGCGGCTGATCGAGGGTATCCGGGATTGAAGCGCTGGCAAACCTTCGTCGCCCTGAGCGGGCATCTTCGGGCGGGCCTGCTCGGCGGCGCGCCGCCCGCGGCCGCGACCGACATCCACTGGAAGCTTCTGATCGAAGCCAGCAGCTATCACTATGTCACGCCAGCGCTGGCGTGGTGCCTGCGTGACCGGACCGGCATGCCCTCCGACGTCGCCGACTTTTTCGAGGCGACGCTGACGCTCAACGGCCGCCGCAACGAGCGACTGAGCGGGGCGCTGGCCCGGGTCGCCGCCGCGCTCAACGCCATCGATATCGAGCCGGTGTTGCTCAAGGGGGCGGCCCGGCTGGCCGAGGGCGCCTATCCCGCGGCGGCGCTGCGCTTTCTCGGGGATCTCGATCTGCTGATCCCGGGCGATCGGTCTGCCGACGCAGCCAGCGCCCTGAGGCGCGCCGGTTTCGAGCGGGTTTCGCATATCAAGTCGAACGACGCGCATCATCATTTGCCGGTGCTGCGCGAACGCGAGAGCGGCGCCTGCGTCGAGCTCCATACCGGGCTCTCGATGCCGCCTCACGACGCCATCATCCCGGCGGACTGGTTCCGGCAGGGCACCCGAGCGTTGACGTGGCGGGATCGGCGCGTTCGCTTGCCGGACGCCACGCGAAGCGTCGTCCACAACATCGTTCACGACCAGCTCAACCACCAGAACTACCGGGCGGGTCGGGCCGAACTGCGACAGCTTCTCGACCTCGCCATGCTGCGGGCGCGGCACGAAGCCTCGATCGACTGGACCGAACTCGATCGCCGTTTCTGCGCCGCCGGACAGGGACCGCTGCTTGCCACCTATCTCGAATTCGCCAGCGTGTTGTTCGGCCAGTCCGCGCCGCCGGGTCTCAGCCACCCGCCGCGACCGGGCGCGATGGCGGATTTTCGTCGCGACGTGGAGTGGCCGGCCATTAGAATTCTCAATCGCCTTCGGATACCGGTGGATTACGTGCTGGCGCGGCGCGGCGATCCGCTCAGCATCCTGAAGCGGCTGACGCGTCGGCAGACATGGTCGGCGGCAGCCGAACTGGTCAGGAGCGCCTTCGCCAACGCGAAGTGGTGAACCAGGCCGACGGCGCATTGTCATCTCGCGATCGGACTATTCGCGCTCCAGCGCGATCGAATGCACGTGGCGGCCGTAGTCCGGCTCGTTGCGGTGCACCGAGCGGCGGTAGCTGTAAAAGCGCTCGTCGGAATAGGTATCGAGCCCGCTGTCGTCGATGAGATGCACGCCCGAATTTTCGAGCCGCATCCGGATGAAGCCGGCGAGGTCGAACATCGAATGGCCCTGCCGCGTCGAGGGGATGAAGAAGCGCCCGTTCCCGGCATCGGCGTCGATGAAGCGTTCGACGAATTCGCCGCCGACTTCGTAGGAGTGCTGGCGGATCAGCGGGCCGATCGCGGCGACGATGCCGCTGCGTTCGGCGCCGAGCTTTTCCATCGCGTCGACGGTGGATTCCACAATGCCTGTCAGCGCGCCCTTCCATCCGGCATGCGCGGCCCCGATCACGCGCGCGCCGGGGTCGACGAACAAGATGGGTCCGCAGTCGGCCGCGGTGGCGCCGATGGCGAGACCTTCCGATCGGGTGACGATGGCGTCGGCGCGCGGTCGCGATCCGCCTTGCCAGGGTTCCGACGCCACCACGACATCCGGCGAATGGGTCTGCCACAGGCTGAGAAAATGCGCGGGCGCGACGCCGAGCTGCTCCGCCATGCGGCGGCGGTTTTCCTCGACATGGGCGGGATCGTCGTTGGAGCCGACGCCGCCATTGAGGCTGCCATAGAGGCCGCCGGACACGCCGCCCTCGCGGGTGAAGAAAGCGTGGCGCAGGCCGGGAATGGCCTGTAGCAGCGGCGATTCCAGCATCATGCCTCAGCCGTCCCAACGACTTGCTTCTCGTCGTTCTCTTCGTGGAAGCCGGCGACGTCGTCGAGATGGGGTTCGCAGATCGCGAGCACCTTGAACATCGATCCCATGCCGCCGCGGCCGCCGCCGATCAGGCGCTTCAGCGCGCCGGAAATGTCCTCGGAAACCTCGTTGGTAGCCTTCGCCATCAGAGTCACCGCGCGGGTTTCGATGCCGAGCCGCTTGAGAAAATCGCCCTGCGGCACCGGCCCGTGGACCCGTGCGCCCAAATCTTCGGCGGCGCGCACCAGCGCCTGGAAATCGACATGGGCTGTAACGTCGGCCTGACCCGGATTTTTCAGCGGATCGGTAAAACTGTGCCGGGCGATGGACTGAAAGGTGTCGCCGGCGTCGCTGCGCAGATGGCCGTAATCGATGATCAGCGCCGCGCCATCCTGGTCGCGCACCCGCGTTGCGATCTTCATGACCTCGGCATCGGGCCGCCACTCGAACACCGCGCCGACCGGAGCGGCGCGCACCAGCGGCGGCAGCAGCACCTCGAAGCGCGGTGTCGGCTGCGAGGCGGCGCCGAACGCCAGCTTGCCCTCGTCGTCGATTTCGACGGTGCGTTCATGCCAGCCGGTCTCGCGTTTCACCACCTGGTGGATCGGCAGCACGTCGAAATATTCGTTGGCGAAAATCACCGCTGGCCCCTCGGGCACCTCGTCGATGCTGTCGTGCCAGGCGATATGGCGCACGCCCGACAATGTCGACTTCTGCTTGTCGCGCAGCACCGGATTGATCTCGACCAGATGGATGTGGAGCGACTGATAGAGCGGCGGCAGCACCCGCAGCGCGCGCAGCGCGTCCGCCATCATGGTGCCGCGTCCCGGCCCAAGCTCGATCAGCCGCAGCAGCGGCGGCGAACCGATCGCCTTCCAGATCGATGCCGCCCACAGCCCGAGCAACTCACCGAACATCTGGCTGACTTCGGGTGCGGTGGTGAAATCGCCCTCGCGCCCCAAGGGATCGCGCGAGACGTAATAGCCGTGCTTCGGATGCGTCAGGCACAGCTCCATGTAGCGCCAGACCGGCATCGGACCGGACGACTTGATCAGCTTCTTGATCTCGGACTGCAGCGGCGAAAATTCGGTCACGGTGTCCCTTGGTCAGCTCAATTGGTTCGGTGGCGTCCGGCGCCATGCCACCACAATCAGGATCGCTCCGGCTAGGATCATCGGCACCGACAGCAGCATACCCATGGTCAGCCCGCCCCACAAAAATCCGAGCTGCGGGTCGGGTTCGCGGAAAAACTCGCTGGCGATACGGGCAAAGGCGTAAATCGCAATAAAACTGCCGAGGATCAGGCCGGGCCGCTTCAGCGCGCCCATCCGGATCAGCACGAACAGCACCGTAAACAGCACAATACCCTCGAGCCCTGCCTCGTAAAGCTGGCTGGGGTGGCGCGGCAACGGCCCGCCATTGGGAAACACCATGGCCCAGGGCACGCTGGAATCTGCCGGCCGGCCCCACAGCTCGCTGTTGATGAAATTGGCGACGCGCCCGAGCAACAGGCCGATCGGCGCGACCGCCGTGGTGATGTCGCCGAGCGACAGGATCGGAATGCCGTTCTTGCGCGCGAACCACATCACCGCGACGACGCAGCCGAGGAAGCCGCCGTGAAACGACATGCCGCCCTTCCACAATTCGAAAATCTCGGCCGGATGCGCGATGAAGAACGGCAGGTTGTAGAACAGCACATAGCCGGTGCGGCCGCCGAGGATGATGCCGACCGTGACCCACAGGATGAAATCGTCCATCTGCGGCAGCGTAATCGGCGCCGGCCCGCCCCATAGTTTCTCGTTCTTGATCAGCGCGCGGGCATAGAGCCAGCCCAGCACGATGCCGCCGATATAGGCCAGCGCATACCACCTTATCGCGATCGGCCCGATCGCGAGGGCGATCGGGTCGAACACCGGAAAAGCGATGGTGAGAAAGGGCATTGGTCCCTTGGGTTACTTGGTGAGGTTACGGCGATACAGCGCCAGCAGCCGTTCCCAGTGCCGCTCCGCCGCATCGCGGTGGTAGACCGGCCGCTTCGGAAAGGCAAAACCGTGATGGGTGCCGGGATAGACCTCGACCTCGGCATTGGCGCCCTTCACGCCCGCCGTCACCTTGTCGATGATCTCCTGCGGCGCATAGATGTCGGTTTCGGCGCAGGCGAAATAGAGCTCGGCTTTGGTCTTTGCCCCGGCGAGATGCGGGCTGTCGGGCTGATCGGTCGCCAGATGGGTGCCGTAGATCGAGGCCGCCGCCTTGACCACGTCAGGAAAATGCGTCGCGGCGTTGACGGCGTAACGGCCGCTCATGCAATAGCCGACGGTGCCGACGATTTTGGTATTGGCCGCCTTCTGGGTGTCGGCAAAGGCGAGCAGGGCGGTGGTGTCTTCCATCACCATGGGGATGTTGATCGAGTTCATATAGCCGAACATCGCCTTGCGCTCGGGCGCATCAGGGTCGGGCGGGATCGGGCCGAGTTCCATGACGCCGGAACGGTAATACAGGTTCGGCAGCATCACGTAATAGCCCGAGGTCGCGAGCCGGCGCGCCATGTCGCGCAGCTCCTCGCGGATCGCCGGCGCGTCCATGTAGAACAGCACGACCGGAAAGGGTCCGCCGCGTTCGGGATGGCTGATGAAGGTGGTGGTGTGGCCGTCTTTGGTCGCTATCTCGATCTGCTGGTCGATCATGGGGCGTTTCTTCTCGTTTCCGGTGGGCGGTTTCTTGATTGGCAATGCGATACGATTGCAAGGAAACCGGGTCATGACAAGGCGACCTGACGCTGGACCTGCCCCCCGCATTTGGCCTCGATCGGGCTTGAACCGCGGCTTCGGGATCGCCATTGTCCTGTCCAGCATAGTGCTTCGCCGCCGACCGGAGATTTCCCAGCGATGACCCAGACCAACAATCGGTTTTTCGACGAGATCGGACGTCTGATGAACGACGCCGCCGGCGCCGCCCAGGGCGTCAAGCGCGAGGTCGACACCGTGGTCCGCAACCAGGCCGAGAAGATCCTGCGCGACCTCGACATCGTCAAGCGCGAGGAGTTCGAGGCGGTCAAGGACATGGCGCGGCTGGCCCGCGAGGAGAACGAGGCCCTGAAGGCGCGCATCGTCGCGCTGGAAGCCAAGCTCGGCGGCGCGAAGACGGAAGGCAGTGCGATCTGAAGCAACACTCTCCATCCGTCATTCCGGGTTCGTGCTTCGCACGCCCCGGAATGACGATGAACCTGAATGATGCCATGACATGACCCGGCGATCTCGCGGCGGCATTCGCCCGAGCTTTGCTGTTCAACGTCACGCCCTCCAGTCAGAGGGCGCAGGGAAAGCCGGATGCGCGCCGGCACCCGCGGTCTCGTGTGCAATGGAGTGGTGGAAAACGCACACGAGCATACAGGTCCAGCGGAGACATCCGACTTTCCCTGCGCAGTGGTTTTACGGTTGCTTCGTGATCTCCCCGGTGAGCCCAGCTCAATTGCCACCGTCACTTGCGGGAATGACCGCAAGCTTGACACCTTCGTCGGTGGTGTCAGGACCATACGACTTGGCCGTACGCTTCGGCATCGCCCGTCTCGCGCGCCTTGGCGTCCACCGCAACCCGCCCCGCGTCCGTGACGTTCGCGAAACGCCCCCCTGAGTGGGACGGGATGCGGATGGATATAGACTGATTTGCGGTTTCTGAAAATCAGAATATTTTTGTGGCGAGGGCTTGACGGAGGTTGGGGTGATTTGCCCGTCGGGTGGATTTGTTGAATCCATTCGACAATTATCGCTATGCGCGCAGGCTTACCGCCACAACGCGACACAGAAAATTTGTGCCCCGTCATTGCGAGCGCAGCGAAGCAATCCAGTTTTGCCTAACAAGTTGGATTGCTTCGTCGCTACGCTCCTCGCAATGACGCAGAAACGCTGATCCCGGGACACCGACAACGCCACGCACGCACCCCCACAACAGAACCCGGATTCAAGCGGGGACATCCGGTTTGGTTCCGAAAGCGTGCGGGGCTGAGACGAGAAGGCCCCGGCGCGGGGGCTGGAGCGCGTCGGGGCCGGAAGCGAACGGCGCGGCGCGAGACGACCGGCGTTCGCAGTGACGCAATCACATCGCTGCGGGTTCCCGCTGTTCAATTCTGCACAAGTGTCGGGTTTTTGTTGTGCGAAGACGCCTGTGAAGCGCCGCCGGCTCGGCCCGCCTGGACAAGCTCCGGAGCCAATGATTGCCGGACACGCGCATCCGGGAGCGCGGCCTGACCCGCTTGCCGTGATTCCATTCCGCGCCTTGACCGACCGATAGCGTCCCCATGCCGTTCCCGGCACCAACCCGTAGCGGATTTGCCCGCGCTCGCAAGAGGCGCTGTAATGCGCCGATCATGAGCACCAAGTCGCGCGAAGTCATCTGGGGCAGCCGCATCCGCGGCGCGAAGCAACATGCCGAGCACGCGCGGGAAGCGGCCATCAAGGCCTTGCGCGAAGCCGACCGCGCCGAGGCGGCGGCCTGGTCGGTGCGGATGGAAGGCTATGGCGGCCCGGCGCAGCCGGCGCCGACGATCGCGCAATGCCTCAACGGCGGCCTCGGCTGGCTGGAGGTGGAATGCAACCGCTGCAGGACCCGCGCCAGCCTGCCGCTGTCCGCCATCCGCCGCCCGCGCGACACGCCGCTGTGGAAACTGGAAGCCTCGCTGAAATGCCGCTCCTGCCGCAAGGGGCGATATGCGCCGCCGGTGCACATGATCAAGCTGACGGCGACGCGGGAGATCACGCCGTATCAGTGGGTGCATCCGGATGAGGAGAGGTGACTCCGTGTCGGCGGAGGCCGTCATTCCGGGGCGATGCGCAGCATCGAACCCGGAATCCCGAAGAGACCGCTGGGGCGGTTCTTGACCCTTGTCCCGGGTCTGTGGTTGATTATCGTGCGTCTTTTTTTTTCAGGGAGTTGAGCATGAAGAAAATTATGATTGTTGGTCTTGCTATCTTCGCCGTCTCTACTTCGGGCGCTTTGGCCAAGGGCAAAGCGAAGAAGCCGGCAGCACCTGCCGCCGCCGCGAGCATGTCTGGTCCGATGATGGGCCAGCCCAGTGCCGCCGATATGGCGCTGTACAAGAAGAGCCAGGCCGAATCCGGCATGATGAAGAAGAAGAAGTAGAAGTAGTCAGACCGATCTTTCGGATCTCGTCGGCGCCGCTGTCCGCTGGATGGCGGCGCCGATTTATTTGGCGCCATCCTGCCTGAGCCCAATCATTGCCTTTCGCAGCGCTCCTTCCAACTGAAATCCGGCCGCACGCCGGATGAGGAGAGGTAGCGCTTGGCCCGGCGGCGGCATCAAGGCGCAGCGCGCATCCGCGCTTAGGGCCGCGTGACCGCCTCCATGATTTCCTTCGGGCGCCGCTTGATCGCCAGCAAATAGGCCAACGCTGGAGCATCCGGCATGCGTCGTCCCTGCTCCCAGTTCTTCAGCGTGGAAAGCGGAATACGATACGCCGCGGCAAAGTGATGCTGCGACATCCGCAGCGAAAGACGGATCGCCTTCACATCGGGCAACTCGACCTTGGACACGCGCAAACCGCGAACCTTCTGGCCGGCGGCATGCTTTGCCGCCTGCTGCATGCTTTCGATCAACTCCTTTCCAAACTTGCCCATGTCGTTGGTCCTTGCCTGTCCAATTCAACTCTTCAGGATTGCCGCCAGCTTTCGAACGGCCTTCTTTTCGTCCGCTGTGAGATTCTCCTGGCGCGCCTTCGCGTAGACCATCAGCAAATAGAGCGGGCGGTCGACACTATGGTAGAAATAAATCACCCGCGCGCCGCCGCGCTTGCCGCCTCCGGGCCGGGTCCACCGGATCTTCCGCACACCGCCGGTTTCGGGAATCAGATCTCCCTCGTCCGGATTGCGCGCGATGAAATCAATGAACGCCTCCAGTTCGGAAGCGTCCCAGATTTCCCGGGCCTGCCGGCCGAACAAAGGCATCTCCACCACGGTGATCAAGCGTCGTGCCACGCGGGGCGTTATACGCCAATGGCGTCCTAAGCGCCAGAGCAAAGACGCCATTGGCGTACCATGACGCAATGCTCCCGAGGCCGACCGCGCCGAGGCAGCGGCCTGGTCGGTGCGGATGGAAGGCTATGGCGGCCCGGCGCAGCCGGCGCCGACGATCGCGCAATGCCTCAACGGCGGCCTCGGCTGGCTGGAGGTCGAGTGCGTCAGCTGCAGGAGCCGCGCCAGCCTGCCGCTCGATGCCATCCGCCGCCCGCGCGACACGCCGCTGTGGAAACTGGAAGCGTCGCTGAAATGCCGCTGCTGCCGCAAGGGCCGCACCGTGCCGCCGGTGCACATGATCAAGCTGGCGGCGACGCGCGAGATGACGCCGTATCAATGGGTGCATCCGGATGAGGAGAGGTGAATGTCGCCGCGATTACTTTATTGACCGGATACTGAGCTATACGGCACCGCAGCCCGTTCGCATCAATATTCACCGTTGTTCCAAATCACCTATTTATATTGGGTAACCGGCGGATTACGCTCACGCTAATCCGCCCCACGCTTGCTAGGGAAGTTCTTTCCCGGCGCTTAGGCTCCGGCACACTTCGCGGGTTTTCAGGATGCCAAGCAGCCAGCCGTCCATATCGAACCTCATTGAGACGGCATTTCAAACCGCTCGATTCCGCCAATCTGAGTTGGATAACAAGTGGGTTGCGCTGTCGATGAAAGTTGGACTGCCATCAGCCTCGATCAACATACAGCGCGCGGGCTCAATTGATTTGGTCCTTCGCTGTATGGAAGATGAATTCGCGCATAGTGTCGGGCTGGAAGCCTCACCTCCTGACTTTTCTTTTCATTACCAAAAAATGCTTTCAGAGATTTGGGTCGCAATTTCATATGAGATTTTGAGGGCGATACGACAGCGTGCGCAGCAGGTTGCCCAACAGCCGGTCGTTCAGCCATTCGATCCTTCGATCATTCAGAAGGTATCCAGCTTGCTGGTCGATCTTGAGCGGTTGCGCATGCCGCTGGAAAAATACGAGATCGCCAAGGACCACGCGATCAAAGAGCCAATGCCATTTGTGCGATTTGGCGGAGGCGCCGAAATTTCATCTATGTACGACCCTCAAAATCCACGTCGAAATCACATAATGCCATCCTCCGTTTCCGATCGGGGATCCATAATGTGGCTCGCGCTCGATGTTCAAGCGAGGCGAGAGTATTGGCTCGAAAGACGCGAAATGGCCGACCGATTTCTGGCCATTGCAGCGCCTAGCGCGTAGCGCGTAGGATGGGTTGAGTTCTTGCGAAACCCATCATCTCCAAACAATGAAGTTGATGGGTATCGCTTCGCTCCACCCATCCTACGGGCGTTTTGACTTCCGGCCATCGCACAGATACCACCCGCAGACTGTCATGCGGCCAGGCTACCGAAGGGACCGAAATGCAAGGTAGCTTGATGCGCGGGCTGATGTTTGGGGTGGCGGGGTCCATAATTGGATTCGGCATGGGGGTGGCAGCATTTGGGGCCGCGGTGAATGGGGCGGTAGTTTTCGGCCCAATAGGCTTCATAATCGGCTGGCTCGTTCCCTCGCGCTCGCCTGTCGCCACCACCGCGTTGACCAGTCCAATGGCGGCCCCTGAGACTGCTGCTGATTGCATGGTGCCTCAGGCCGGAGCACCGCCTGCCGTACCCACCATTCCGCAAAGCGAGTTACAGCGGATTGAGGCCTCGTTGAATGAGATGGTCCCTATCGCAAGCCGCATTGCCGCGTCGATCTGGAACATGCAGATGAAGGTCCTGATTGCGGTGGGGGTCATGCCCTTCCTGGTGCAACGCCCGTGGTTGCTGTTTGCCATCGCCTTTGCGTTGCTCGCGGTCGTCTTCCCGTTGGGAATTGTTTTCACGGTGACGGGCATGGCCGCGATGCACTTTGACGCCAAGCCAGAGGATCGGTTCCTGGTCGATCTAATTCGCAAAGCGTGACTGCATTTTAGCGCGTAGGATGGGTTGAGCCCTTGCGAAACCCATCAGATGGGTATCGCTTCGCTCCACCCATCCTACGCGCTACGACGCTGACGCACGGTCGAACCGACCTCGACCAGTTGCGCCGGCAGCCTCAGAATTTCCAGCTCACTGCGCACGCTGCAACGCAGGGACCAAGTGATGCTTTACCGGACGGTCAGCGAGAGGCCGTGGCGCAGCCGGGAGGCGCCGGGGAATGAAAAAACTTTTCACGAGGATGGGCTCGCGGTCGCCCAGAATTTCCCGCTCCCGGACCAGGACGCTCATGACCGTGCGCATTTTCAGGATTTCTCCCGCCACGAAGGAGCATTCCAGGTCCTGGTTGACCTGCTCACGCATGATGGCCTCAGCCTCCAGCATACTGAGACGTAACGCCCTGATTAGTTTTCGGAGTTCGTTGATGCGATTGTCCATGGTGGCCTCCCGTGCAGACGATGCAGCACAAGAACAAAAAGAGAACATTGAGTCAATGTCCATCCGCTTGTCAGGTGAGGGCTGTCTCTCCCAAATCGTCGTTCGCGCGCTGGACCCGCTCGGCGCTTCGCGTCACCGTCCACAGCGGGAAGGGACAAGAAAACCCCCCGCATTTCCTTGTCATTTCGCCCCTTTGGGGCTAGAACCCCGCCACGTCCGCAGCCCCCGCACCCCTGGAGGCTTGCTGCGGCGGTCAACGGGGCCGCGATGCGGCCTTTAACTTTTTGAAAACAAGGACTT
>JBBQUA010000144.1:0-13497 GCA_038212905.1 Hyphomicrobiales bacterium
GGAAACGCTGTTGTTCGCGGCCGCGCGCGACGATCATGTGCGCACCGTCATCGAGCCCGCCCTCGCCACGGGCACATGGGTGCTGTGCGACCGCTTTTTCGATTCGACACGCGCCTATCAGGGCCGGCTGGGGCAGGTCGCTCCGGCCTTTCTCGACGCGATGCAGCGGGTCACGATCGGCGACCTCAAGCCCGATTTGACGCTGATTCTCGACGTTCCCGTGGAGGTCGGCATGAAGCGGGCGGCGATCCGGCGCGGCGCCGGCGCGCCAGACCGGTTCGAATCGGAAGATCTCCGATTTCATCAGGATTTGCGCGAGGCCTACCGGCAGATCGCCGCTGACGATCCGCAGCGTTGCGTGCTGATCGACGCCAATGCCGATCCCGCAACCGTCGCAGCCGGCGTGTGGGCCGCCTTGCGCGAACGCTTCTTCAAAGCCAATGTCGGCAGCGTGGCCAATCTCGCATGAGCGCCCGTAAGGTTGAGCAGGACATCGCGGCGCCTCATCCGCGCGAAACCACCGGCTGGTTCGGCCATCGCGATGCCGAAATGGCGTTGCTGGATGCCTATCGCAGCGGGCGCATTCCACACGCCTGGCTGATCGGCGGCGCGCAGGGCATCGGCAAGGCGACGCTGGCCTATCGGATGGCGAAGTTCGTGCTCGCCCATCGCAATCCTCTCGCACCTTCGGTGCAGAACGCCAAAACCCTCCAGGTCGATCCATCCGATCCGGCAGCGCGCCATGTCGCGGCCGGCGCCCATGGCGGCCTGCTGACGCTGGAGCGCACGCCGAACGAAAAGGGCGTGATGCGAACGTTTATTGTCGTCGATCAGACCAGGGAGACCATTCCCTTTTTCGGATCGACCGCGGCGGTGGAAGGCTGGCGGGTCTGCATTGTCGATACCGTCGACGAACTCAATCCCCAGGCCGCCAACGCGCTGTTGAAGATTCTCGAGGAGCCGCCGCGGCAATCGCTGTTCCTGCTGATCAGCCATGCACCGGCCCGGTTGCTGCCGACGATCCTGTCCCGTTGCCGCAAACTGCCGTTGCGGCCGCTCGCGACCTCCGACGTCATCGCCGCCGCCGCCGCGGCCACCGATATCGCGATCGACGATCCCGCGCTTAACGAGGCGGCGGAAGCGGCGGAGGGCAGTGTGTCGCGGGCGCTGACGCTGCTCGGCGGTGACGCCCTGAAATTGCATCAGCGCACCGCGGCGCTGCTGGCGACCCTGCCGCGCGTCGATCCGCGCGAACTGCATGCGCTCGGCGATGCGCTTGGCGGCAGCGACCGGGTGGCGCTGGCGACGTTCGTCGACTGCGTCGAACGCTGGGTCAGCGCGCGGCTGCGGGCCGACGACGCCAATGCCAACGCCAACCTTGCCCGCCTTGCACGGCTGGCGGAGGTGTGGGAAAAGATCAATCGCGCCGCGCGCGACACCGAATCATACAATCTTGAGCGAAAACCACTGGTTTTCTCGGTGTTCGGGATGCTTGCGGAAGCAACGCGATAAGCTGCGGTGCTCGCGGTCAGTCTCAACAATTCTGTTTGAGCCATAAAGGAATTCGTGGTGGCGAAGCCCAAGAAGAAAACTTCCAGGAAGCGCAAGGCGAAGACCGCCAGCAAGCCGGCTCGCGCCAAAACGGCGAAGTCGGCCGCGGCGAAAAAGCGGGCGAAGGCGACCAAGCGCGGGGCGAAGAAGGCTGCCAGGAAAACCGTCAAAAAAGCCGGCAAGAAGGTCGTCAAAAAAACAGCGAAGAAGGCTGTAAAGAAGACAAGCAGGAAGACCGTCAAGAAGGCCGCGGCTGCCAAAAAGCCGGCGAAAAAATCCGCCAGCAAGGCAAAATCGACCAAGACGATTTCAGCGCCGAAACCCGCGAGCGTTGCCAAGCCCGTCAGCAAGCCCACCCGCAAACCGGCGAAACAGGCTGCTGTTGTCGCGACCGCGCCGGCATCCGTCGACACCAACCGATTCTACATCACGACCGCGATCGCATACCCGAACGGTCTGCCGCATATCGGGCACGCCTATGAGGCGATCGCGACCGATGCGCTGGCGCGTTTTCAGCGGCTCGACGGCAAGGACGTGTTCTTCCTCACCGGGACTGACGAGCACGGCCAGAAGATGGCGCAAACCGCGGAAGCCGAAAAACTGCCGACGATGGACGTCGCGACCCGCAATGCGCTCCGTTTCAAGCAGATGGACGAGCGCCTCAACGTCTCGTTCGACCGCTTCATCCGCACCACGGAGGAACAGCATCACCGCTCCAGCCAGGAAATCTGGAAGCGGATGGCCGCCAATGGCGACATCTATCTCGACAGCTATGCCGGCTGGTATTCGGTGCGCGACGAGGCCTATTACGCCGAGGACGAAACCATCGTCGGCGAGGACAAAGTGCGGCGCGGGCCGCAGGGCACGGCGGTGGAGTGGGTGGAGGAGAAGAGCTACTTCTTCAAATTGTCCGCGTATCAGGACAGGCTGCTCGCGCTCTATGCCAATCAGCCTGACTTCATCGGGCCGGACTCGCGCAAGAACGAAGTGGTCAGCTTCGTCAAAGGCGGATTACGGGATCTGTCGATTTCGCGAACCACCTTCGACTGGGGCGTCAAGGTTCCCGGCGACCCCGAACATGTGATGTATGTCTGGGTCGACGCCCTGACCAACTACATCACCGGCGTCGGCTTTCCCGACGAGGGGGAGGCCAACTGGCGGTTCTGGCCGGCCGATCTTCATATTATCGGCAAGGACATCATCCGT
This sequence comes from Hyphomicrobiales bacterium, assembly GCA_038212905.1. GTDB lineage: Bacteria > Pseudomonadota > Alphaproteobacteria > Rhizobiales > Xanthobacteraceae > Bradyrhizobium. Next base: position 2,758 of record JBBQUA010000144.1, read on the forward strand.
TTCCACGCGGTGTACTGGCCCGCCTTTCTGATGTCGGCGGGCATTCCGGTGCAGAAGCGCGTCTTTGCCCACGGCTTCCTGTTCAGCCGCGGCGAAAAGATGTCGAAGTCGCTCGGCAACGTCGTCGATCCCTTCAATCTCGCCGACCAATACGGCGTCGATCAGGTGCGCTACTTCTTCCTGCGCGAGGTGCCGTTCGGCCAGGACGGCAGCTATAATCACGAGGCGATCGTCGCCCGCATCAACGCCGACCTTGCCAATGATCTCGGCAATCTGGCGCAGCGCTCGCTGTCGATGATAGCAAAGCAGCTCGACGGCGTGCTGCCGGAGCCCGGCGAGTTCAGCGACAACGACAAGGCGATGCTGGCGCAGGCCGACGGCATGCTGGAGCTGGCGCGCACGGCGATGGCGACCCAGCAGATTCACCAGGCGCTCAACGCGGTCTGGGCCGTGGTGGCCGAAGCCAATCGCTATTTCGCGGGCGAGGCGCCGTGGGCGCTGGCGAAAACCGATCCAGCGCGACAGCGAACGGTGCTGTACGTCACCGCCGAAGTCGTGCGCCAGGTCGCCATTCTGGCGCAACCCGTGATGCCGGACTCGTCGGCGAAGATGCTCGATACTCTCGGCGTATCAGCGGATGCGCGGAATTTTGCCGCCCTTGCCACGCGTATCAAGGCAGGCACCAAACTGCCGGCGCCGACCGGAATCTTTCCGCGTTACGTCGAACCGACCGCCGGCTGAACGGTTGGATGTCCATGCTCGTCGATAGCCACTGCCATCTCGACTTTCCCGATTTCGCCGACGATCTCGATGGCATCGTCGCGCGCGCGGAAGCGGCGGGAATAGGGCGCATCGTCACCATCTCGACGCGGGTGAGGCGTCTGGCCGGATTGATCGAAATCGCGGAGCGGTTTCCGAATGTCTATTGCTCGGTCGGCACCCATCCGCATCACGCCGACGAAGAGGACGGGATTGCCGCCGCCGAACTGATCGAACTGGCTGGGCATCCCAAGGTCGTGGCGCTGGGCGAGGCGGGGCTGGATAATTTCTACGACAACGGCTCGCCCGAAGCGCAGGAGCGCGGCTTTCGCGCCCACATCGCCGCCGCCCGCTTAACCGGCCTGCCGCTGGTAATCCATACCCGCGATGCCGACGAGGCCTGTGGCCGCGTGCTCGAGGAGGAGATGGCCAAGGGTTCCTTTCGCGCGGTGCTGCATTGCTACACCGGCGGACGGGATCTCGCGATGAAGGCGATCGCCCTGGGCCTGTCGATTTCGTTCACGGGCATTCTGACCTTCAAGAAGTCGCAAGCCCTGCGCGATCTCGCGGCCGAACTTCCGGCCGATCGCATCATGGTGGAAACCGACGCGCCGTATCTGGCGCCCGGCAAATTTCGCGGCAAGCGCAACGAGCCTGCTTACGTGGTCGAGGTCGCGAAGGTGCTGGCCGAGACGCGGGGCGTATCGCTCGACGAGATTTCACGTCAGACCACCGAGAATTTCTTCCGCCTGTTCAGCAAGGTGCCGGCTCCGAAAGTCGTGCCATGACGCTCACACTGACAATCCTCGGTAGCGGATCCTCGGCCGGCGTTCCGCGTCCAGCCCTTGGCTGGGGCGCCTGCGATCCCAATAACCCGAAAAACCGCCGCCGCCGCTGCTCGCTGCTGGTCGAACGCGTCGGGGGGGGCGGCACCACCCGGATCGTGATCGATACCTCGCCCGATTTGCGCGAGCAGTTGATCGACGCCAATGTCGATCACATCGACGCGGTGTTCTTGACCCATGAGCATGCCGACCAGACCCATGGGATCGACGATCTCCGCTCGGTGGTGTTGCATCAGCGCCGGCGGATTCCGGTCTATCTCAACCGTTCGACCGCCGACCATATCCTGCTGCGGTTTTCCTATTGCTTCATATCGCCGCCCGGCAGCGACTATCCGCCGATCCTCGACCAGCATTCGATCGAAACCGGCGAAAGCCGGACCATCGAAGGCAAGGGCGGGGCGGTGACGCTGTCCGCCTTCATCATGCAGCACGGCAACATCCAGGCGCTGGGCTATCGCATCGGCGATTCCGCCTACACGCCCGATGTCAGCGACATTCCGGCCGAGAGCTGGCCCTATCTGAAGAATCTAGATCTCTGGATCATCGACGGGCTGCGCTATGCCGCGCATCCCAGCCATTTCAGCGTCAACGACGCGCTGGCCTGGATCGACCGCTTCAAGCCGCGCCGCGCCGTCATCACCAACATGCATTCCGACCTGGATTACGAGGTGCTGCGACAGAGCCTGCCCAAGGGCGTGATCCCGGCGTTCGATGGCATGCGATTGACGCTGGAGCAGGCGGGATAGCGTGCCCTGCGCGCTCGATCGTGATGATCCGGCCCTGTTGCCGTTCGAGGGCATAGCGGCACAGTACTTGCTTTTGGTAATAGACAGCTTGGTCTAACGTCAGCTCCCAGACGGGGTACGGCGAGAGAATGGGGGACTGATTGACAGAGCGCGCGGACGATCTGCCGGCTGCCGGGTTGCTCAGGCGTGCACTTGACGGTCTCTATCTCGGCGCCGGCTATGCGGCCGGCATTTTCCTTCTCCTGATCTTCGCGATCATGATGCTGATGTCGGTGGGGCGGCAGTTCGCGCTCAATATTCCCGCAGGTGACGATTTCGCATCCTGGTGCATGGCCGCGATGGCGTTTCTCGGCCTCGCCCACACCTTCAAGCGCGGGGAAATGATCCGCGTCGGCATGGTGTTGGAGCGGCTGCGCGGGCGAACGAAGCAGATCGCCGAAATCGTTGCGCTGACCATCGCAACGGGATTCGTTCTCTACTTTACCCGCCACGCGGTGCAAATGACCTACGATTCCTGGCGTTTCAACGACATGGCGCAGGGTGTCGTCGCGCTTCCTTTATGGATTCCGCAGCTCGGCTTTTCCGGCGGTCTCGCCATCCTGTCGATCGCGCTGATCGACGAACTGGTGAACGTGGTTCGCGGCCGCCGGCCGAGCTATGAGAAGGGTTCTCCGGACGAAACCCCGGACGAGTTCCTCGAACGCATTGCGCAAGGCGGCGGAGGTTGATGATGGACAACCTCGACATGCTGGAATTGGCATTTGTCCTGCTCGGCGTCATGGTCGTGCTGCTGGCGAGCGGCGTCTGGATCGCGGTCGCACTCGGACTGGTTGGCTTCGTGGCGATGGCGCTTACCACGAATGTGCCGCTGGGTACCGTGCTTGCTACCACGACCTGGAGCGCCAGCGCGTCCTGGACGCTGGCCGCGCTACCTTTGTTCATCTGGATGGGGGAGATACTGTTCCGCACCAAATTGTCGGAGGAAATGTTTCGCGGCATTTCACCCTGGGTGCAGTGGCTGCCGGGGCGGCTGACGCATGTGAACGTGATCGGCTGCGGTATCTTCGCGGCGGTGTCAGGCTCCTCGGCCGCGACGTGCGCGACCATTGGAAAGATTGCCTTACCCGAACTCGACAAGCGCGGTTACGACAAGAACCTCAGCCTCGGCTCGCTGGCCGGTTCCGGAACCCTGGGCCTGCTGATCCCGCCGTCGATCCCGATGGTGGTCTATGCGGTGACCGCGAACGTTTCCGTGCTGCAGGTCTTCCTCGGCGGCTTCCTGCCGGGCGTGCTGGTGATGGTGCTTTATTCCGGCTACATCATCATCTGGTCGCTGCTCAATCCCGGCAAGGTTCCGCCGCGCGATCCGCCGATGCCGTTGCGCCGGAAAATGCAGGAATCCGCCAAGCTCCTTCCTTGTCTGTTGCTCATTTTCGCGGTGTTTCTTTCGCTGGTCCTCGGTTTTGCGACCGCGACCGAATGCGCGGCGTGGGGCGTTTCCGGCGCGCTGCTGCTGGCATGGTGGAGCGGCACGCTCACCCGCGCGAATTTCTTCGAGAGCGTGATGAGCGCGACCCGTCTGACCTGCATGATCATGCTGATCCTGGCGGGCGCGGCCTACACCACGGCGGCGATGGCGTATACCGGCATACCGGCGGCGCTGGCCGTATGGGTGAAGGGACAGGATCTCACGCCAGGCATGCTGGCCCTGTATCTCAGCGTCATGTACATCATTCTCGGGTGCCTGATCGACGGTATCTCGATGATCGTTCTCACCGCCGTCGTCGTGTTGCCGATGGTCAAGGAAGCCGGATTCGATCTCATCTGGTTTGGCATCTATCTCATCATCCACGTCGAGATGGCGCAAATCACACCACCGGTCGGTTTCAATCTATTCGTGCTGCAGAACATGAGCGGGCGCGACACCATGACCGTCACGCGCGCCGCATTTCCGTTTTTCCTTCTGCTGCTGGCGACCGTATTCATCATCACTGAATATCCCCGGATCGTGCTGTACCTGCCCAAGCTCGCCTTTCCCGACTGAACCCGCTAGTCTTTTCCAATCATCTTGAGGAGTAGTTCGATGAAGTCTCGTTTAACTGGCTTAAGCCTCATTGCCGGTCTCGTTCTGGCCGCGGCGCCGGCCCTGGCGCAAACCAAATGGAATCTGCCGGCCGGGTATTCGGCCGATAATCCGCACTCGGAAAATCTGATCGCCTTCGCCAAGGATGTAGAGACCGCGACATCGGGAAAATTGCTGATTACGGTTCATCCTGGCGCGTCGCTGTTCAAGGCGCCCGATATCAAGCGCGCGGTGATGACCGGACAGGCGCAGATGGGCGAGGTGCTGCTCTCGATCCACGAGAACGAGGACCCGATATTCGGCCTCGATGTCGTGCCATTTCTCTCCACCAGCTACCCGGCGGCGATGAAACTGTATCAGGCGTCGAAAGCGACCATCGCCAGGAAGCTGGATGCTCAGGGCCTCAAGCTGCTGTTCGCCGTGCCATGGGCGCCGCAAGGCGTTTATGCCAACAAGCCGCTCGCCACCATCGAGGACCTCAAGGGCATGAAGTGGCGCGCCTACAATGTCGGCACGACACGAATCGGCGAGCTGGTCGGCGCGCAACCCGTCACGGTGCAGGCGGCCGAGCTGCCGCAGGCGCTCGCAACCGGCGTGGTCAATGCGTTCATTACCTCCGGCGGCACCGGTTACGACTCGAAGGTTTGGGAGTCCCTGAAGTATTTCTATGATGTGCAGGCATGGCTTCCGAAGAACTTCACTTTCGTCAACAAGGCGGCGTTCGACGCGCTGGACAAGCCGACCCAGGAAGCCATCCTGAAGGCGGCTGCGACCGCCGAGACGCGCGGCTGGAAGGCGTGGGAAACCAAGAGCAACTGGTATCTCGATCAGCTCAAGGCCAAGGGCATGACGGTCGAGCCCCCGGGCCCGGCGCTGAAGGCGGGTTTCGAAAAAATTGGCGAACAGCTGACCGCCGACTGGCTCAAGAAGGCGGGGGCCGAGGGCCAGGCTCTGGTCGATGCCTACAAGAAGATGTGAGGACGGTGGCCTTATGCGGCAGCTCCTCAACGGGTCGTCCCGGCGCTCGCCGGGACGACGAGCCAGGCCGCTATCGCCTTGGCCGAATCGATCTGATCACGCGCCCGAAAACGCGCGTTGGATTTTCATGCAGGCGATCCCGACCGCGTAGACATGAATATGACCGATCACGCAATGATCGGGGTTCAATTCGAGCAGCCCGCTTGAATTCTCGCCGTTCAATTCCCCCCGCGTCCGGACGATGATGCAAGGGAACTCCGCGGCGAGTTTCGCATAGCTGTGGGGGCGGAAATTCCTGGTCAGCACGCGACTATAGTCACTCTGGTCGAGTAACGGAGTTTCAAACGCGCGCGCATAGGACTCCGAAAACCGATCCTTCATGGGCTGGTCCCCCCAGGCGGACATGGTCGTCTCCCAGCCAAAGCTCATCTGGTTTTCGGGCGCCCGGACGTTCATGCTGGCGACGTTGGCGCATGCCGGACCGGCCTCGACGACAGCCCTGGAAAGTCGTGCGCCGACCTCGTCCAGCGCAGCCGTTTCAGCGGCCTCCCTTCGCACGTCAAAAAGCGTAGTTGAAACCAGGATGGCACAAAGCGCGGCTGCCGTTGCAGCAAGTACGCCAGCCGGCATCGCTGGAGCCAGGCGTCTTATCTGCACAATCGTCAGGACGAGTACGCCGCCGGCCAGCACCCACGACGCCATCATGTAATGAAGCGCAAAATGCTTGGAGGTCGCGACAAGCTGGGCAGCAAAAACCGCGAAAACCAACAGAAGGGCGCGACTGACCGGGTCGGAATGGCTTCGGGTTCTCAGCATCCGGGTCAGCGACAGCAGTGCGGCAACGATATAGAGCCCGGAAATCAACGGCGCGGCGGTAACAATGCTGGCCATATTGGACCAGAATACACCGAAGTCGACGAACCCCGGTTCGCCGTGACCATAGGCGCCCTTGTGGGTGGCGATGGTGAAGAGCCATCCAAAGCCGCGGGTTATCGCCCCGGGATTCAGGATCAGATTAAAGGCCGCGAATGCAATCGTCCCGGTGATCCCCGCCACCACAAATGCCCGCTTGTTGGCGAGCAGGTTGACCCCGAAAATCAACAACGGGAAGAACAGGTACTTGGAGGAAAATCCGAACGCGAAGATCAGCCCGCATGCCACGCCGAGCCGCACCGTCGGAGGATTTGGGTCGAGCGCGCTCCTGACCAGGAGGGCCATCGAAAGAATAGCGGCCGAGACCATCAGGGATTCGGGGATCAGCACCGTCGCGAAATGGAACGTATCCGGATGCACGAAGGGCGCGACCTGAAACAGCATTGCAGCAACGACACTCCTGGTCGCGTTGCCGACGATAACGCCGCTCGCCAGCAACGCGCCTGTCAGTATCATCGCCTCGCATGCACGCGCCGTGTAGATGATTGTGTCGTAGTTCCTCAACCCGAACGCAACCATATCCTCCGGTCGAACCGCCAGCGCCCACAATCGGATGATGATCTCGACGAGCAGTGTCGTCGTGGTTCCCGGGTGCGCAAACATCATGGAGGGATAGCCCGCGGCGGCGATAAGACCATTCATCGCATAGGCGGATTCCGGATCGACCTGACGTCCCCAGGGCGGCATCGAAGCCGAATGGAGCAGTGCGCTAACCAGGTACAACAGGGGAATGACGAGGACCAGTAGCCTCGTCAGATTCCCGCCCGCATACCATTGATCCGGAAAATAGTTCGGAGTCGGACTCAACCGCTTCGCGGCGCTCGCTTCCGCTCCGACCGATCCGATCACGAAATCGCCTTGGCCGAATCCACCTGATTGCGCAGCATGAATTTCTGGATTTTGCCCGTCGATGTCTTCGGAATCGGACCGAACACCACCGCCTTCGGCGTCTTGAACCCCGGCATCTGCTGACGGCAGAACGCGATGATCTCGGCTTCGGTCGCCTGCGCGTTGTCTTTCAACTCGACGAAGGCGCAGGGCACTTCGCCCCATTTGGAATCCGGCTTTGCCACCACGGCCGCGAACAGCACGGCGGGGTGCTTGTAGAGCACGTCCTCGACCTCGACCGAACTGATGTTTTCGCCGCCGGAGATGATGATGTCCTTGGAGCGGTCTTTGATGATGACATAGCCGTGCGCATCGAGCACGCCGAGATCGCCGGTGTGAAACCAGCCGCCGGCAAAAGCCTCCTGGGTGGCTTTCTCGTTCTTGAGATAGCCCTTCATCACGATATTGCCGCGGAACATGACTTCGCCGATGGTCTCGCCGTCGCGCGGCACTTCGCGCATGGTTTCGGGATTGATCACGGTCACGGCTTCCTGCAGCGGGTAGGGCACGCCCTGCCGGCGCTTCAATTGCGCGCGCTGGTCGGCCGGCAGGTCGTCCCAGCCCGGCTGCTCGGCGCACACCGCGGCGGGACCATAGACCTCGGTCAGGCCGTAGACATGGGTCAGCTTGATGCCGATGCTTTCAGCGCCTTCCAGCACCGCCACCGGAGGCGCGGCGCCCGCGATCAGGCCGACCACCGGCCGCGCCGCCTTGCCCTTCGGGGCATCCGGCGCGTTGATCAGCACATTGTAGACGATCGGCGCGCCGCACATGTGGGTGACGCCGTGCGCCTTGATCAGCTCGAAGATTTTGGTCGGGTCGACCTTGCGCAGGCAGACATTGACGCCGGCGGACGCCGCGATGGTCCAGGGAAAACACCAGCCGTTGCAGTGGAACATCGGCAGGGTCCACAAATACACCGGATGCTGGCCCAGCCCGCCTGCGAGGATGTTGCTGACGGCGTTGAGGTAGGCGCCGCGGTGATGGGTGACCACGCCCTTGGGATTGCCTGTGGTGCCTGAGGTATAGCCGAGCGCGATGGCGTCCCATTCGTCGGCCGGCAGCCGTGCGACGAAGCTTTCGTCGCCTTGCGCCACCGCGGCCTCGTATTCGAGTTCGCCGATCCGCTTGCCGCCGTCGAACGCCGCATCGTCGACGTCGATGACGAAGGGTTTTGGACCTTTCATCAGGGGGAGCGCCTCACTGATCACGCCGGAAAATTCCGGATCGACCAGTATGATTTTGGCGCCGCCATGATCGAGCTGGAAGGCGATCGAGGCGGCATCGAGCCGGATGTTGAGCGCGTTGAGCACCGCACCGGCCATCGGCACCGCAAAATGCAGCTCGTTCATCGCGGGGATGTTCGGCAGCATCGCCGCGACGGTATCGCCATGGCCGATGCCGCGGCCCGCGAGATACGCGGCAAAACGCCGGCAGCGCGCATAGGTCTCTGACCACGTGAAGCGGCGACCTTCATAGATTGTGCTGACGTGGTCAGGATAGATCGCGGCGGTTCGCGCCAGGAAACTCAGCGGCGTCAGCGCCACATAGTTGGCGGGCGTCTTGTCCAGACCGATGCCGTACTGGTTCTGCGGAGCGCTCATGGCCGTTGATCCATTTCGCTGACTTGAAGTTACAGGAACCCGATCGATATCCACGGGAAGATCGCCACCACGATCAGGCCGATCATCAAGGCCAGCAGATAGCCCCAGATCGGCCGGATACCTTCAGCAGGGTCGACGCGCCCGATGGCGCAGGCGGCATAATAGCCTACTCCAAAGGGCGGCGCGAACAGTCCGATGCCCATGGCGAGGATGACGATCATCGAATAATGCACCTCATGCACGCCGACGGCGCGGGCGATCGGAAACAGCAAGGGCCCGAACAGCACGATCGCCGGAATACCCTCGAGCACGCTGCCCAGAATAACAAAGGCCACGATCGACACCGCGATGAAAGTCGCGGAACCGCCGGGCAGGCCGGTCATGGCGGCCGCCAGCGAACGCGAGAAACCGGACTGGGTCAGGCCCCAGGCCATGCCGGTCGCGGTGCCGATGATCAGCAGGATCGCCCCCGACAGGCATGCGGTCTCGATCAGCATCGGCATCAGCCGCTGCCAGTTGAAGCTGCGGTAGATCAAGAGGCCGTAGATCAGAAATCCGACCACGAACGCATAGACGATGCCGATGGTGGAAACCTCGGTCGCCGTGGCGATGCCCTCGACCACGGCGTAACGGATCACGAACGGCAGCGCGATCGCGGGCAGGGCGATGGCGAAGGTTTTGGCGATCTGCCCGCCCCGGGCTTTCTTGACGTGGCTGAGGTCCTCGTCGCGGTAGCGCCACCATACCAGTGCCGACAGCGTAATCGCCAGCACCACGCCCGGCAGCAATCCGCCGGTGAACAGCGCCGCGATCGAGACGCCGGTCACCGAGCCGATGGTGATCAAGACCAGGCTCGGCGGAATGGTCTCGGTCTGCGCGCCGGTGGCCGCGAGCAGGGCGACGAGGTCGCCCGGCTTGGCGCCGCGCGCCTTCATCTCCGGAAACAGCACCGGCGCCACGGCGGCCATGTCGGCGGCCTTGGAGCCCGAGATGCCCGATACCAGATACATCGCGCCGATCAGTACGTAATGCAGCCCGCCCCTGACATGGCCGAGCAGGCTGGCCAGGAACGCCACCATGGCCCGCGCCATGCCGGTCATCTCGATCAGCAGCCCCAGGAACACGAACAGCGGCACCGACAGCAGAATGAGGTGGCTCATGCCCTCATCCATGCGGCCGACCAGCACCATCAGCGGCGTATTCGTGGTCAGCGCCAGATAGCCGTAGGTCGCCAACCCGAACCCGAAGGCGATCGGCACGCCGGCAAACACGCAAAAACCGGCGACGCCGACAAAGAAGATGATCAGGTTGAGATTGCCGAGCGGCCGCAGCCACGGCTGCGCCAGCCAGAACACCGCGATCAGCGCCGCGACCGACAGCAGCGCGGCCAGCACGGTCCTGCGATCGCCTGCCCGCAGCAGCCGCAACAGCGCAAACAACGCCATCAGGCCGATGCCGACCGGCAGCGCCGCCGCCCGCCAGATGTTGGCGATCTCCAGCGCCGGCGTTGTGATGTAGCTCTCTTCGTAGGCGTATTCGTAGGACGGCCAGGCGATCAGCAGCAGAAACGCCAGCGCGGCCGAGGTGGCGACCAGATCGAGATAGGCCCGCATCGCCGGCCTCGCGCTGGCGACGATCGCCGTCATCCGCATGTGCTCGACCCGGCGGAACGCTACCGCCGCGCCCAGCATGGCGAGCCACAGGAACAGGATGGATGCCAGTTCGTCCGACCAGATCAGCGGTCGGTGCAGTCCATAGCGCGCCACTACGCCGGCAAACAGGATGACGATTTCGGCGACCACCAGCAGGGCTGCCGGAATCTCGACCAGCGCTCCCCGCCAGGCTTCAAGCGACGCCGCCAGCGAACCGCGGCGTGGGGGCTCGTCAGCCACCTCGCCGCCAGT
>JBBQUA010000145.1:0-13418 GCA_038212905.1 Hyphomicrobiales bacterium
CCTTGCGGCGCTGGCCGTGCTGGCCGGGGCCGTATTCGCGGCGGTTGACGGGGCTCTTCGGGCGGCCCCAGATGTTCTGGCCCATACGGCGATCGATCTTGTATTTCGCCTCAGCGCGCTTAGTCATCGCGTCCTCTTTAAGGTTTGAGTTTTGAGGAAACGCGCCCTCCTGTGCGCCGGGAATTTCCCGGTGCCGACAGGCCTATCCCCTAAAGCTTGAAAGGGACGGGCCACGGGTCGCGAAACGCAACGCGGGCCGAAAACGGCCCGCGAGCAGGCGGTTTCTAGGGAGAAACCGCTGGTATGTCAATGAAAAGACCGTCATTCCGGGATGATTCGAAGGACCCGACCTCAGGGGCGCAATTGCGCACCGGGGAATCTCGAGATTCCGGGTTCGTCGCTCGCGCGACGCCCCGGAATGACGGGACGGGACGGCCTTTTCGGCCGTCAGGTCGCGACCGCCCGGACCGGCTTGGGCTCCGTCTGCTGCCGTTGGCCGCGTAATTCGGCCGCGATCTCGCCGTTCAGCACCTGTTCCAGCCGGGTCAGGGCCTTGGCGATCAGGGCGGCGTCGGTGATCCGGTGATCCCAGCGGATCACCACATCGATGGTCTGGTCCGCCACCACGCCGTAACTGAGGATAAACGGCCCCGGGCTCAGCGCATGCAGTTCCCCGGCGCCATAGGCGGCCACCGAGGTCACCCCAAAACTGCCGAACCAGTTGGCGCGCTGGCGTCCGAAATTCAGGCCGACCAGCCACATCAGCCGACGCAGCGGCAGCGGCAGCCGCGTCACCCGAAGAATCTTGCGAAACGCCGGGACGTCGCCGACCGGGGCGTCCTTGGCCTGGCGGATCTGCGCATCGACCTCGGTCAGCGCCAGCATATCCGCCGCGGGCACCTTTTGCGGCAGCACGCAATCCTGGCCGTCCTCGACGCGCGCAATCGCAACCATCGCGATGCTGCGCGGCAGTTCATAGAAACTCGGCCACGGCCATTTGGCGTAGAGCGTGCGCAGCACGGGCTCGTCCTTCGCCACCAGCGCGAACGCCTTGACGAAGATCGCCGCCCAGCCGGCCGGCTCCGCGACGAGGGCGCGGGCCTCGATCAGTTGACGGATGTTGAGGGCGCGGGTCAGCGAAACAAAGGGCACCCCGATCGAGGCCTGCATGAGGTCGGCGACGAGACGGCGCGGCATTGAGATTTTTCGAACCGTTCCGCGCATCGTTCCACTCAAGTCCCGCAACATCGAACCGGGCGGCCGGGCTGCCCCGTCCACCCGCACTTCATCTAGCACGAACCGGCCGGCCTGACGCCAGCCTTTAGCGGTACGCCGTCCGGCGGGACGCTGCGCATAATATCACAAGCGCCTTGAATATGCTCGATTTTGCCGGGGTTTGCCGGGGTCCGGTAGCGTTGGGGATATCGGAAACATCCGGGTTCAGCGCCTGATGCCCTCAAAACTCGCCGCGATGCCGCGCTGGAACAGCGACCAGTCGAAGCCGAGCGCCAGCGCCAGGTAGCCGCGATCGATCATCGCGTTGGCCTGTTCGGCGCTGCGCGCCACGCCCCCGATCGGCACGCCGCTCTTGAGGATGCCGGCCTCGGCGCGCGCCATCAGAGCCTGCACGTCGGGGTCGTCGATGCGGCCGCGCTTGTTGATGGAGGTGGCGAGGTCGCCGGGGCCGATCACCGCGATGTCGATGCCGGGGGTCGCCATGATTTCGTCGATGCGTTCGACCGCATCGACATGCTCGATGGTGATCATGCAGATCATGTCGTCGTCGGCGGTCGCCATGTACTCGGGCATCGAAACGCCCCAGCGGAACGGGGCGTGGAACGGTCCCCACAGCCGGTCGCCGCGCGGCGGGTAGCGCACGCTGCGCACGGCCTTCTCGGCATCCTCAGCGCTGCAGATCATCGGAAAATTGATGCCGAGCGCGCCGATATCCATCGGCGCTTTTGCCAGCCATGGCTCGTTGGCGGCGATCCGCGCCAGCGGGATACACGGCGTGCCCGCGGTGGCCGTAATCATCGCGTGCGCGGAGCCGAGATCGATCGGCCCATGCTCGAGGTCGACAATGATCCAGTCGAGCCCGGAGCGGGCCATGATCTGCACGGTCTGGATCGAGGGAATGGTCGCAATCGCGCCGAATGTCGGACGTCCCTCCTGCCACAGCATGCGGAGACGGTTCAGCGGTGCAGGCGCGGCTGGCGTCAAATTCGAGGCTCCATCGAATGAGGGTGGCTTCGAAGGCTAGCAGCGCGGCGTGACGCCGAAAAGTTCAATATGCGTTCACGCCGGGACGCGACCGCCGAAAAACGGCATCAGGGCCTGGCTCAGCGAATGCGGCCGCTTCGAGGTGAAGATCATTTCGGCGCCGGTATGGTCGGCTCTGCCGGGGGGCCCGAGCAAATCCGAAACCCGCCTTGCAATCGCGGGCGCGGGATCGATCCAGTCCACCGGCCACGGCGCCAGCCTGACCAGCCGATCCATCAGCAGGGGATAATGGGTGCAGGCCAGCACCACGGTGTCGGTACGGTCCGGATCGCCTGCGCCGTTGCCGATGAAGCATGGCGCGAGCTCGGCGGATATCGCGCTGTCACTGACCGCTTCGCCGCTCAGCGCGGATTCGGCCAGCGAGGCGAGATCGGCGGAACCCACCAGCGTCACTTCGCAGCCCTGCGCATGATCCCGGATCAGCGCCTGGGTGTACTCGCGCTTGACGGTGGCCTTGGTACCCAACACTGAAACGCGCCTGGTTTTCGACACCACGCAGGCGGGCTTGATGGCCGGAACCGTGCCGACGAACGGCACGCTGTAAGCCGCGCGCAGGTCGGCCATCACCGAAACGGACATCGTGTTGCAGGCGATGACAACCAGATCGGGGCTGTGCGCGGCGATGAGTTCTCCAACCAGCGGGATCACCCGCGCGATGATCTCGGCTTCGCCATGACGTCCATAGGGAAAGAACACGTCGTCGGCGACATAGACATAACGCGCGTCGGGCCGTGCCTTGACGATCTCACGCAACACCGTGAGGCCGCCGAGGCCGGAATCGATGATCAGAATCGTTGGAGGCGATGACACGCGGCGATCCTAGCCGATCCCGGATTACGATTCAGTTGCTAATTCGCTGCCGGGGGGCTGCGCCACCCGGACCCGGCCGGCTCGGCGAACGGCCGGCAAGTCTTTAGAATCACTCCAAATTGGAGCGACTCTTTTTGCGCGATCGCCGGCTAGCGGCTAACAGCGGGATGCGTCTATTCCGCCCCTGCGGGTGGGCGCGGAACCGGAATTGAAACCGATTTACCCATCGGTGATCCCTGAGAGAATCAACATGCCTGTCGCGTTAAAATATTCGAAGGTCGTTGTTCTGGCCGCGCTCTGCCTTGCAACGGTTTCGGCCGTGTCGGCGGCCGGCGCGCAGACCGCCACCGAAATCCAGCTCAGCTACAAGGACAAGAAGTTCACGCCGGCAGAGATCAGCGCTCCTGCCAGCACGGCGATCGTGATCAAGCTGAAGAATCTCGACGCCAAGGCGATGGAATTCGAGAGCAAGACCCTGAAGGTCGAGAAGGTGGTCGCCGGCGGCGGCGATGCCACCATCAATGTGCGCGCGCAAAAGCCCGGCCGCTACGAATTCTTCGACGAGTATAACGAAAAGGTCGCCCGCGGCGTGCTGGTGGTGAAGTAAGGGCGCGCCGTGCTCGCTGCACTGATCATCGTTTTTCGAGAAGTTTTCGAGGCCGGTCTGATCATCGGCATCGTGCTCGCGGTCACGCGGAAGGTTCCGCATCGCAATCGATGGATCGGCGGCGGTGTGGTGGTCGGCATTCTCTGCGCATGCGTCGTGGCGATCTTCGCCGGGGCGTTGTCGAATCTGTTCGCCGGCATGGGACAGGAGCTGTTCAACGCGGCCATCCTCAGTGTCGCCGTCGTGATGCTGACCTGGCATAATGTCTGGATGGCGCGCCATGGCAGCGAACTCGCCGGCGAACTGCGCTCGGCCGGCCAGGCGGTGGTCGAAGGCTCGAAGTCGCTATTGGCGCTGGCGGTGGTGGTCGGCGTCGCCGTGCTGCGCGAGGGCAGCGAAGTGGTGCTGTTCCTCTATGGCGTTATCGCGGGCGGCGATTCCGGCTGGGATGTGGCGTTCGGCGGCTTCACCGGTTTGGCGCTCGGCATCGCGACTTGCCTGTTGACCTATTTCGGCCTGGTGCGAATCCCGACGCGGGCGCTGTTTGCCACCACCACGGTCTTGATTGCGCTGCTGGCAGCCGGCATGGCGGCGCAGGCGGCAGCCTTCCTGGAAAAGGCCAACTGGTTGACGGCGATGGACAACGTCGTATGGGACTCGGCCTGGCTGCTGTCGGATTCGAGCCTCATCGGCAAGGCGCTGCATACGTTGATCGGCTACACCGATCAGCCCACAGCGATGCAGCTCACCGTCTACCTCGCCATCCTGCTCGCGACCTTCGTGCTGATGCGGCTTTATGGTTCGCCGGCCAAGGCGATGCCCGCTCCGGTGCAGGGCTGAAGACCCGGTTCTCGCGCTCCCAACAAAAATATCGAAAACAACCCCATGCAATGAAGCGGGTTGAGGTTTTAGAGGTATTAATATACCGAGATAAGCTCGACGCAGGCCTTTACCGGAACCCTCGGGACGATTGCCCCGGCGCTACACCGGCTGCAGCGGTCGCCGCGGTCCTGCCGGCCATTCGACGCGGATCGCGTCGCCCGGCCGCACATCGCCCTCCGATATCACGATGCTCATGACGCCGGCCTTGCGGATCAGATTGCCGTCCGCATCCTTATCCAGCGTCGCCGCCATCAGGCCTTTCTGGAAGTCGTCGATCTGGATGCAGGGATTGCGCAGCCCGGTGATCTCGACCACCGCATTTGTCCCGAGATGCAGCCGCGTGCCCGATGGCAGCGCCAGCAGATCGATGCCCGAGGTGGTGACGTTCTCGCCGAGGTCGGCGGGCTGCACGACGAAACCTTTTGCGCGCAATTCCTCGAACAGTTCGGCGTGGATCAGGTGCACCTGGCGCAGATTGGGCTGGGTCGGATCGCGGCGGACGCGGGAGCGGTGCTTGACCGTCTCGCCCATATGGGCGTCGCCGTCGACGCCCAATCCCCGCAGCAGGCGAATGCTTAAGGTTGGCGTCTTGCTGAAGTGATGGCCGCTGCGGACGCTGACGGCGAGAACGCTGCCCATGATCCCGCCTTGCGTCACGCTTCGCCGAACACCCGCCGGAAGATCGTATCGACATGCTTGAAGTGATAGCCGAGGTCGAACTGCTCGGAGATCTCGGCGTCGCTGAGATACTTCTTCAACTCGGCGTCGTTTTTCAGCAGCGTCTCGAAGTCGCCTTCGCCGCGCCACACCGGCATCGCGTTGCGCTGCACGAGGCGATAGGAATCTTCGCGCGAGCAGCCCTTTTGCGTGAGCGCCGTCAGCAGCCGCTGCGAATGAATCAGGCCGCCGAGACGGTCGAGATTCTTCTGCATATTTTCAGGGTATATCACCAGCTTCTCGATCAAACCGGCCAGCCGGTTCAGCGCGAAGTCGAGGGTAACCGTGGCGTCGGGCGCCAGCATGCGTTCGGCCGAGGAGTGCGAGATATCGCGCTCATGCCACAGCACGACGTTCTCCATCGCCGGCGTCACATAGGCGCGCACCATCCGCGACAGGCCCGTGAGGTTTTCCGTCAGCACCGGGTTGCGCTTGTGCGGCATCGACGAGGAGCCCTTCTGGCCCTCGGAGAAGAACTCTTCCGCTTCCAGCACCTCGGTGCGCTGCAGATGCCGGATCTCGGTGGCGAGGCGTTCGACCGACGAGGCTATCACGCCGAGGGTGGCAAAATACATCGCGTGGCGGTCGCGCGGGATGATCTGGGTCGAGATCGGCTCGACCGCGAGGCCCATCGCCTTGGCGACGTGTTCTTCCACGCGCGGATCGATATGCGCGAAGGTTCCGACCGAGCCCGAGATCGCGCAGGTCGCGACTTCCTTGCGCGCGGCGACCAGCCGTTCGCGGGCGCGCGTAAACTCGGCATAGGCGTAGGCGAGTTTCAATCCAAACGTGACGGGTTCGGCGTGGATGGCGTGGGAACGGCCGATGGTCGGCGTCATCTTGTGCTCGAAGGCGCGCTTCTTCAGCGCCGCCAGCACCTTGTCGACGTCGGCGATCAGAAAATCCGCGGCGCGGGTGAGCTGGACGTTGAAACAGGTGTCGAGCACGTCGGACGAGGTCATGCCCTGGTGCACGAAGCGCGAATCCGGGCCGACGAATTCGGCGAGGTGGGTGAGGAAGGCGATGACGTCGTGCTTCACCTCGCGTTCGATCTCGTCGATCCGCGCGACGTCGAACTGGGCGTCCTTGCCCCTGGCCCAGATGGTTTTCGCGGCCTCTTTCGGGATCACGCCGAGTTCGGCCTGGGCGTCCGCCGCATGCGCCTCGATCTCGAACCAGATCTTGAAACGGGTCAGGGGCTCCCAGATGGCGGCCATTTCCGGGCGGGTATAGCGGGGGATCATCGAGGACTCCGGACGAGCAAAGCGGGGGATCATGTACGATCCCCGGCCGATTGTTTTTACGCCGCGCTTTAGCAGAGCCGCCCCGGTGAGACAAACCCGACCCCGCCGGACGCGTGAGGGCCTCCTGCGGGCAGCCGACGCCGCCCGCTCGATCACGAAACATTGACTAACAGATATTGTAATCTGTCAGCGAGATAGTCTATATCGTCCGTGACGCCAATTCTGGGTGTCACCCTGGCCCGCCGGCCGATCGACCGCGGGCCAGCGGACTTGCAGAGGACTTCGCCATGACGATCGAGATCTTTCAATTTATCCAACAAATTCACCGCTGGCTCGATGCCCAGGTTGCCCGCCATCTCGAAGCGCAGGCCAGCCGCTTAGCCCGTTAAAAAGGGGGCGGTTAAAAACCGCCCGCCACAACGACTGGAAGCAGACGGTGCACGCATGAACGAGAATGTAGTTCTGACCCCCGAGCGGATCCTCGAAGTCACCGAGGAGGTGCTGCGTCGCTTCGGGCTGGCGAAGGCCACCGTGGTCGACGTCGCCCGCGCCCTCGATGTCAGCCATGGCAGCGTCTACCGGCATTTTCCCAGCAAGGCCTCGCTGCGCCAGGCGGTGGCCAAACGCTGGCTCGACCGCTTCAACGCGCCGCTGCAGAAGATCGTGGAAGGGTCGGGACCGGCGCCCGCCCGGCTGGAGCGCTGGCTGCGCACGCTGTTTGCGGCCAAGCACAAGAAACTGTCCGACGACCCCGAGATGTTCGCGACCTATCTGACGCTGGCGCAGGAAGCCTGTCAGGCGGTGAGTTCGCACAAGGAATGCCTCTGCGACCAGGTCGAGCAAATCCTGTCCGACGGCCTGAAGCAGGGCGCGTTCGAGATCGCCGACGTCAAGGCGACGTCGCGCGCGGTGTTCGACGCAACCATCCGCTTCCATCATCCCGCCCATTCCGAGGAATGGAGCGACCCGGCATTCGCCGCGCGGATCGACGCTGTGCTGGCGCTGCTGCTGCGGGGACTGGAAGCGCCGCGCAAGCGCTGACCTTCTCCGCGTGCTACCGCGCCGTGTCGCCCGTTAGACCGCCGTGCGGCGCGCCTTCACCGGCCTACGGTGATTGCGTTGCGCGTGCCCGTCCCGCGCGCATTCGAGAATATGCCGGACACGGTCAGCGTCGGGAATGCAGCGAAACCCGTAGCGGCCGGTGTAATCGGCATCGGGAGACCGTGTCGAAACCCCGGATGCAAAATTCAGGTGGCCGGCGCCGCGGCTGATGTCGAGAATTTCGAAGGTGGCGTCCATGTCGTCGAAGCCGGTTCCGGTCACCGTTCGCTTGCCCCAGGCCGTGCGCAGGATCAGCGCGCGACGGTCGGTGATCACGCACAGTGTCTGCAGGTCGTACAGCAGCATCACCAAGGGCGCCGCGATCATGATGGCGCCGGACGTCAGAAAGAACGTCGCCGATTGATCGATCCAGCCTTTGGCAACCGCGACGGCGCTGAGAACCAGCCAGGGAAATCCGATCCACCACAGAGACCGCCACATCAGCATGTCGGCGATGGCGTCGGGCTGGCCCTGCCAGAGCACGCGCTCGCCGGGTTGCAGCGTTCTGATCAGCCGCCGCCGCAGGCCAGCCGAAAGCAGTGTCGATCTGCCTTCGTTCATGCTCATGCCGGTTGGTCGCGGCAGCGCTGGAAATTGTTCGATCCCGGACAAGTCTCGTCATGCCCGGGGGGGGGGCATCCACGTCTTGGCTTCACGTAAGCAAGAAAGACGTGGATGGCCGGGACAAGCCAGGACAAGCCCGGCCATGACGAAAAGGGAGCCATTTTCAGCAGGTGCTAAATGACTTCGCCGCGCGCCAGCGCCGCGGCACCGCGGATCGCGGAAATATTGGCCTTGTAGCTTTCCATGGTGCCGCCCTTGAACACCGCCGAGCCCGCGACGAGGGCATTGGCGCCGGCGGCGGCCAATGCGCCCGATACATCCGGGCCGACGCCGCCATCGACCTCGATATCGATCGGGCGGCCCGCGGTCATTGCCCTGATGTCGCGGATCTTGCCCAGCGCGGAGGGGATAAAGGCCTGGCCGCCGAAGCCGGGATTGACCGACATCACCAGCACGAGGTCGATCAGGTCGATGACATATTCGATCGCCGAGATCGGCGTGCCCGGATTGAGCGAGACGCCGGCCTTCTTGCCGAGCGCGCGGATCGCCTGCAACGAGCGATGCAGATGGGGACCGGCCTCGGCATGCACCGTGATGTGGTCGCAGCCGGCTTTTGCAAAAGCCTCGAGGTAGGGATCGCAGGGCGAGATCATCAGATGCGCGTCGAAGATCTTCTTGGTGTGCGGGCGCATCGCCTTGATGACATCGGGGCCGTAGGAAATATTGGGCACGAAATGCCCGTCCATCACGTCGAGGTGGATCCAGTCGGCGCCGGCCGCATCGACGGCGCGGACCTCTTCGCCCAGTCTGGAAAAATCCGACGCCAGGATCGACGGCGCGATGACGAGGGGGCGTGACGCAAATTGCTGAGACATGTGCGCTTCCCGGGCAGTTGCAAGGCGTGGCGGAACGGCTCCGCGTAACATGCACCAGGTCCGGGGGCAATGCGGGCAGGCCGGGTCGGAAAAATCTGCCGCGACGGCATCTATTGCCGGGATGTTTGGGCCTTGGCGGCTGCGAAAAGCCCGGTTTTATTGGCTTTCCAGGATGGCACGGAGTTTGCTGATCCATCGGCGTGGAAGTAACAGGCCGCGCTGTGCGGCACTTGTTGGAGTTTGGCCATGCTGCACGCCCTGAGCGCCGCGACGTCCGCACTGGAGCTGCTGAAATCGCTGACCGCGTCGAAATCGCAGTCCACCGGCATCAAGCAGGAACCGAAGAGCCCGTTCGACCTTTCCGGCAGCAGCACGGCGTCGGAAAGCTCGCCGGCCAAGTCCGGAGCGGGTGTCAGCTCGCAGATATCGCCGGCCACGATGAGCGCGCTGCTGTCGGCGCAAAGCCAGGCCACGACGGGTTCGACCGCATCGGCGTCCACCAGCCGGTCGGACGCGCTGAAGGACCTGTTCGCGCAGGTCGATGCCGACGGCGACGGCAAGCTCAGCAAATCGGAATTCGAGAACGCGCTCGGCGCCGGTGGCACCAACCTGAAGCAGGCGGACAGCGTTTTCGGCAAGCTCGACAAGAACGGCGACGGCGCGGTCAGCCTCGAGGAGATGACGTCGGCGCTGAAAGGCAAGGGGCATCGTCGCCATGACGCCGCTGGTCCGGGCGGGTCGGGCAAGGATCCGCTGATGCAGGCATTGCAGGGCGCATCCTCGACCTCGGCCACCAACAGCGATGGTTCGGTAACGACGTCGCTGACCTATGCCGACGGCTCCAAGGTAACGATGACATCGGCGGCGTCCAGTTCGGCCTCCGGTGCGGCGACGTCATCCTATAATTTCATCGAGCAGATGATCCAGCGCCAGGCGCAGGCAATTTCATCCGCCGCCACGGGTTCGCTTTCGGTCAGCGCCTGACATACCGGATAGCCGGAGCGTTCGCGAAGAGCCGCCCTTGCGCGGCAGTTGCTGGAGTTGCGTCATGCGGCCTTCTGCTTACACCGCTTCGTCCGTGCTGGAGTTGCTGAACTCGCTGACCTCAATGAGATCGTCGTCAGCCAACTCCACCGGCTCCGGCCGGGAATCCTCGGATCCCTTCGACGATATCTTCGGCGGGACCGCGATGTCCGGAAAACCCACTCCGTATTCCGGGCTCGACGGGTTTCCGCAGATGTTCCCGCAGATATCGTCCGCCACGATCAACGCTCTGCTTGCGGCGCAAAACCGGCCATCGACCGCGTCACTGCCGTCGGCAGGGACCGGCAAGCCCGACGTCCCCAAGGACCTGTTCTCGCAACTCGATGCCGATGGAGATGGCCAGGTCAGCAAATCGGAATTCGAGGCAAATGCCACCGGTGCCGCGACATCATCCTACAATGTCATGAACCAGATGATTGCGCGCCAGATGAAGGCGTTTGCAACCTCGTCCAGCGCATGGATGAGTTTCTAAAGCGCGATGACTTTTTACCTCTCCCCAGCGGGGAGAGGTCGATTTGCGCAGCAAATCGGGTGAGAGGGCGCTGCCCTAACGAGAGACCGCAACCCCTCACCCGGCGCTGCGCGCCGACCTCTCCCGAAGGGAGAGGTGAAGCACGGTGCCGCTCCAGCTCAACCAAATCTCATCGCGCTTTAGCCAAATCGATCCTTCCATGCCGGCAGCGCGCCGGCGAAAGGCAGGGCGGTCGCCTCATGGACGCCGCGGGCGATGGCGCGGGCCATGACATTGGCCGCGACCATGCCGAGTTCGGTGAGACCGGCCAGGGGATCAACAGGCTTTTCGCCGGTAGCCGCGGCGAACACCACATCGCCGTCGAGCGGTGCGTGCACCGGATAGATCGCGCGGGCAAATCCGGTCTGCGCCATCACCGCCAGCCGTTTTGCCTGCGGCTTTGTCAGCGCCGCGTCGGTCACGACCACGGCCAGCGTGGTGTTTTCCATTGACGTCGCTGATGTGCCGCCCTTGATCCGCATTCTCAGCAGGTCGGACGTGAACGACGGCGGCAATCCGCGCCCGCCAAGCTCGCCGCCGGTTTCAAATGGCGCCGCCCAGAACCACGGTCCGTCGCCGACGGTGACGCTGCCGATCGCATTGACCACCGCCAGCGCGGCGACCCGGATGCCCTGAGCCGTCGCCGCCGATGCCGAACCGATGCCGCCCTTGAAATTCGCGGTGGTGGCGCCGAGCCCGGCGCCGACGCTGCCGAGCGCGAAATCCGCGGAGGCCGCCACGGCCGCGGCATAGCCGAGCTCGCGGTAGGGCGCGAAGCGGCCCCAGGCCTTGTCGCCGCCGTTGAGCAGGTCGAAACAGATCGCGCCCGGCACGATCGGAATCAGCGCGCCGCCGATGGCAAACCCGCGGCCCTGTTCGGCGAGCCAGGCCTGCACGCCGCCGCCGGCCTCGAGCCCGAACGCCGAGCCGCCCGCCAAGGCGATACCGTGAATCTGCTCCACCGTGTTTTCGAGGTCGAGCACCGCGCCCTCGCGGATACCGGGCCCGCCGCCGCGGATATCGATCGCCGCCACCGCGGGCGTATCGAAAATGATCGCGGTGACTCCGGATGCAAGTCGCCGGTCATCGGCGTGGCCGACGCGGACGCCGGCAATATCGGTGAGGAGGTTTTTCATTGGCTGTTCCTGCGGGAGCAGATGAGAGCAGGGCTGCGCGGCGGTCAACCGGGTCGCACGCGGCAGTGCTGCTGTCGGCTCGTCCCCAACGAAAACGCCCCGGCGAACCGGGGCGTTTGATGGCTTGGCGGAACCCGAGGGGCTTAGGAGCCCTTGGGATTGATTTCGGCGTAATTGCCCTTGGCGTCCCACTTGTAGACGACATAGTCGATCGCCTTGATGTCGCCCTTGGCGTCAAAACCCATCTTGCCGAGCACGGTGTCCCATTCGCCGGCCTTGATTGCTTCCATCACTTTTTTCGGTTCGGTCGAGCCGACCT
Source organism: Hyphomicrobiales bacterium (assembly GCA_038212905.1). Classification (GTDB taxonomy): domain Bacteria; phylum Pseudomonadota; class Alphaproteobacteria; order Rhizobiales; family Xanthobacteraceae; genus Bradyrhizobium. Next base: position 12,091 of record JBBQUA010000145.1, read on the forward strand.
TGGCCACCGCCTGCGTCCACACCTGCATGGCGGCGTAGGTGTAGAGCGTGTAGCCTTCGGGATCGATGTTCTTGGCCTTGAACTTCTCGACGATGGCCTTCGCGGTCGGCTTGTTGCGCGGATCGGGACCGAAGGTGAACAGGGTGCCTTCGGCAGCCGGGCCGGTGATGGACGCGAATTCCTTGTCGTTCAAGGCGTCGCCCGCCATCAGCACCGTCTTGAGGCCCTGATCGCGCATCTGGCGCAGGATCAGGCCTGCCTCCTGATGGTAGCCGCCGACGAAGACGAGATCGATATTGTCGCGCTTCAGGCGCGACACGATCGAGTTAAAGTCCTTGTCGCCCTTGTTGTAGGATTCGAACATCTTCTCGGTCATGCCGGCCTTGTTCAACGCCTTCTTGGTCTCGTCGGCGAGACCCTTGCCGTAGGTGGTCTTGTCGTTGAGGATGGCGACGTTCTTGCCTTTGTAGGTTTTGGCGATGAATTCGGCGGCGACCAGGCCCTGCTGGTCGTCACGGCCGCAGACCCGCGCCACGTTCCAGAGCTTGCGCTCGGTGAACAGCGGATTGGTCGAGGCCGGCGTGATCTGCAGCACGTTGCCGTCGGCATAGGCTTCCGACGCCGGGATCGACGACGACGAGCAGAAGTGACCGGCGACGAACGGGATCTTCGCGCTGGCGAACTTTTCCGCCACCGAGCGGGCCTGCTTGGGATCGCAGGCATCGTCGCCGACCTGCAGCGCCAGCTTCTTGCCGAGCACGCCGCCAGCGGCGTTGATGTCGGCCACCGCCTGTTCGGCGCCGTTCTTCATCTGCCGGCCGAAGGCGGATTCGCCGCCCGTCATCGGGCCGGCCACGGCGATGTTGATGTCCTGTGCCAGCGCCGTCGTCGACAGCGCCAGTGACGCGCCCAATGCCAGGCCGATGAGTTTCAATGATTTCATAGGTGGTCCTCGCGGTGATCTCTAGGGGACTTGCCCGGCCGCCGGCCGGGTTGGAAAATCACGGCCATTGTCGGCTGATTTTGCCGCGAAGTCATCGGCAATTTTCGGGCAAATCTGCGGTTCAATCGCAGCATCTTGCCGCAGCCCGGGAATTTGGACCCGACTAGGCGTGTCGGCCGCCCTCCAGATAGGCGGCGCGGATTTCCGGGCGCTGCAACAGCTCGGCGCCGGTGTCTTCCAGCGTGATCAGGCCGTTGACCATGACATAGCCGCGATGGGCCAGCCGCAGCGCGTGATTGGCGTTCTGCTCGACGATCAGCACGGTGAGGCCGTCCTGCCGGTTCAGGGTCCGGATGGCGTCGAAAATCTGCCGCGCGATCAGCGG
>JBBQUA010000146.1:0-13417 GCA_038212905.1 Hyphomicrobiales bacterium
ACTGCCGTCGCGGTCGTTCCGATCAAAATGGCCAGTGCGATTGCGGCGCGCATGGTCGCGGCTCCCTGTTGTGAGCGGCAACCTATCGGAACAAGCGGGCCCAAGGGTTAAAGTCGCCGTCCAAACTGCCAGTAAGCCTAACGCGTAAGCATTCGTAACCGTTCAAATCCGAAACAGCGCGATCAGGAAACGTTAACGGGCGCGAATGGCCTCAGCCGAAAGCCGTTTCGACAATGGTGGTGACGCCGATCGCGATCGTGAAGGCGCCGACCACCGCCTGCAGGCTGCGATTGGCCCAGGTCAGGGACCGCGCGGAGACCGCGAGCGGCACCGCGATCACCGTCGACAACGCCGCCATGCCGACCATCGAACCGATTCCGAACAGCGCGACATAGCCGAGCCCGAGCGCCGGACTGGCGGCCTGCGACACCGCCAGCACCAGCAGCGCCGCCGAGCCGGCCATGCCGTGCATCAGTCCCACCAGCAGCGTGCGCCAGCGAAAGCTGTGCTCGTGCGCGTGAGGCGCGCGGGCATGCGGCCGGGTTTCGCCGGCATGGCTGTGGGCGTGGATATGCACCGTGCCGTCGTCATGGCCGTGGCGGTGAAAATGCACGCGGTCGCGCCACAGCCGCCACAGCACATGGGCGCCGAGTCCGACCAGCATGATGCCGACCGCGGTCTCCAGCGGGCGCGCGACATGTTCGGGGATGGCGTAGCCGAGCAGCAACGCCGCGCCGGCAAAGGCGAACAGGGTCAGGGTATGGCCGAGCCCCCAGGTCAGGCCATGGCGGACGATATCGCCGACTTGGCTGCGGCGCGCGGCGATGCTCGACACCGCCGCGATATGGTCGGCTTCCAGCGCGTGCTGCATGCCCAACAGAAACCCCAACCCCAGAATTCCGAACATATGCCCCCTGCTCGCCTGCCCCAGCCGTCATTGCGAGGAGCACTCTTGTCCGCCGAAACCCGCCTTCGGGCGAAGGCGGATGCGACGAAGCAATCCATCTCACTGCTTCTCGATGCGGCAAAGACGGATTGCTTCGCTGTGCTCGCAATGCCGTTTCAATATCTCTTATGACACTCGCCACCGCGTCTGTCAGAGCAATATTCAGGCCGACTTCGCAGCCGCTACAACACCTCATCAAAAAGACCCCGCATCGACGCCCAGGAGCGGCGGTCGGCCTGGGCGCTGTACAGCGCGGTGCACAGCATCGAACCGTCACCCCCTGAAAACGAGGGAATGGGAACTTCACACTGGTTTGAAGCCGGCACAACCCGGATTCGGAACATCCCGTTCGCGAGACTGTTGCCAACCCACACATCTTTTCCGGAGAAATACGCAAATGAAGAAATCAAGCTTATTGGGCGCCGCGGCAGTCCTCGCCGCCATGATCGCAACACCGGCATTGGCGCAGCATGGGATGCATCAGCGCGGTGCCTACGCGCAACATCATGGCTGGGCGAATGATCGCCATTATCGCCACGGACGAAGCGGCTTCTGGCCGGGCGCTGTCGCGGCGGGAGTCGTCGGCGGCGCCATTGGCACCGCGGCCGCCATCGCTTCTTCGCCGTATCGCGGCGCCGATTCCTACGCCTATTACGGCCAGCAGCGCGCACGGACAACCTGCGGCCTGGAGCCCTATGCCACCTATATGGGCCCGAACGGACGTTGGTATCCTTGCTAATAGCGATGCAAGTGACATGACCGAAAGGCGGCCCCACGGGCCGCCTTTTTGCGTTCGCCATCACGCCGGTTTGAATCACGACCGCCAGCACATCTGCCAGTAAACGAACCGTTCGACGTCATCGAAAAAGGCGAGCGCGAGGCCGTCTTTTTTGTGCCCGCGTGGCCACGGAAAAGCCTGTCAACTGCTGGTCCTTTGCGGACAAGTCTGGTATTCGACCGAACGATCAGCGGACTCTGTTCTGCATCGCTACGCGCTTTCAATTCGCCGGTTTAGCTCAGCGGTAGAGCAGCGGTTTTGTAAACCGAAGGTCGGGAGTTCAATCCTCTCAACCGGCACCAGTTGCCCTCAGACGCCAGCCAAGCGCCAGAGCTGCACCATCTGAAGCATCATGATCGCGCTGACGCCGGCGAGGACGGACAAGCCGGCGAACCAGACCCATTGCGGGCGCTCCTTATACGCAAGGAACGTGGCGCAGCCGGCGCAGAAGATTGCGGGCAGGTTTGCGATCAAGAGAACCTGGGCCAACATTTTTGTCTCCCGTGATGATGATGAAGCCTAACGCGCAGGAATCGACAGAACTGTGCGGCGCGTCACGCTTGCAACGCGACTCCCGCATCAGCGCACGATTTTCATGTGACGGAGTTTCCGGAGTTCGCCCCGTTCGGTTCACGTTGACGTGTACGAACGCGGCGTAATTTTTTCAGGGGCGCTCTCGAACCGATTTCGGTCTGGCGCCGTCGAACTTCCGTACGAGCCATTCCGGTTTCGCCGAACCCATGATTTGTGATCAGGCGGTATCGAGAAAGGCCTGCGGCGGGCACATGGAATATGTGGCGACGCTTGCTGCGCGCAAACCCAACTCGACCGTGAGTTACATGAACAACTTGGATCCGCGTTTCAATCAGTCGATGCAGGATGCCGGCGGCGGCGGCGGCGGCGGCGGCGGCGGTGGCGGAGGCGGAGGCGGAGGCGGAGGCGGCGGTCGCTAAGTCAACCTGATCTCGCAGACTGAGCAGGACGCCGCCGGTGACCCCGGCGGCGTTGCTATGTGAAGCAATGCACCGTGTTTCAAACGATCGCATTGAGCCGATTTTGCATCGCGCCCATTAACCCCATTCATTTACAAAGCGTAAACAAGCCGGTGACAGCCTTGGGACGGAGGTCGCCATGCAGATCTATCCCGTCCCCGCCGCCGTCACCCAGGCCAGGGTTCAGCTGCTCGCCGAGCAGGCCGCAAAGGCCCCGCCGCGGATCATCGCCGATGCCGTGCTGGACGTGTTCGCGGCCAAAAACCAAGCCGAGCGCGAGGCGGTCGTCGACATCAAGGTCTGACCGCAGCGCGCCCAAAATTTGCCGCGCCGACATCGATTGCCAGCAGCGGGCGCTGGCGCAGCGAGTCCGCGCTATCCCGCCCCTCAGCTATCGAGACGAATCTGATAGCGCTCGGCGATCGCCATCAACTGGCCCCAGGTCGCGTCGTCGATCTCGATGCCATTGGCCATGCGCTCGGCCCGGGCAATTCGCTCCGGCTCACCGGCGACCAGAACCGGAAGCTCCGGATCGGCAGGGTCGGCCGATTTCACCCAGGCAATCATGGCGTCGATCTCGGCGAGCATGCTGTCGCGCGTGGAAAGCCGGGCCGGATCGATCACGATGCTCAGCATGCCGTTGATGATGCCGCGATCGGGCGGCGTCGCCGTGGTGACGCTTGCCGAACCGACAATGGCCCCGGCGAGGAGTTCGCACACCAGCGCCAGGCCGGACCCCTTGTGCTCGCCGAAAGGCAACACCACGCCGCGCGGCTCGGTGTACATCACGGACGGATCGGTCGTGGGCTTGCCCGCATGGTCGAGCAACGCGCCTGATAGCATCGGCTTGCCGGCATTGTGCGCGACCCTCACCTTGCCCAGCGCCACGCGGCTGGTCGCAAAATCGAGCAGGATCGGCTCATTGTTATCGGTGCCGGGGATGGCGACGCAGACCGGATTGGTCAGGAATCTGCCCTCCCGTCCGCGGAACGGTGCGACTCCCGGGTTCCCCGAAGCGACGTTGACGAAGTGCAGCGCCACCATTCCCGCGCGGGCCGCGATCTCGCCGTAGGTCCCGACGCGGCCGATGTGGTGCGCATTGCGCAATCCGTTCACCGCAACGCCGTGTTTGCGCGCCGCCTCGATCGCCCATTCGACCGACTGGCGTGCGATCACCTGACCGTAGCCGGCACGGGCATCCCATACCGAGATGGTGCCGATATCCGACACGACCTCGTGCGTCTGGTTGACCTTCAGCGTACCGTTATCGAGGTCCCGCACATAGGCGACCAGCATCCCGACGCCATGGCTGTCGTGGCCGCGCAGGTTTGCCTCGACCAGATGCCCGGCAACAATGGTGGCCTCGGCAGGCGAACTGCCGCCCATGTTGACGATGCGGTTCGCAAGCGCAAGCAGCTTCACGTGGTCGATATTCATGTTTCACTCCGTTTTGTGACGTGCCGGTGTTCGAGGCCCGGCTTGTCGCGTTTGTCAGGGATTTGCATTCCGGCTGGAAATTTGAACCAAACGATCAGCGGCTTGCGATTTTCTCCAGTACCGGCAGCAAATGCGGCAGGAACTCCGCCGGGTTCTCGCTCATCGGAAAATGGCCGAGGCCCTTCATGATCGTGACCTCGCAACCCTCAATGCTGCCGGCGACAGCAAGCGTTTCTTCCGGCGTGCAGGAGTAATCGTATTCACCCGACAGCAGGAACAGCGGACACTTGCTGGTGTCGATGTCAGCTACCCGGCCGCGGATGTCGCCGTCGAGCTTGTAGAAATAGAGGTCGCCCTTGAACACGCCCGGGCCGCCCTGCATGTAATGCCACAGCGTCTCCCAGCGCTCGGCATCGGGCGCGTCGGGGCCAACCAGGCCGGAGACGATGGCAGCGGCCATTTCGCCGCCGTGGACGTCGGGCCGGTGCAGAAAATTCAAATCGTAATAGGGATCGACATGGGCGCCGGCCTGCAGGCCGATGATGGCGCGAAAGCGCTCGGGGTGTTCGAGCGCCAGATGCAGCGCGATGCGGCCGCCGATCGAGCATCCGATCGCGATCGGGCGGTCGAGTTCGAGTGCGGCCATGACCTCGAGGATCATGGTGGTGTATTGCGCCGAGGTCAGCTGGTATTCCTCGTTGTGCCAGCCGGCCGGCGGCGACGACTTGCCGTGCCAGGGCATATCGAAGGCGATGACGCGATGGCGGGCCGTGACGCGCGAATCGTTCATCAGCGCGCGGTATTGCCTTCCATCAGAGCCTGCGGTGTGCAGGCACAACAGCGGCGTGCCAGAGCCGGCTTCCTCGACATAGATGCGGTGAGGCCGTCCGAACAAATCGAGATGCATGTAGCGGCCGATGACCGGCTCGAAGGTTGCGGTCATGCGGCCGCTCCGGTGGCGCGCAGTTTCACCAGCGCTTCCTTGAAATAGCGCAGGTTGGCCATGAAGATTTGAAGGTTACCTTCGGCCTTCAGGACGCGCCGCTTGATCAGCGCCATCAGGTCGTTGGAGCCGGGCGGCGGCCGGCTCAACCAGAATTTTTGCCACTCTTCTTCCGCCGCGCGCAGCGCAAAGGACGACGACGGCATCACGAAGGGGCCTGACGTGACCGACACCACCCTGCCCTCGAAAACCTGTATCAGCCAGGCGGTTGGGCCGACCTCGATGAGGAAGGTGGTGGTGAGAAACCGCCCGCGCCGGACCAGCGCTTCATCCTCGTTGACCCGCGCCTTGAGCGTCTCGATCATTTCCGGCCTCCCCAATTCCTTTGCGACACCGGCATTGGGGCCGGGTCGCCATCCTTGCCGCGCATGTTCAGGGGATTGGCCGCGGCGTCAATCGGCTCTATGCGTTGAGCGCATGGCCTTATCGCCAAACCGCGCACACCCCGGGGTCGAGCCCGAGGGCAGGCTTTGGCGGACGATGCGCTACAGCCAGGCGCATACCAGCACCAGGTTGGCCGCACAGGCCGCCAGCAGCGCGACGGTCAGCGTGACGTGCACATGTTCGCAGGAGGCTCGCAGGGTCATCTTCATGGCCCGCAAAACATCCGGCGATTCTAACCCGGGAGTCTCGCACGATATTTTTCCGGGGATTCAGGACTCGTTTACGACTCAGGGACTCCCGCCGGAAAATGACCGATCCACTCCGAATCGGAGGCCGGCCGTCCTGCTGGACCGCGCGCGACCCGCTGGCCCGGCACAACAGCTGAAACCCCGCCGCGCCGGGTGCGCGACAGGCCTCGGGCCGCTCTCCGGGGATTAAATCCTACGGCGTCGCCGTCGCCAGCGAGGCCTGATCGCCGGCCCGCGCCACGCAAACCCGCTTGCGGTGCAGGCCCCTGATCGCGCCGGTCACCTTGAGCACCTTGCCAGGCGCGCAGGATGGATCCTGCACGTAAGCGATCTCATAGGGCGCAAGCACGAAGGGTTCGGATTTCAGGACGGTCTGGGCAATGCACGGCACGGAGACCGCCGAAAACACCAGTCCCAACAGAAAAACACGCATATTCGTTGTCCACTACCGACAAATCATAATAACCTATTGCGCGGCCGAGTTCCGCCGCCGGCAATATTTATTTTTGGGCTGACGGCGCAGGCGACGTTACCTGCACCGCCGTGGGTTCTAAACGAGATTCCTAAACAAAAAGGCCGGCGCTGGGCCGACCTTTTCTCATTCTCGGGAAACCAGACTGATACTTGTTCAGTACTTGGCGACGACCGGGCCGCCCCAGCCGAAGCGGTAGTTCAGGCCGACCTTGACGGTGTGCTCGTCGTTGCGAAATCGGGCGCCGACCACGTCGGCCGGGCCGGCGGCGATGGTGGTTTTGCCGAAGTCATAATACTGATACTCGGCCTTGGCGGACCAGTTCGGCGCGAACATGTATTCCAGGCCGGCGCCGACGGTATAGCCGTCCTTGCGGTTGCCGCTGGTGGCGAAGGGTTGCGGTACGCCGGCAATGCTCACGCCGATATTGTTGCTGTCGCGCCAGGCGTAACCGCCCTTGCCGTAGAGCAGGGCCGGACCCCAGGTATAGCCGAGCCGGCCTGTGACCGAGCCGAGCTGGTCGTTGGCGCTGCCGGTGACCAGCGTGCCGGCCGGGAACAACACTCCGCTATTGGTATTGCCGCCGCCGAGCCAGCTGTACTGGGCTTCGGCGCCAATCACCCAGTTCTGGGAGAACTGATAGTCGAAGCCACCCTGCACGCCGCCCATGAAGCGCGCGTCGCTGCTCTGCAGGCTGTTGTCGCCCGCGAAGGCGCCGCCAACATGGCCGCCGATATAGAAGCCGGTCCAGTTGTAGACCACGGCGGGCGCGCTATAGGCCGGAGCCTTGGTATAGGTCCGCGCTGGCATGTCAGCCGCGACCGCGGGGGCGGCAAACGCGATCAAGGTGGCTGCGCCGAGCAAAAGCTTCTTCATGACTGGTTCCCCGTTATTGTCGTTATCGACATCAATCAAACAACGTGGCCTCAATTAGGTTGCTTCGCGGCAATGCCGGTGCCGCGATGGTTCTTAACTGTGACGGCGCGGCAACAAAGCCTTTTGGTTCCGGGGCGATTCCGGTTTATTTGCCGCAAACGCCCGCTGCGCAGCTATAGGCTGCGTCTTGCCAGACCAGAGGCAGGTTCAATCCTCGCTGAAATGTGATCGGATGACCCCGGCCGGAAACCGGAGCAAAGGCGGCCGGGCATGCGGCCTGCCGCTAACGCGACATCTTCCCCAGGTCCGGAAACGGCGCGTAGACCATGCCGGCGCAGGGATCGCCGGGGTTCTCGATGACGCGATCGAGCCGGCCGTCGACAAAGAGCACGGCGCGCTCGCGCGCCTCCTGATAGGAACCGCCGGAATCCCGCGCGGCAAAACGAAGGCAGCTGACATAGCGCAGCCGGCCGCCGACGGTGCGCTGCACCGGCTCGGCCATGACCGCGTCGCGCACCCCGACCGGATTGTTGAGATAGGTCTTCATGAACGCCAGGATTTCGGCGCGGTAGTTGGTGGGATATGGCTGGTTGGCGACCCCGCGATCGTCCGTATAGGTGATGCTTCTGCTTTCGTCGCTGCCCGCGCAGGCCGCGAGCGCGATCGGCAACAGCAGGATCGCCACGTGCTTTGCTGACATCCCCAAATGCAACCCGTCATTCCCCGGCTTTGACAAGCCGTTCTAGACCTTCCCCGCGCCAATTGGAATTCGCTTCTCGGTCGCGCGGGTGTTCTGGATGTGCCGCAAAGGACTTGCCACAAAAAAGTGCCGGCCCGCCCGCCATTGGGGAAGCAATGGCGTACGGGCCGGGCTGATTTCCGCGAAGCGCGGCGGGGGCAATGTGGATAGAGCCGCGCCCCGCGGATCAGGTTCAGCGATATCAGTGGAAGCGATGATGGTGATGACGGAAATGCGTGTGATGATGCCGGTGATGACGGTGGTGGCGACCCATCCTGGCATTGGCGTCGAGCACGCCCGGATTGACGTGCACGGCCCCGATCTGCGGGGCATGCGCGGTCCGGCCCGGGCCGTGGGCCATCGCCGGCGCCACCACAAGCACGGAAGCCGCAAACAGCGCGACGGAAATTGCCTTCAGCATGGTCGTGTCCCTCCTGAAATCGCGAGGTGGCCGGTCGGATGGCCGGGCCCGTTGATCGTGACTTTGAACCTAATGGCCGCGCGCTGAACCCAATCTGAAGCGGGCTCGCGGACTTCGTTCATGTCGATGACAACTTCGTCATGTCCAGCCGCGTCCGTGCGGGCTTTCGGAAAATCGCTGAAATTATGGCGGTCTGCCGGGGGAATGTAACCGCGAGGCAGGTGTTCAAATCAACAGGCGCCGGTGTAGGATTGCCTATTGGAAATCGGGAGAGATGCATGAGCAAATTTGCGATCAGGCTTTTAGCGCTGGCAACATTCGCGATGGCGCTGGCCACGGCGCCCGTCGTCACCTCGGTTTACGCCGCGCCGGACGAGTCCCCGCCGCCGCCGTCGTCGGACAAGGGCAAGAAGAAAAAGTCCAGCGAAGTCAAACCCGGCATCGAGGACACCACCTTCGCCAAGGGTTATCGCGCGGCCTACGCCACGATCTATGATCGCGGCGACTATGCTGCCGCGATCCCGCAGTTGAAGGCGCTCGGCCACGACGACAGCGCCGCCGTCGCCAATTTGATCGGCTACTCCTACCGCAAGCTCGGCGACTACAAGGTCGCGCAGATCTGGTACGAGCGCGCGCTGAAGACGGACCCGAACCACGTCAAGACCTGGCAGTATTACGGCCTGTGGCAGGTCGAACAGGGCAACCGCGAGTCCGCGCAATATCACCTGAACCGGATCGCTGCCCTGAGCGGCACCGGCAGCGAGGAATATCGCTCGCTGGCCACGGCGCTCGAACAGGCGCCCGGCACCGGGCTGGCTTACTGAGCCAACGCGACGTTTCTACCAGCCGGCGCAATCCAATTGGGTTGCGCCGGTTTTGTTTTGTCGGATAGCATCCAGCAATATTCCTGCCGATGATATTTCCTCAATCGCCGTAGCCATCCGTCATTTTGGAGATCGCGCACATGGAACCATGGCTGCAACCCGCGATCGATTACATCCGCAACTGGATCGAATTCCAGATGCGCACCTCGCAGCAACCCGGCTGCATCGTCGCGATCGCGCATCGGGACAAGGTTATCGCCGAATACGCCTTCGGGCATGCCAACCTCGCCACCGGCGAAAAGCTCACGCCACGCCACCGCTTCCGGATCGCATCGCATTCCAAAAGTTTCACCGCGGCCGGAATCATGAAGCTCCGCGAACAGCGTAAACTGCGGCTGGACGATCCCGTCGGACAGTACGTGAAGGGCTTGCACCGCCAGGTCGAGGAAGCCACCATCGCGCAAATTCTCTCCCATAGCGCGGGTCTGGTGCGCGACGGCATGGCCGGCGGCCAGTTTTCCGAAAGCCGGCCGTTCCTCAGCACCGAGGAATTGATCGCCGACCTGAAGTCGTCCCCTCTGATCGAGCCCAACAGCCGCTTCAAATATTCCAACCACGGGTTTGGATTGATCGGCCTTGTGATCGAAGCGATCACCGGCCAGCCGTACCGGATCTGGATCGAACGCGAGATCGTCGCCGCCGCCGGCTTGCGCGAAACGCAATCCGACATGCCGCTCGTCAAAGGCACGCCATTCGCGCGCGGCCACAGCCCGCGGCTTCCGGTGGGCCGCCTGGTCATTCCCGGCGAGAACAGGCTCAATGCGATCACGCCGGCCGGCGGTTTCGTCAGCACGGCGGCGGACCTGGCCCGCTTCTTCGCGCAACTGGCCCCGAACGCCAAGCGAAGTGTGATCTCCGCCGCCAGCCGCCGCGAGATGACGCGCCGGCACTGGCGCAATCCGCATTCGAGCATCGAGAGTTTCTACGGCCTCGGAATCATGAGCGGCAATTTGGGCGGCTGGGACTGCTTCGGTCACAGCGGCGGGCTGCAGGGCTACATCTCGCGGACCTGCGTCATTCCCGGCCGCGAGGTGAGCATCAGCATCCTGACCAACGCCACCGATGGCTGGGCCGGACTTTGGCTGGAAGGTGCCATGCACATCATGCGCGCCTTCTCAGGCCGCGGCGCGCCGAAACGGCGGGTTCGCGACTGGAACGGTCGCTGGTGGAGCGCATCGGGCGCGGTCGATCTCGTTCCCATGGGCAACCTCGTCATTGCCGCCAACCCGTACGCCTTCAATCCGTTTCTCGATGCGTCGGAAATCGAGGTCACCGGCCGCGACACCGGCCGGATTTCACTGGCCGCCGGCTATGCCAGCCATGGCGAACCCGTGCGCCGCACCCGCAACAAGGCCGGCAAGGTCACCGAAGTCTGGTTCGCCGGCAGCAAAGTGAGGCCGGAGAAAGTTGTCGCTGCGGAGATGGAACGCCGCTACGGCCCGCGCAAGCGCCGCCCGACCCGCTGACGTCAACCGTCTCTCACTTCACCAGCGCCTCGACCTCGCCTCGAAACGCCTGGCGCGCGCCGTCGCGCGAATAGAACATGTGGCCGCCGGGATAGACCACCAGTTTGACCCGCTCGGGTGAGGCATAGGCCGGCAATTGGTCGAGCAGGATCTTCGAGCCGAAATACGGCGTCGCCAGATCGAACAGCCCGTGCGCCACCAACAGCTTCAGTTTCGGATCGAGTGCGAGGATCTGCCGCAGTTGGGTGAGCGACTCCGGCGGATTGAGGCCGCGGCCGAAATCCCAGGCGCCCTGCACCGCGCCATTGAGCAACTGGTAGGAACCGTCCGGCCGCCAGTTCAGCTTGCGCCTGGTGAGATCGACCGCCGCGCTGGTCAGCGGCGCCTCCAGCGCATCGCCCGAGGGATCGCCGAAACGATGGGAGCTCGAATCCGGATAGGGATCGAAGCCAAGGACCGAAGCGTCGTAGCGGCCGGTCACCCTGCCGTTGCGGCGGTCGAATTCGCGGCGAAACTCGCTGACGCCGAAACGTCCGGCCAGTCTGCGGCTGACCGCCTGGTCGATTCCGGTCAACGCAGCGACCTTGTCGGCGAGCCGCGTCGTCGCCTCGACATCGGCCGATCCCTTGATCAGATCCCCCAGGAATTCGCCGGCCGCATAACGTTCGACATCGGCGAGATCGGCCCGGGTCACCCCGCCCTCGGCGCCCTCCTTCGCTCCCTTGACCTCCCGCGCCACCGCCGCCATCGAGGGAAGGCTCCAGACATATTGCAGCAGGCTGGAGCCGGTGAATTCGCGGTAGTCGAACAGCGGCGACACCAGAATGAGCCCGCGGACGCCGACGCCCTGCTGGGTCTGGAGATTACGCACCACCTTCGGTCCGCGGATACCGCCATAGCTTTCACCGGCGACGAATTTCGGTGACAGCAGCCGATCGTATTTTTCCAGCCAGCGCCGGATCACCAGCGCGACCGCATTGACGTCGCCGTCGACCGAGAAGAACCGCTTGCGCGCATCCTCGCCTGAAGCGACGAAGCGGCTGTAGCCGGTGCCGACGGGATCGATGAAAACCAGATCGGTAAAGTCGAGCCAGGTCTCGGCATTGGGCAGCAGGTCCGGCGAGGCGGAAGACACCGCGCCATCGCCGCCGAGCTACAATCGCCATGGCCCGACCGCGCCGAGCTGCAGCCAGGCCGAGGACGCGCCGGGCCCGCCGTTGAACAGAAAAGTCACCGGCCGGCTGGCGCGATCGGCGCCGTCGAGCTGGTAGGAGGTGGTGGCGATATCGGCGAGCGGTTCGCCCTTCTCCTCGAAAAGGCGGATCGAGCCGGCGGTGGCGCTGAAGCTGAGCGTGCGTCCGGGCAACGCCAGCGTCTGCCGGGTCGTGGAATCCGGCGGCAGCCGATGTTGGTCGGCGGCAGGCGGGGTCGTGGCCGCCTCGCCGCGCCGGCCGCCGCCCTTTTGGCCCGACGGCGCTGGCCCTGCCGGATTCGCTGCGGCGGGTTGCTGCTGGGCCGATGGGGGCGCCTCCTGCACCTCTTCAGCCCGCGCCCCTGACGCCAGCGAGAGCGACAGCAGCACCATCATCGCGCAGGCGTGGCGCATCGTCACAAGTCCGGTAGCCATCTGCGTCTTCTCCATAAAGCGTCGCACTGTAGCCGACAGACGCAGCCCGGCCGCGTTCACAAAGGATTGAGAAATTGAACGATTTCGTCACCTACCGCGACACCTGAGGGGGAAATCAGATGCGCGGCGCGGTTGGACGACCGGTAAGTGATACACGTCACACACGCGCGGCAACCGATCGCGTATTTGATCCTGAGCTGCATAACGGGATACTGGAATCGGCGATGGTTGCGACGTCGGTTCGGATCATCGCCCCGACCGGATGGGATGTTGGAATGAAGCGGACAATTGCTGTTTTTGTCGGACTGCTGGCGCTGGTCGACCCCGCTGCGGCGGAGTCGCCGGTTGCGATCGTCGAGGAAGTCCAGGGCAAGGTCACCGGCGCCGAGTTCATGGACTATCTGTCGCCCAAAGCGGTGATCAAGCTGAGCGCGAACAGTTCGGTCGTCATCAGCTACCTCAAATCCTGCCGGCGCGAAAAGATCGACGGGCTAGGGACGGTGATTGTCGGAACCGACGAGAGCCTGGTCCACCTCGCCACCGTCCAGAACGAGAAGACCGACTGCGACGCCAGCCATGCGCATGCGACCACCCGTGAAACCGGCGAAGTCGCCGCCACCGTCGTGCGCAGCGCCGCCAAAAAAGACCTGCCGAAATCAGAACTCACGCTCTATGGGGCTTCGCCGCTGGTGCAGGCCACCGGACGCGGCACCCTCGTAATCGAGCGGCTCGATGTCCCCGGCGAACGTCAGCAGGTCGATCTCGACGGCAAGCAGTTCAAAGGCAAGTTTTATGATTTCGCCGGCACCAGCAAGTCGCTGACCCCCGGCGGCACCTATTCCGCGAAATTCGGATCGTCCAGAATCGTCTTCCTGGTTGACGCGCGCGCCAAGCCGGGACCGACGCCGATCGTCGGCCGACTGGTGCGGATGGATTGAGGGACGTGCCGGACCTGCGGTCTTGAATATCGGGCGCACCACCCGCGACGCGGCGGCGATCGCCGCCATCGCGCTGATCTGCGCCGGGCTCGCGGTTTCCCCTCCCCTCAAGGCCGTCCATGGCTGGTCGATCGATATTCTCACGGCGCTGCGCTGGGAGATGTTCGGCCGCCGGCACGATCCGGCTGCCTCGCCCGCCGTCGTCA
>JBBQUA010000147.1:0-13344 GCA_038212905.1 Hyphomicrobiales bacterium
GATCGAAGGCCCCGGCCACGTGCCGCTGCACAAGATCAAGATCAACATGGACAAGCAGCTCAAGGAATGCGGCGAAGCGCCGTTCTACACCCTCGGTCCCCTGACCACCGACATCGCCCCGGGCTACGACCACATCACCTCAGGCATCGGCGCCGCCATGATCGGCTGGTTCGGCTGCGCCATGCTGTGCTACGTCACGCCGAAGGAGCATCTGGGTCTCCCGAACCGCGACGACGTCAAGGTCGGCGTCATCACCTACAAGATCGCGGCCCACGCCAGCGATCTCGGCAAGGGCCATCCGGCAGCGCAACTGCGTGACGACGCCCTCTCCCGCGCCCGCTTCGACTTCCGCTGGGAGGACCAGTTCAACCTCGGCCTCGATCCGGAAACCGCGCGCAGCTACCACGACGAGACGCTGCCCAAGGACGCCCACAAGGTCGCGCATTTCTGCTCGATGTGCGGCCCAAAATTCTGCTCGATGAAGATCACGCAGGATGTGCGGGATTACGCCGCGACGCTGAACGATCCCGACAAGCGCGCGGTGGCGGGCGGCAGTGTCGGGATGTCGATGTCCGGCGTGATCGAGGATGGCATGGCGACGATGTCCGCCAAGTTCAAGGAGATGGGCGGGCAGGTTTATCTGGATGCGGAGAAAGTGAAGGAGAGCAATCGGGTGTTGTGAGGGACATCCACTCTCGTCATGCCCGGGCTTGACCCGGGCATCCACGAAAAATGCAAGAGGCCGGGCGAAAGGCCGGCTTCTTGGTAAGCTCGGCACCAGACCGGTGCAGCGTTCAGCCGGAACGCCGACTAATCAGCGTGCCGCCAACTTGCCCGTGAAAGGTCGTCGCGCCTTCTACCGAAAGATCGTCAGCTTAAGATTCGGTTACAATTCTTGCGCACTGGAGAGCAACTGCCTCACAAGTGCTTTCGTCACATTCCAAAACATAGCTGAGTCATTCAGTGCAAGCGATACTCCATGCCGCAATTCTTTTGCGGGATGAACATAATTGCGAAATTCCTTCAAAACACCTGCAACCTGCTTTGCGGAGTCGGTAATCCAGCCCAGCTCATGACCTACCTTTATGTAAGAATCAAGCATCCACTCTTGATAGTCTAACGTTCTGCCGGTCTTCCTGTCCTTGGGTGCAGAAACGGCTCTTATCAAAGGCCCTTTATTTTCCATCTTGTTCGCGCGGGCTACAAAAAGAGCCTCAAGCAGACCTCCCATCATAACAATCGCTGCAAGATGCGCTTCTACCGAAACGCATTTGCAACACTCCGACCATCGACCGGCAAGAACCTCCTGCATTTGAATATTGCCTGCAAGGGGCGAGAAATCCGGCGTTATGTCGTCGGAATTTCGTACACTTGACAACGGCGTCTTCAGAATTGAGGTTCGAACGTCCACCAAGGCATTTTTTGCTCTAGTGAGTGCGCCTAAATAGGTTGCCTTGGCCGCGCTCTTATCTGTGGAATTGAGCACCGTTTGGAACGCGTCATTGATGGCGCTTAGATCGATGCTTCCGCCAGCCTCTACCATCGTCCGGTGATTATTGAACCAAGCGTAGGCTAAGGATTTCATACTTGCTAGGTTGTCGGCACCTCGGACTTGATTTGACCTGATCCTTGATATCAATGCTCGCGCAGTCGTTACCTCTTGAATTGAAGCATCCAACGCCTCCAAGGCGGTACTCATAGTCGATCACTCCAACACATCCGTTCATGCCAATCTACTTCTTCGCTTTCCTCTTCTTTACTGTGCTCTTTCGAGCTGTGCCCTTCTTTTTTGCTCGACGCTTCGTGCCTCCTTTTCCGGAACTACTAGGAAGCGCCATCGCCACCAAATTCTCTCCGACCGTATTCAGTTTGAATTCCCCATGCCCTGCCGAATCCAGATATCCAGCATTCTTTGCATTATTGAGTGCGTACCGACTTGGCCTACGACGATTTGCCAGGCGCGCAGCCTCGCCAAGAAGTTTTCCGTCAATCGTTTCGCGACGATCTGAAGGCTGCGCTTCGAATTGATAAAAATACGCAACCACGGCTGCGAACTGCTGATCGCTGCTTGGAGATTTTGTTTCCGTAAACTTCTTGATATCAGTCGCCCCCGTCGGGGCTCGACCACCGCTTGCATTCACGACATGGTCCGAATGTTTCGCTACGGCGTCGACGGCTTTCAAACCCAGCGCCTCCGTGGCAAACCGTATCGCCCGTTCTTGCTGTTGACGGTCCAGTCCCGTAAGTGTCTCCACGATTGCCTTGGCTGCATCGAACTCATTTTTCACTACGTTTTGATGCTGCGTCATAGAAGATCCTTCTGAAAAACAAACACCCCCAAATACGAGCCTGAGTTACAGCTCGATCTATAATTGTGCCGCTCGCAAAGAGCGCTGGCAAGGCTTGGAGTGGACTAACGTGGCGGGACCCACCCTTTTTAACTCCAAATTGCGGGCAGCAACCGCCGTCCGAAATGGGCGCAGCTCGCAGCATCGGCCGAGCCCTTGCGAAAGGTCCCGCACGGAGCGATTGATTTGATGGGTCGCGTTTCTGCTACGAACTGACGAAAAGGAGAGTACAAACTGGAAAAGCTCCCCGACCAGCTTCAGGCCGGCCTCCGCCTCGTCTTCGTCGGCACCGCCGCCGGCCAGCGCTCAGCTGACCTGGGCCATTACTACGCCGGTCCCGGCAATCGCTTCTGGCGCACCGTCCACGAGGTCGGCATCACGCCGCGCCGCTACGAGCCGCATGAATTTCCGGAGTTGTTGAAACTCGGCATCGGCTTCACCGATGTCTGCAAGCTCGGCGCGGGAATGGACCATCAGGCGCTCAAATCCCCCGTCGATATCCAGGCCTTCCGTGTGAAGATGCTGCGCTACCGGCCGGACACCATCGCCTTCACCAGCAAGAAGGCCGCGAGCCTGTTCTATGGCCGGCCGACGAAGACGATTGCGCTGGGCCGGCAGCCGGCCGAGGACGATTTTCCAGAGGTGTTTGTGCTGGCCTCACCGTCCGGCGCGGCTTCCGGCCACTGGTCGGTGCAGCCATGGCAGGAATTGGCGGGCTTCATCAGAGATCGTAGGATGGGTTGAGCCCTTGCGAAAACCCATCGCCTGCAGCGATTGCCATGATGGGTTTCGCTTCCACCTTTGCCGAATTGAGCTTCGGCGGACGCGGTCGCTCAACCCATCCTACAAGCTGGCGGAATTTGTCGGAGGCAGGTAGCGGCAGCTGCACGCCGCATCTCGACAACCCGCCTCTCCGCAATTATCCTCTGCACATGAACATCATCCGTCGCACCCTGGATATCGATGCCGACACCGATGCGCGTCTGCGCGAAATGGCCGACGAGCGCGGGCAGGAAGTTGCCGCGGTGTTGGCTGAAGCCGTGGCGCTGCTGGATTCCGTGGTGGATATCGCTGGACCCGATATCGGCGAAGACCGCCTGCGGCTAGACGCGTTCAAGCAGACTCGCGCCGCGGTGCCGCTGGACGACGTCAAGACCTGGGTGGCAAGCTGGGGTTCGGCGAACGAACTGCCACGGCCCGCGCCGCGCAGGATCGGATGATCCTGTTTTCGCCCGACGCCGTTGAGGACGTCGAGCGATTGCGAAGCTTTCTCGATCAGGGCAATCCGGATGCCGCGCGACGCGCGCTGGTCGCAATCTGGGCAGCGATCGACCGGTTGCAGGAATTTCCCGATCTGGGCATGCCGACCGGGGACGCTGACATTCGCCAGATCGTGGTCCGCTTCGGCGCGGGCGGTTACATCGTTCGTTATGCCGCCCTGCCCGAGGACGGAAATATTCTGATCACCCGGATCTGGCACGGCCGCGAGACGAGGATCTGATGCCGAACCTCGGATGATCTCGATGGGTTTCGCTTCCACGTTCGGCGGGGCAGGATTTCGCGAACGCGGTTACTCCTCGCCGGTAGGCCTCCGGCCCTTAACGCACTGTCAACCATGACAGGACGTTAGCCAGAACCGAACAGTTGTCCGCACATTGTCCCTGCAACAACCAGATGGAGCATGACGATGAGCGAAGCGGTCCTTATTCTTCCCAACATGCGCGGCGGCTGCGCCACGGTCGGCAACACCGTGCACACGTTGTTTCGCGTCACCAGCCGGCGGCCGCGTGAAATGACGCGCCCGGACGGCGGATTGGCTCTGGTCGAAGGCAGGCGCCGTGACGGCGCAGCGGATGCCGGCGCGTCGCTGGGTTGAAAACATCGGGTGGTCGCCCGGCCAAACCACCCGACGGGCAAATCACTTCCGAATTTCAGAAATGCGAGTCAAGGCCCGGAATCAAAAATAAATCGCTTAACACGTCGGGCAAATCAGCTTTAGGGATTCGCCCGTCTCACCCGATGAGAGGGGCGGATCGCGATCGTCACGAACGTGCGGTGGGATGCGGTGACGCGATGGCGGGAGTAACGAACCCGCTATTGCGTACGGAGAAATCGTGTTGGCCTGACACCCCGACGCTGGTGTCAAGTTCGCGTCAAGGCACGCGGGCGATGGTGGCAAGAAAGCCCGGTCGCCAGGGTGATCACGTTATAATCCGTAGAGCATCGCGCAGGGAAAGTCGGATTGCCTCCGCTGCCCTGTATGCTCGTGTGCGCTTCTACCACTACCATTGCACACGAGACCGCGGGTGCAGCGCGCATCCGGCTTTCCCTGCGCCCTCTTTGTTTTCGAGGGTGTAAGAATTGCAGCAAAGCTCGGGCGCATCGCGCCGCGAGATTGCGAAAGTGCGTTTGCGAATACGGCGTTGTTTGAAAATTGAACCCGCAGATACTGGCGCACGCATGCGCCACATCCCCTCAGTTGTCATCACCCGCGAAAGCGGGTGATCCAGTATTCAGAGGCGCCAGCGACTGAACCGAGAAGCCTCGGCGTACTGGATCCTCCGCATTCGCGGAGGATGACGAGATGTAGGGAGGCGCCACCGATGCCACAGAATCACAGGGCCGTAGCCCGGACGGAGTCCTTGCGAATGTTCGCAGGGACGACACCGGGAGCGTTGCGCAGAACGAGCGCGCCGCCTTTACTTCATCGTGATCGCCAGCCCGCTCAAATCGACATTCGCCATCAGGCCGACCTGGTTTCCCGACAGTTCCAGCACCGCGCCCTTCTGGTTGGTCAGCACGATGGCGCGGGCGCCGCGGCCGACCGCGAGGCCGGCGCCGGCCGCGCCATAGACGCCGGCGACGTCGGAAGCGCGGTTGATGTTGCTGACGCGGCCGCGCAGCACGGTCTTCGAGCCGCCGAACACCAGGCCGTAATCGAGGCCGCCGGCGGACAGCGCATAGCTGCGACCGCGAAAATTCAGCGAGCCGCCGCCGCCGGAGCCGCCGATGATCCAGCCGGCCTTGTAGATCGTGAGCTGCACCGTGCCGCCGTCGGCATGGGCGGCGGAAGACAGGGCAGCGCCGGCGAAAGCCGTCAGTGCGAGCAGCGCGGCACGAAGGGCGGATAAGATGGACATGGATCGGGTTCCCTCTGGGATTTGGCAGGCAGGCGTGCGGAGCCATCGAATCGTTGCCGCGACAGTAGCAAGCGCGGCCCGGATCAGCCATTGGCGCGACGCCGATGACGGGTTCCACGGCTGCCGATTTGAACCCGATGCGGGGCCGGAACACTCATTCAGGAGGTTGGCTCTGAAAACCGTTCGATCGGCGGAAAAGATGGGCACGCGCGCCTGATGGCGCCGTGCCCATTGCCTTTCAGGCAAGCGCGTTTTGCCCCCCTAGACCCGGCTGAATCTCACTCCCGCGATCAGCGCCTCGCGCGCCGCCGACAGCGCCTGAAAAGCCTGCGCACTGCCGCCGGCATCGGGATGCGCCGATTTGGCGGCGCGCTTCCAGGCGCGATGGATTTCCGGCGCGGACAACCGGCGGTCGAGCGGCAGGCCCAGCAGTTGCCGATGCATTTCCTCCGGCGCCAGTGCCTTCACCGGTATGTCGCGCCGGCCGAATTTCGGGGTGGTGAGGGTATGCAGCACCTCGCGGATGATGCCGAGCCGGCGCCGCGCGGCGTCGGTGATATCGGGATCGGCGGCTTCAGCCGCGGCGTGGCGCAGGATCGGCAGCGCCTGGGCGGCCGCCTGCCGCAGCAGCGCCTCGGCGCCGGTCCGCGCCATCACCTCGGCGAGGCGCGCGGCTTCGCGCCAGTCAGGCGCCTCCGCCTGCCAGATCCGCTCGATATCGAGCTGCCATTCGCCAAGTTTGCTATCCATGGTGCGACACCGGAGCGAATGGGTACATTGGTCCGGTAAAGCTTTCCGTTTCCGCGCCAATCAATTTGAATTAGTTTGTCTGCATTCACAAAACCAAAAACAGTGAGGAAACCCCATGGCCCTTCTCGAAAACCACATCGCGGTCGTCACCGGCGCCGCCTCCGGAATCGGACGCGCGATCGCGGCAGGCTACGCCAAGGAGGGCGCGCGGGTGGTGCTGCTCGACATGAACGAGAAGGCCGCCGCCGAAGCCGCACAGGACATCCGCGGCAACGGCGGCAAGGCCGAGAGTTTTGCGCTCGACGTGACCCAACGCGACGACTGCGTCGCGATGGCGAAAAAGATCGCCGACAGCGTCGGGCAGGTCTCGATCCTGGTCAACAATGCCGGCATCGCCCGGCGCAACGGCATGCTGGGGGCACCCGAGGCCGTGATCAGCGACTGGGAAGACATCATCGCCATCAACCTCACCGGCGTGTTCAATGTGACCTACGCGTTCCTCGCGCCGTTGCGCGCGGCCAAAGGGCGCATCGTCAACATCGGCTCGATCCAGTCCTTTGTGCATCTGCGCACGCCGAGTTCGCCGGCCTACACCGCCTCCAAGCACGGCGTGCTCGGCTTCACCAAGGCGCTCGCCGCCGAGCTCGGCAAGGACGGCGTCCGCGTCAATGCGATCGGCCCGGGCTTCATCGAAACGCCGCTGAACGAAAAGGTACGCGCCACCAATCCGGATCTGATCAAGGTGTTCATGGACCACACCCCGCTGGGACGCGCGGGCGTGCCGGAGGACATCGTCGGCCCGGCGGTGTTCCTGGCCTCGGATCTGTCCGCCTATGTCAGCGGCTCGATCGTGATGGTCGATGGCGGATATCGGACGATTTGAGGGCTGCCGCCGTCATTGCGAGGCGCGCAGCGACGAAGCAATCCAGCTTCCTTCTTCATGCAAAAGATGGATTGCTTCGCTTCGCTCGCAATGACGGCTTGAAACCGTACGTCCCCGCTGGAACTTGTTACGCCGCAGCAATCAGAGATCTGACCATGTCCAACGCCCCGCATTTCCAGATCGACGTCGCCAGCTTCTGGGCCGACCCCTATCCGACGCTGGCGAAGATGCGCCGGGAGGCGCCGATCGCGTTCGTGCCGCAGCTCGGCTCCACGGTGTTCACCCGGCGCGACGACATCTTCAGCCAGGAAAAGCGCATCGACGTGTTCTCCTCGCATCAGCCGGCAGGATTGATGAACACGCTGATGGGCCACAACATGATGCGCAAGGACGGCGAGGCGCATATGGCCGAGCGCGCGGCGATGTTTCCCTCGGTGTCGCCGCGCACCGTGCGCGACACCTGGAACCGGCAATTTCAGGCCCATGCCGACCGCATCCTCGATGAACTCGCCCCGCAGGGGCGCGCCGATCTCTGCAAGGCATTCGCGCTGCCGCTGTCGGCCGAGTGCCTGAAGGACGTCACCGGGCTGACCAACATGCGCTTTGCGGACATGGACGCGTGGTCGCAGGCGATGATCGACGGCATCGCCAATTACTCGGGCAACAAGGAAGTGGAGGCGCGCTGCCATGCCGCCACATCGGGGATCGACGCAGCGATCGACGACATGATCCCGGTCGTCACAAAGCATCCCAACACCTCGATTCTCAGCGTGCTGCTGGCTGCAGGCATGCCGATCGACAGCATCCGCGCCAACATCAAGCTCGCGATCTCCGGCGGGCAGAACGAGCCGCGCGACGCCATCGCCGGCACGATCTGGGCGCTGCTGACGCATCCGGAGCAGCTGGCGCTGGTAAGCTCCGGCAAGGCGAAATGGCTCGATGTGTTCGAGGAATACGCCCGCTGGATCGCGCCGATCGGCATGTCGCCGCGGCGCGTTGCAAAGCCGTGGTCCTATGGCGGCGTCGATTTCGAGCCTGAGGACCGGGTGTTCTTCATGTTCGGCTCGGCCAACCGCGACGAGGCCTGCTTTGCCAATCCCGATGATTTCGACGTCAGCCGCGATACCCGGAAGAGCATCGCGTTCGGCGCCGGCCCGCATTACTGCGCCGGCGCCTTCGCCTCGCGCGCGATGGTCGCGGATGTGGCGCTGCCGGGCATTTTCGCGCGGCTGAAGGGCTTGCGGCTCGACGAAAGCGAACCGGTACGGATCGGCGGCTGGGCGTTCCGAGGATTGCTCAACCTGCCGGTCAAGTGGGAAACGGGGTAGACGAGCGCGACCTCACTGCATTTCGACCGTGTCATTGCGCGGCAACATGCCCATCAGCTGGAATTGCCAGCGCATCGCGCGATACCAGAAATAGCCAGCCAGGGCGCCGCAGATCGACAGGATGATGATGTTGGCGGGCTCAAACACCCCGCTCCACCACAGCATAGCGCCGGTCCACAACACGGTGAACAGGACGGAACTGAATTTCAGTCGAGCGATGGGGCTCATAAGTCTTCTCCGATGGCTGAAAACTTCCAGCCATCATGGACGGCACCGTCCGGCCATACTGTGAAGCGCGTCACGCAACCGGCGCGTCGCCCGTCAGCCGAACCGCAACCGCGACCGCTCCCTGGCCTTTTCCGCCTCGGTGTCGCGGTCGCGCGCCGGCGCATGGGTGTGCAGCGAAGCCAGCAACCGGCGAGCCGAATCGGAGACTTCCGCGACCGCGCGATCGAACGCCTCGGCATTGGCCTGCGACGGCTTGTTGAAGCCGGACAGTTTGCGCACGAACTGCAGCGCCGAGGCGTGGATTTCGTCCCCGGTCGCGGGTGGTTCGAAATTGAACAGAGTCTTGATGTTGCGGCACATTTGTCTTCTCCCTTGCCCGGCTGGCCGGTCATCGGCATCGGTTCCTCTCGACCCGAGGACGAATAACCGGCCGCAAGCCCTACATCGCGACCGCATTTTGTCATAGAATGGTCGGCGCGTTCACCCTCTGCCGACCACCCGCCAGCCAAGAAGAAAGTTCCACATGAGCCACGTGACCTACAAGATCATCGAGCATGACGGCGGCTGGGCCTACACCGTCAATGGCGTGTTTTCGGAACCCTTTCCCAGCCATGCCGTAGCGCTGGCCGCCGCCAAGCGCGTCGCCGCCGAACAGCGGGTGCCCGGACGCACCGAGGCGATCGAGTACGAGACCGCCGACGGCAAGTGGCACACCGAAACCGCCGAGGGCAGCGACCGTCCCGACACCGACGTCGAGGACAAGCCGTAACCGCGGGGACCGAAAGCCAGCTGCACCTTGTTCGGCGATCTGGTGACGACGAAATAGCCGCCGTGCTAGGCTCACGGCCAAGCAGCCCCCGCGAAGCGGCTGCATTGGGAGAAGGCATCATGAAATTCGTCTCGTCCGCGGCACTTTCGGCGGCCCTTGCGCTGACCTCGTTCACGGCCATTGCCGCGGATTATCCGGCGCCGAAGCAGGGCAGCTGGATCGCGAAGGATTTCAAATTCCACACCGGCGACACCCTGCCGGAGCTGCGGCTGAACTATACCACGGTCGGCGAGCCCACCGGGCAGCCGGTGCTGGTGCTGCACGGCACCGGCGGCTCGGCCGTCAGCATGCTGACGCCGGGCTTCGCCGGCGAGTTGTTCGGCGCCGGCCAGCCGCTCGATGCCACGAAATACTACATCATCATCCCCGACAGCATCGGCCACGGCAAATCCTCCAAACCGTCCGACGGAATGAAGACGGCTTTCCCGAAATACAATCACGAGGACATGGTCGACGCCCAGTACCGCCTGGTCAGCGAAGGCCTCGGCATCAAACAGCTGCGGCTGGTGATCGGCAA
Source organism: Hyphomicrobiales bacterium (assembly GCA_038212905.1). Taxonomy (GTDB): domain Bacteria; phylum Pseudomonadota; class Alphaproteobacteria; order Rhizobiales; family Xanthobacteraceae; genus Bradyrhizobium. Next base: position 10,024 of record JBBQUA010000147.1, read on the forward strand.
TTCGATGGGCGGCATGCACGCGTGGATCTGGGGCGTGAAATATCCGCGGGCGATGGATGCGCTGGTGCCGATGGCATCGCAACCGACCGAGATGGCCGCGCGCAACTGGATGCTGCGGCGGATCATGCTGGAAACCATCCGCAACGATCCCGATTACAACGGCGGCAATTACACGGCGCAGCCGCGCATGATGAAATACGCCATTCACGCCTACGGCATCGCCTCGGCCGGCGGCACGCTGGCCTACCAGATGCTGGCGCCGACCGCCGGCAAGGCCGACAAGATGGTCGACGACCGGCTGGCCACGGCCGTGACGGCCGACGCCAACGACTTCGTCTACGCATGGGAATCCTCGCACGACTTCAATCCGTCCGCGGGACTGGAGAAAATCGAGGCCACGCTGCTCGCCATCAATGCCGCCGACGACGAGCGCAATCCGCCGGAAACCGGCGTCACCGACACCGCGATCAAGCGCATCAGGAACGGCAAGCTCTATTTGATCCCGGCCTCGACGGAGACTCGCGGTCATCTCACCACCGGCAGTGCGAAATTCTATGCGAAGCAGCTGCAGGAACTGTTGCAGACGGCGCCGCGACGGACGATGTGAGGGACGCGCCATGTCGCCAAAAGATGTGCACCGCATCAAGCGCGTGATCATCAGCTGCTTTGTTCCCGCCGACGCAGTGTGAATCGGTTACCGTGCTGAAGCATGGTCCGATCGCGCCGGACATGTTACGCCCGCGAATGACTTCCGATCCGCAACGTGACCGTTCCGATACAAGCCGCGCGGTGATGCGCTGGATCCTTGCCGCGTTCTACGCGGCGGCGGGAATTGCGCATCTCGTGGCGCCGGACAAGCTGCTCGCGATCACGCCGTCCTGGGTGCCGTTCGCGCCGCAAATCATCCTCCTCACCGGGCTGTGCGAGATTGCCGGCGCCGTCGCTTTGATGACAAAACCGCTGCGCTGGTGGGCGGGCGTGGCGCTGGCGGTCTATGCGCTCTGCGTCTGGCCCGCCAATTTCAAGCACGCGATCGACGGCATCGACCTGCCCTACATCGCGAGCAGCTGGCTCTATCACGGCCCGCGACTGGCGTTGCAGCCCGTCATCATCTGGTGGGCGCTGTATGCCGCCGGCGTGATCGACTGGCCGTGGCGGCGGCACGGATGATGATGGCACGATAGCCCATGGCCGCCGGATGGCGGCGATGATATCTTCAACGCCTGCCAACGCATTTGCCGGAGATGACCCTTGACCGACTTTGCCGCCAGCGACCTCAAGACGATCTATCCAGCCCCCTCGCCGCGCGTGATCGCCAAGGCGCGGCCCGAGATCGACGCCCATGCGAGGAAATTCATCGCGATGTCGCCGTTCTGCGTGCTTGCGACCTCCGGCTCCGACGGCAGCGTCGATGCCTCGCCGCGCGGCGGCAATCCCGGCTTCGTCCACGTCGCCGGGCCGAACCAGCTGGTGATGCCGGACCGCTCCGGCAACAACCGCATCGACAGTTTTCGCAACATCGTCGAGGGTTCGGGCTTCGTGCAGCTGATCTTCTTCGTGCCCGGCATCGACGAGACGCTGCGGGTCGGCGGCAAGGGCAGGCTGTCGGCGGATCCGGACCTGCTGGCGTCGATGGTGGAATTCGGCAAGCTGCCGCGCGCGGCGCTCAGCATCGCGGTGCGCGAAGCCTATTTCCATTGCGGCAAGGCGCTGATGCGCTCAAAACTGTGGTCGCCGGACACCCGGGTCGAACGCGCGGTGCTTCCGAGCATCAGCGAGGTGATCCACGACCAGACCAGCCTCGGCGAGCCGGAAAGCCAGGCCGCGGTCGAGGCGCGCTACAAGGAGCAGCTTTAGGCCCTTGGGGATGGATCGTCATGCTCCGCGGAAGCTGGGCAGCGGACATGCCGCGGCTTCTCGATTCATCATTGCCGCCCTGTATAGCGGATCGCCGGCTTCGCGGGGGATGACGGTTGTAAGCTGGGTTCTAGTGCTCGCTCTCCAGCCCGCCGATATGCTTCTGGGTGTAGAGCTCGAGCCCGATGCGCTTGATCAGGTCGAGCTGGGTTTCGAGGAAGTCGATGTGGTGCTCCTCGTCCTTCATCAGGCTTTCGAACAGATCGCGCGAGACGTAGTCCTTGACGCCGTGACAGTAGGTCGCCGCTTCCTGATAGAGGCTGCGGGCGCCGATCTCGGCGGCCAGATCGCACTCGATGATTTCCTTGACGTTCTGGCCGATCCGCAAGGGATCGAGCACCTGCAGGTTGGGAAAGCCGTCGAGGAACAGGATGCGATCGGTGAAGCGATCGGCGTGGTTCATCTCCTCGATCGATTCCTTGCGCCACACCTTGGCCATTTCCAGCAGGCCCCAGTTGTTCAGCAGCCGGTAGTGCAGCCAATACTGGTTGATGGCGGTGAGCTCGCTGCGCAGACCCTTGTTGAGGAACTCGATGACCTTCGCGTCGCCCTGCATGATCCACTCCGCTGCCGAGGTAAGAGGTGAATGACCTGGAACGCTACTAGGTCACATTAGGCGCAGGAGCAACCCTCCGGCGTGCGCAGACGACAGGACCAGCGATGGTCTCCTTAAGGTCTCAGGAGGCGGCGAGCGCGAACTCGGCGCGGGCGTGGGGCTCCGCGACGGTCTCGCTGTGCGGGCATCCGGCGCAGCAGGATTTGGCGCAGGCACCCAGCGCCTCGTCGATGATGGCCTTGATGGTGCGCGCGCATCGGCCGCATTCGGCGCTGCAGCCGAGGCAGCCATAGATCTGCTTGGCATTGCGGGGAAGCTCTTGCGCGGACTCGACGGCGCTGCGGACATCGTGGTCGCTGATGACGTTACAGGAACAGACAATCATGAAAACGGCAGGCCCATCGGTGATGCGTGAGCTCTTCGATATTCAAGCCCGCCGCGGGATGCAAAAGGAAAAACCCTCTTTTCAAGTGATTCCAAACTGGTCGGCGAGCAGGCTGGAACCAATCTAAAAGATGCGATTGCGGCAGATCAAAAAAGCCGCCGCTTTAGCGCGCTGTTCGCGGACCCGGCAGGTAGCCTATCAGGGACGGGCCGCCGGCCGCATTCCGAATGCCGCGATCGCGTTTGTCATCGGGTTGCCGTTACTCCTGACCCGGGACGGGTACGGCTAGTGCGCCGCAAAAGCGCCACGCCAGCCCGGATTTCGTCGTCAAATCGGCCATGTCCGTTCATTGATCATTCAAGCGAAATGTGGAACTTTTGCCCGGACAGACCTCTCACTGTCCCTGTTCAAGAGAAAGGTGAAAGCCATGAGGAAAACAATGATGGCCCTCGCGGCCGCCGCT
>JBBQUA010000148.1:0-13314 GCA_038212905.1 Hyphomicrobiales bacterium
GTTCATCCCGGGGATGACGGAGCAAAGCGGGAACGATGTTCGACAAGATCCTGATAGCCAATCGCGGCGAGATCGCACTGCGCATCCTGCGCGCGTGCAAGGAACTCGGCATCGCCACCGTCGCGGTGCATTCCACCGCCGACGCCGACGCCATGCATGTGCGGCTGGCCGACGAGAGCGTCTGCATCGGTCCGCCGCCGTCGAAGGACAGCTATCTCAACGTGCCGGCGCTGCTGGCGGCCTGCGAGATCACCGGCGCCGACGCGGTGCATCCCGGCTACGGCTTCCTGTCGGAAAACGCCCGCTTTGCCGAAATCCTCGGCGAGCACAATCTGCATTTCATCGGGCCGAAGGCCGAGCACATCCGCCTGATGGGCGACAAGATCGAGGCCAAGAAGACCGCGAAGAAACTCGGCATTCCCGTGGTGCCGGGCTCCGACGGCGCGGTCGGCGCCGAGGACGACGCAATGGCGATCGCGGAGGCCATCGGCTTCCCGGTGCTGGTGAAAGCCGCTTCCGGCGGCGGCGGCCGCGGCATGAAGGTCGCGCAAACCCCTGAAGACCTGATGCTGGCGCTGTCGACCGCGTCCAACGAGGCCAAATCGGCGTTCGGCGACGCCTCGGTCTACCTGGAAAAATACCTGCAGAAGCCGCGTCACATCGAAATCCAGATCCTCGGCGATGGCCGCGGCGGCGCCATCCATCTCGGCGAACGCGATTGCTCGCTGCAACGGCGCCACCAGAAGATCTGGGAAGAAGGCCCCTCGCCGGTGCTGGCGGCGGCGGCGCGCGCCAGGATCGGCGCGACCTGCGCCAAGGCGATGCAGGACATGAAGTATCTCGGCGTCGGCACCATCGAATTCCTGTTCGAGGACGGCGAGTTCTATTTCATCGAAATGAACACCCGCATCCAGGTCGAACATCCCGTCACCGAGATGATCACCGATATCGACCTCGTGCTGGAGCAGATCCGCATCGCTGCCGGCGGCGATCTGCCGGCGACGCAGGAAGAGATCCAGATCATCGGCCACGCCATCGAGTGCCGCGTCAACGCGGAAAACCCCCAGACCTTTCGTCCGTCGCCGGGCAAGATCACGCAATACCATCCGCCGGGTGGCCTCGGCGTGCGGATCGATTCCGCCGTCTATCAGGGCTACGTCATCCCGCCCTATTACGACTCGCTGGTCGGCAAGCTGATCGTCCATGGCAAGACCCGGGGCGAGTGCCTGATGCGGCTGCGCCGCGCGCTCGACGAAATGGTGGTCGAGGGCATCGAGACCACGCTGCCGCTGTTCCGGGCGCTGGTGCGCGAGCCCGCCATTATCGACGGCGATTACCACATCCACTGGCTCGAACAGTATCTGGCCGGCCAGACCCCCGGCTGATCGGCTGTTTTTCGCCGCAATCCGGGAACCAATCGTTGGGAGCGGCGTTCTGGTGGTGGAGAAGCCTTGGGAAGATCCTGCCATCCAGGGGATTGCTGCAATTTACTCGATAATGCGAGATTATTGTGACGCCTGACGCCACGCGCCGCCGCGCGATTGGCCAGATCCTGCTGCTCGCGGCAGGATTCTTGGTGCTGGTGGCGATCAGCGCCTCGTCGGTGATCCTGGTCAATCAATCTCGCAGCGACAATTCCCGTGTCGTGCACACCGTCGAAGTCGAGGGCAAGATTTCGGACTTGCTGTTACAGATTCGTCGCGCCGAAAGCTCCGCCCGAGCCTATTTCATGACGTCAGACCCCAGGCTTCTGGCCGACCATGAAGCCGCGGTCGCCACGATCCTTCCCGACCTGGAGGAACTCGCTCGATCGACCACCGACAATCCGGTTCAGGTCCGGAACATCAAACAGCTGCGAGCTTCGGTCGAGGCCCGGCTGCAGGAATTTGCCCGCTTTGTCGATTTTCTCAAGCGCAACGACAAGGAAAGCGCACGTACGATGTCGCGCACCGTCGCTGCCGGAGAAACCGTGCAGAGGATCGACGAGTTCTCCCGCGCCATGCAGACGGAAGAAGACCGGTTGCTCGCGCTTCGGCTGGCGACCGCCGATCGAACCCAGCAGCTTGCCTCGGCGGTGACGGTTGCCGGGTCTGGCCTCGTGATCGCGCTGGCCGCCATTTCCATTTTCCTGGTGCGGCGCTCCGCCAACGCGCGCGACGAGGCCGAAGCCCTGCTGCGCGACAGCAACCTCAATCTGGAGACCATCGTCGACGAACGCACCGCCGATCTGCGCGAGGCCAATGAGGAGATTCAGCGCTTCGCCTATATCGTGAGTCACGATCTGCGCTCGCCGCTGGTCAACATCATGGGCTTCACCAGTGAACTCCAGGAACTGCGCGGCGACATCTTCCGGCGGATCGCCTCCCTTGCCCACGCCGGCTCTGCGGCGCCCACGGTACCCGACAACGCAACCGATACCGCCGAGCCCGTGCTCGAAGGCGCCGACAAACAGCTCTCGCAGGATTTCACCGAAGCGCTCGGCTTCATCAAATCGTCGATCGCCAAGATGGACCGGCTGATCACGGCGATCCTCAACCTCACCCGCGAGGGGCGACGCGAGTTCCAGCCGGTGCAAATCGATACCCGCGAACTGATCGAAGCCATCGTGTCCACCGTGGCGCATCAGGCCGCCGAGGCCGAGGCCACCATCCATATCGAACCGCTGCCCGACATCGTGAGCGACCGCCTCGCGATGGAGCAGATTTTCTCCAACCTGATCGACAACGCGCTGAAGTATCTCAAGCCCGGAATTTCCGGCGAGATCCATGTCCGGGGCCGGACCAAGCTCGGCTTTGCGATTTTCGAGATTGCCGACAACGGCCGCGGCATCGATCCCAGGGATCATCAGCGGATTTTCGAGCTGTTTCGCCGTGCCGGCACCCAGGACAAACCCGGCCAGGGCATCGGGCTTGCCCACGTCCGGGCCCTGGTGCGGCGGCTCGGCGGAACCATGTCGGTGGCGTCGGAACTCAACACCGGCAGTACCTTCACCATCACGCTGCCCATTCGCTGGGCAGCCACTAACCGGAACAGAGAGTCATGAGCAATCCAGTCACCATCATCATGATCGAGGACGACGAGGGACATGCCCGCCTGATCGAGCGTAATATCCGCCGTTCCGGGGTCAACAACGAGATCGTGCCGTTCACCAACGGTACAGATGCGGTGAAGTACCTGTTCGGCAGCGACGGCAGCGGGCTCGCTCACAAGGGCAACTCGCTGCTGATTTTGCTCGATCTGAATTTGCCTGACATGACCGGCATCGATATCCTGCGGCGGGTCAAGGAAAACGCCTATCTCAAATGTGCGCCGGTCGTGGTGCTCACCACCACCGACGATTCCCAGGAGATCAAGCGCTGCTACGAACTCGGCGCCAACGTCTACATCACCAAGCCGGTGAACTACGAAAGCTTCGCCAACGCCATACGCCAACTCGGACTGTTCTTCTCCGTCATTCAGGTTCCCGCAGCCACCACATGAACGCGACCAAGCCCACGCTGCTTTACATCGACGACGATCCGGCGCTGGCCCGGCTGGTCGACCGCGGCCTGACGCGGCTCGGCTTCCAGGTGGTCCATGCGGTTGGCGGTGCGGAAGGGCTGGAGCGGCTGCAGCAGGGTGGCATCGACGTCATCGCGCTCGATCAGTACATGCCCGGCCTCGACGGCCTCGAGACGCTGGAGCGGATTCTCGCGATCCCGAATACGCCGCCGGTGGTGTTCGTCACCGCGTCGCAGGATTCCGCGATCGCCGTCACCGCGCTGAAGACCGGCGCCGTCGATTACCTGGTCAAGGACGTCCAGGGCGATTTCATCCCCCTGCTCCATGTCGCCGTCGACAGCGCCATCCGCCAGGCGATGGTTCGCAAGGCCCGTGACGAGGCGGAGGCCGAGGTCCACGCCTCGCGCGATCGCTATGCCGCGCTGGCCGCCGAGCGCGAGGTGCTGCTGCGCGAGGTCAACCACCGCGTCGGCAATAGCTTGCAGATCATCGCCTCGCTGCTGCATCTGCAGGCCAATTCGACCAGCCAGGACGACGTCAAGGCGGCGCTGACCAATGCGATGGGACGGGTCGCCGCGGTGGCGCAGGTTCACCGCCGTCTCTACACCTCGCACGATCTGAAAAGCGTGCTCCTGAACCAGTATCTGGAAGCCCTGCTCGAGGATTTGCGGCGCTCGGCCGAGGGCAACAAGATGTCGCGGCTGACCTTGAAGGCCGAACCGGTCGAGATCGACCCCGACCGCGCGGTGGCGATCGGCATCATCGTCAACGAGCTTGTCATGAACGCGGTGAAGTACGCCTACCCCGACGGCGCCGGGCCGATCCATGTCACCCTCGACGCGTCAGGCGACGATCTCGAACTGGCGATTGCCGACGACGGCGTCGGACTCAATGTCAAGACCGATCCGCGATCCACCGGCATGGGCCAGCGCATCGTCTCCGCGATGGCCCAAAAACTAGAAGCCAATGTCGAGCGCGATCCCGCGCACGCCGGCACCCGGATCGTGCTGCGGTTTCGCCGGGTCAGCAAATCAGTGGCAAAACCCGGCTGCGCGGCGGCGAGCTAGCCGCGGCGTGCATCGCAAAAATGCCCGACAGCCGTGGGGCCGCCGGGCAGTCTGGGAGGAAACGCCCAACGTGGGCTTCGGACGGCGACGCAACAAGCCATGCTCGCTCACTGCTCACCCGTTCCGGGAGGCAGAGGGCGTCGCCGAATTCAAAGAGTTGAGAAGCGCCCAAAGGCCTTTCGGATACTCACGCGAGATGCGTGTGGCGCCGTGTCAAGTTCTTACCAATGACCTCTACGGCGACCCCAGTATCCGCCGCCGCCAAACAGCAGCAACACAACAAGTACAATAAGGATCAAATCCATCGAAAGTCTCCTGATGCAAGGCGGTGAGAATTTCAGCTGCCTGAATACGCAAAGATAAGCGCGGTAACAGCCAGAACGCAGCTAGCGAGCAGCACCAGGAGAACCGGTCGGCCCAAACGACCGCCTCTCGCCTCGACTGCCGTCTCGACTGTTTGTTTTCCATCTTTATGCACTGCAATCTCCTGTGGGAGGCCAACTGCGCGTCCCTCACAAAGTTCCAGAACCCATCACACGGCTCAACGTCGCTGATCGCACGCCGATGACATCCGACGATAACGGACGACGAGTGTTCAGAGCGCGACTGAATGCGTGGATGGCATGATGCTCGCCTCCATCAGGCGGGAGCTCGATGCTCTCAGTCACCGGTAACTGCCGAGAAGGGACGATGATGAAGCCAGCATGCGCTCCGGCTTCGGTAGTCAGTGGTCACTATTGCTCACTCTTCAGAATAGATTCGCGCACCGAAGTGCACTACCGCTGCGATACCTCCAGCATTTATCGCGAGGGAATTTCGGTTTGGACCGGCGCCGCCTCTGGTGCGGGAGCGGCCTCTTTGAGCTCCTTGCTCACCGCTGCAATCGAGTTACCCACCTTCCCGACAGCGTGCTGCAAATCGTCAGCGGATATGCCGAGCCGATTCTTCAGGCATCGAACCTGGCTGGGGTCAGCCAGGTCAATCTTGTTTCGAACGGTACGAGGTATGGAGCGGAGCATCTTAGACGCCTCCCTTGGCGTAGGCAAATTGCACCCGAAGATGATTTGTTCCTGCAATGCGTCAACGAGGGCTCCGAAAGAACCGGCCCACGGGGTACATGCTGAGGCCGCCATTTCATCGGACACGTTGGGCAACTGGGCCGCCAATTCGTTGCTTGCTACGAGCAGATGTAGAGCGGTCAGATGATCGGAGCCCGCATGAAGCGCATCATCATCCAGGGGGCGATGAACCACGAAAGCGGCGCCGAGATTACCAGGCTGCACACGACGACAGCAGGTATCCAGAAGAACGCATGGGACATCAGCGCGGGCAAGCTCACAACCAAAATCGTGCCTACACCAAAGACGACCGCATTCACTACGCCGTAAATCAGCGCTGCAACCCGCAGCCTTGCCCGGTTATCATTCTCCATAAGGGATCGTGTCCTTGGTCTGTCGGTTTCCACCTTTGAATGCTGCAGCGGCAAGCCGCCTTTCAGATGGGTGGGCGCTCGCACCGGCTACTGGCATCGGAAAAACCCGCCAGCCAGAATTCGGTTCCGTCATCGCGACCTATTCTTGAACCGATCTCCGTAAAAACTTCGGACATGAGCAATATTGACCACCATGTCGAGCGCTTGAGCAAGCCCGCGACACGATCGCGCATCCTCCGCCGAAGATGCCTCAACGGAGCCCCAAAAAGCCGGCGATAAAGAGAACGACAACGATGACGCCGATGATGTAGAAAATGTTCATGGTATCCTCCAGTTGAGGCGTGCGCGATTTCAGTATGAAAGCACGGCGCTTCGTCAGGAACGTTCCTGCCTGCCGGTAAGTTCCCTCTAGCCAACCGGCAGCAAGCTGGTCAATTTTATACAGACCGCATTCGCCAATGGGCACACGATGCCGAATCACGAATTACCGCGGCCGGTCGGCCAGCCGCTTTGCCGGCGTTCCGAAGCAGTCATGATGTCAAGAGGGCAAACAGATCAGGAAGCGCGGGGAAATCGGTTGCTCGGTGCGATGGTGGCTGCCAGCCGCGCGCGTATCGCCCCCCATCTGGAGCCAATCTCGCTCAAGCTGGGGGACGTGGTGTGCGAGGCCGGCGGGGTTCTCAAGCACGCCTATTTTCCGACAGGCAGCGTGCTGTCGCTGCTGACCGTGCTGGAGAACGGCTCGGCTATCGAAACCGCCAACATCGGGCGTGAAGGTGCGTTCGGCCTGTTCGCGGCGATGTACAGCCGCGTCTCCTTCAACAGATGTCTGGTTCAGTTCGAAGGCGGCATGATGCGTTGCCCGATCGATTTTCTGCGATCGGAATTCGAGCACAGCGAACACGTCCGCAATCTGTTCGTCAGCTATTCGGAGACGCTGCTGTCGCAGGTTCAGCAGACCGTCGCCTGCAATGCGCTGCACTCGACGGAGGAGAGAATGTGTCGATGGCTGCTGATGATGCATGATCGCGCCGACGGCGAAGCCCTGCCCTACACCCACGAGTTCCTGTCGCACATGCTCGGCGCCAACCGCAAATCGGTGACGCTCGCCGCGCAATCGCTGCAGACGGCCGGGCTTATCAGTTATCGGCGGGGGAAAATCCGGGTGGTCGATCGCGCCGGCCTCGAACAGGCATCGTGCGAGTGCTACGCCGTCGTCAGGGAGCGCTTCGATGCCTTCCTGATGCCGCCGTCAACCGCGGTGCAGGGCGACACGAGCGGAAGACGCGAGAAGTAACAACGTCAGGGAAAGCCGGGCGTGGCGCGCTGTCCGGTCCGGTTCAATGCCTGGCTTCCGGCCGCTCCACCAGGCGCGTACATGCGCGAGCCAGCTGCAACAGATACGATTTCAGAGCTTTGCTGGGAGCATGGTTGCCCAATTGAATGAGATCTGACGCCAGGCGCAGACAGTCCAGGTCAGCCTTCAGTATCTGTTCTGCTTTCGACATTCTGCACCGCCTTGAGTCGCCAAGCGCAACCGTCGCATGGTGTCGCGTGTCCTGTCGGTGGCCTACGCCACACAGAAAACACTCCCGGAAGCCGGAATCTGTCCCTTTTGGGACAATGGCTGGAAAGTTTGATTTGAGGGTCCGGCTCCGTGTTCTTCCTGGCGCGTGCCGCGCGTATCAAAAGGTCTTTCGATACCGTGTGACGTGACGAAATAGACGCTTCCGACCAAGCAGGATCTATGGGACAATCTTTTCTCCCGTTAAGGTTGAATTCAATGATAGAGACTACCTCTAATGGCAAAAACAGAAGACCCATTTGATCCCAGGATGTTTCTCGCCAAAGTTGGGGCGGGAAAAACGATATTGCAATTTCGAAGGCATCAGAAAATTTTCACGCAAGGAGATGCCGCCGACAGGGTGTTTTACCTTCAACAAGGCAGGGTCAAGCTCACTGTCCTGTCTGAGCAAGGCAAGGAAGCGGTGGTCGGGATCCTGGAGCCTGGCCAGTTCTTCGGCGAGGGGTGCCTTAACGGCCATCCGCTTCGCATCGCGACGACTACGGCGATGGAAGAATGCGTGATCACCTCGATAACGAAGGAAGCAATGATTGCCCTGCTTCATGAAGAACCAACTTTTTCCGAGCTGTTCATGGCGTATCTGTTGACAAGAAACAGCCGGATCGAGGAGGACTTGATCGACCAACTGTTTAATTCGAGCGAAAAGCGACTCGCACGCCTTCTCCTGCTGCTCGCGCATTTCGGAAAGGAAGGCAGGCCGCAGCCAATCAATCCAAGCATCAGCCAGGAGACATTGGCGGAGATGATCGGCACCACCCGATCCCGCGTCAGCTTTTTCATGAACAAGTTCCGCAAACTCGGGTTCATCAGCTACAACGGAAAGATTGAAGTCCACAATTCGCTTTTGAGCGCTGTTCTGCACGACAAACCCGAGATAAAGCGGGATAGGTCAAAAAGCGAAGAGTGACCTTCATTCGATCATGGCTTGTGCGGCAATTGCCGGGTTGCTCGGCCTTTTCTTTAGCGCTCTTCGCTTCATCGTAGCCGTCATTTTCAAAGGTCTGCACGAAACGTTGAACGCTCCACGCGGCGGATTATCGAACCGGGCGCCTGCTTCCGCTTCGCTGGGTCTTGTCGGCGATGGCCTGGTCATGAGCGTCCCCCCGGGTTCACCTTGTTGCCACGACGTGCAACACCCCCATTAAGCACGTCGGCGCATTGGAAGCCTGGTCACTAAAGACCTTCGATCTCTTCAAAGAGGCGCAAGCGGCGACTTTCTTGACGTGGTCAAAATTGCACACACTCATTTTCATGTTGATCACATGGCTGCATGGTTGCGCGGAACTCTGTCATCCCACCCGCATTGACGTTCTTCCCATTCAGTTGAATGAGCCGCGACGGCATGACTGCCCTCGGTCACTCGAAGTAATGCATTATGAAAAATCACATACTGATGGCCGGTACAATCGCCGCCGCACTGGCGATTCCTTTCGCCGTAAATGCTCAGAATGAGCCAAGGACCGGTCCCGTGGGCGCCGCGGTCGGAGTGGTTGACGGCGTGGTCGGCGGCGTCACCGGTGCAGTCGTGGGTAGAAGTTCCGACGAGGGCTCCACCAAGGCCCCGCCGGCCAGCGGCTCGGCCGCAACCACCACGCGTTCCGATTCGAACAACCAGGTCCGCTCCGGCGCTGGCGAGCGTTCGGGCAGCCGTGGTGCCGCCACCACCAGCCGCTCCGATTCGAACAGCAGAATCCGCTCCGGCACTACCGTCGGTACGGGTAGCCGCGATGCCACCACCAGTCGCTCCGGTTCGAGCGTCAACATCCAGGCCGGCACGACCGGCCGTTCGGGTAAGGGCTCGGGTAGCGGCTCGACTTCGAATACGACCAACAACAACGGCTCCACCACCAACAATAGCGGTTCGAATACAACCAACAACAATACCGGCGCCGGTGCCGGCGCTACCAATACCGGCACTGGCGCGGGGGCTACCACCAATAGCGGCACCGGCGCTGGCGCCACCACCTCGACCTCCACCAAGACCGGGGGCGCGACGTATACCGGCGACGGTGCCGGCGCCACCAGCACAAAGGCCACCACCACGACCGGTGGCGCCACCACCACGACCGGCAGCGCCGGCTCAGGCTCTACTACTTCGACCACCGGTGGCACCACGCCCACCCAGAAGTAAACGGCCCACAGACGAAACAGCGACTGGCCGGAACGTCATCTTCGACGTTCCGGCTGGCCGGTCGCCGAAGCTCGCGCGACAAGGCCGCAGGCCTGGGCTATCGCTCAAGGAACAAACCATAGAGCCGAGCCGTTGGATCATCTCAGACGGACAATCTCGGGAGATGTTAATGGCGGACAGTAGCGGTGGGATCGGTGTCATGGGCGTGCTCGTCGGTGCCCTTATTGTGATCGTAGTAGGCGGAGGGCTTCTTTTTGCAACCGGCACGATTGGTGGTTCGAAATCATCGACCGTGACGCTCGAACTGCCGAAGGTCACGACCAAATAGATATCTCTTTCCAATACAGTCGCGTCCAGGCGGAAATCCAACAGCCCGAAAGACAGTTGAGTTTGTGGCTACAACCCTTTCGCCGTCCCATCACAGGCGACTTTCTGACATGGTCAAAATTGCACAGATTTTCTTTCCCATGCCGGGCAACCTGTCCGCGGCTGAGTCAAGCATTGCGTTTTTGAGCTGCGACGTCCGATGGGAGTTCCGACCCCAGGACCCTGAACTTCAGATCAGATGGACATCGCAGGCGACCTGGTCGCCCGCCCGGAGGACTATGCGTGATTAAGGTATTGATCGCCGAAGACGATCTGATGATCGCCGATCTGGCGGAAGAGATTCTCATTGGCGCGGGATATGAAGTTTGCGGCATCAACCGCACGGTGGCCGAGGCGGTCGCCCTGGCACACAAGCACAAGCCTGATCTTGCCGTGCTCGACCTCCGCCTTGCCGATGGCGGCCTGGGAACCGAAATCGCCGCGCAGTTGCTGCCGCTTGGCAGGATCGGCGTGCTTTATGCCACCGGGAACATATCGCAGGTCGTGCTGACAACCGCCGACGGCGACGCCTGCCTTTCCAAACCTTATAGCTCCACCGACCTGGTGCGCGGTCTGGAAATTGTCAGCGCGATCGCTAGCGGCAACGCCTTGCCGCCATTGCCAAACGGCTTCCAGATATTGCGTCCGCCAGCTATGGCTCCGCCTATGGCCGCAGCATGAGCGACGACGGCGCTAAAGTACGGAAACTCCTGCGTCAGCAAACGGCGATTGCCCGGTTCGGCAGCTTCGCTCTCCGCGAGGGGGACCTGCAGAAGGTTCTGACCGAAGCGGCGCGAGTCTGCGCCGAGGGCCTTGGCGTCCCCTACGCCAAAGTGTGCCGATATCGCGCCTCGGAGAACGATCTTCTCATCGAGACCGGCCACGGCTGGAAGGCGGGAGTCATCGGCACGGTCGTGAGCGCCGATCCGACTTCGCCGCAAGGCCGGGCTTTCGTCACCGGCGAGCCATCGATCTGCAATGATATACGCAAGGAAAACAATTTCGAGCTGCCTGCGTTTTACGCCGCGCACGGCATCGTTTCGACCGTCGACGTCGTCATCCACGTCAAGGACGACGCCCAGCCTTACGGCGTGCTGGAGATCGACAATGACCGGCAGCACGATTACGATCGGCACGATATCGACTTCCTGACCGGCTTCGCCAATGTCCTGGCTGAAGCCGTCGCGACCTCGGCGCGGACGGCAACGCTGCAGAACACCATCGAGCAGATGAAAATTCTGGTCCGGGACAAGGACCGGCTGCTGGAACAGAAGAGCGTTCTGGCGGAAGAGCTGCAACACCGGGTCCGCAACAATCTGCAGCTCGTCTACGGAATGCTGAACAAACAGCTCGGCGACACCGACGACAAGGCCGGGCAGCGCGGCATCAAGGCGATCGCGCGTCGGGTTTCCACCCTGGCCCAGGTGTATGACCATTTACTCGGCGCCGAGATGACCCGAACCATCGATTTCGGCGGCTACGTCAAATCGCTATGCCTTCATCTTGCAGAGATACAGGGAGTAGCCGAGGGCGCCGTCACGCTGACGTGTGACAGCGAACTGATTATCCTCGATCTCGACGCGGCGACAGCACTGGGAATTGTTGTGGCGGAGGTGGTGACCAACAGCTATGACCACGCCTTTCCCGGCGGCAAAGGTTCGATCATGGTATCGGTCCAGAGCGTCGTTTCAGACGTTGGCATGATGACCATGACCCTCCGCGACGACGGCGAGGGCTTCAAGGCCCAGGCTGAAAGCAAGCGGCATGGGCTTGGCCTGGTGCGCCGTCTCGTTGAACAGGTCGGTGGAACCGCGAGCCTCGCCTCGGAAAACGGCACGGTGTGGACGATCAGGATCCCCGTTCTCCCTTCAACTTTGCCAGATGAGATCGGGACCATCGTTGGCGCGGGTCAAGAAGCAGCCTGAGACATTACCGACCACGAGCTAGCCGCCCCTGCCCCGAAACTGCTATCCTGCCGGCATGGCATCGCGCGACTCCGCCTCCTCCGACATCACCCCCGAAGTGCTGCTGCGCGCCTATGCCTGCGGCATCTTTCCGATGGCCGAAAGCGCCGACGATCCAACGCTGTTCTGGGTCGAGCCGGAAATGCGCGGTGTGATTCCGCTCGACGGCTTTCGCATCGCCTCGCGGCTGGCGCGCACCGTGCGCTCCGACGCCTTCACCGTTACGGTCGACACCGCTTTCAAGGCGGTGATAGCGGGCTGCGCCGCGCCGCAGGCCGGCCGCGACGACACCTGGATCAACAAGCGGATCCGCGATCTCTATGTGGGCTTGCACGGGCTCGGGCACTGCCACAGCGTCGAGGTCTGGCAGAATGACGATCTCGTCGGCGGCCTGTACGGCGTCAGCCTCGGCCGCGCGTTTTTCGGCGAGAGCATGTTTCACCGTGCCCGCGACGCCTCCAAGGTGGCACTGGTGCATCTGGTGGCGCGGCTGATCACGGGCGGTTTCGAGCTGCTCGACACCCAATACGTCACCGAGCATTTGCGCAGTTTCGGCGCGGTCGAGATTCCGCGGCGGCGCTACACGGTGCTGCTCGACAAGGCCATCAAGGGCGCGGCCGCCGATTTTGCCAAATTGCCGGTGGACGGCCCGGTCAGCGGCGCGAAGGCGCTGGAGATCATTGCGACGCGCGGCTGAACGCCGTGTCCGGACTCAGCGCTAATTGCCGAAGATTCCGCCAAACAACCCGCCGGGACGCTGCTGCGGCTGTTGTTGCGGCTGAGGCGGCGGCGGCGGTTGCTGCTGGAATTGCGGCTGCGGCGGCGGCGCCGAACGCGGCACCGCCTGCTTCTGCGGCGGCGGGCGCCTGGCGGCGGGCGGGGCCACCGGTTTCGGCGGCTCGGGCGCCGCGGTGACGATGGTGATTTCCGGGCCTTTGCAGTCGGTCAGCCAGATATCGTAGATCGGATGCTCGACGCCGTGCAGGCCCGGGCTCGCCGCATACATCCAGCCGGAAAAAATCCGCTTCACCTCGCCCTGCAGCGTGATCTCGTCGACCTCGACGAAGGCGTCGGTGTTGGCCGCCTCGGTCGCCGGGCGGGTATAGCAGGCACTGGTCTTGACCCGGAGCGCGCCGAACTGGACGGTTTCGCCGATATCCTCGTCGAAATTGATGATGCGCCCGGTGATCTTGTCGAGCCCGGAAAAGCTCGCCTTCTTGTTGACGATCTTCTGCGCCGGCGGCTCGGTGACCACCTCGTCGCCGGGC
>JBBQUA010000149.1:0-13222 GCA_038212905.1 Hyphomicrobiales bacterium
AGTTTCAATGGCTTGGGAGATATCGGCCGGAACTTGCGGCCGCCCACGGAAAGTCCGCTGGTGGAAACCGCGGATTTTGGGACCAATCCGGGTGCGCTCCGGATGTTCTCGTTCGTACCCGATCACCGCCAGGCGGTTCCGGCTCTGGTCGTCGTTCTGCACGGCTGCGGACAGACCGCGGCCGGCTATGATCTCGGCGCCGGCTGGTCGACGCTGGCGAAGCATTACGGCTTCGCACTGTTGATGCCGCAGCAGCAGTCGTCGAATAACGGCAATGGCTGCTTCAACTGGTTCAATCCGGAGGATACCGCGCGCGACAGCGGCGAGGCATGCTCGATCCGGCAGATGATCGCGCGGATGGACCTTGATGTCGGCATCGACGGGCGCCGGGTCTTTGTCACCGGGCTTTCCGCCGGCGGCGCCATGACCTCGGTGATGCTGGCGACCTATCCCGAACTATTCGCCGCTGGCGCCATCATCGCCGGACTTCCGTTCGGCGTCGCGACCAATATGCGGGAAGCGCTGAGCGGTATGTATCAGTCGCCATCCCGCCCGGCCGGCGAGTTGGGCGATCTGGTGCGCAACGCGTCGAGCCACCGGGGTCCATGGCCGAAATTGTCGGTCTGGCATGGCAGCGCCGATCGCACCGTCAACCCCGCCAATGCCGACGAGATCGTCAAGCAGTGGCTCGACGTGCATCAACTGCCGTCCGCGCCGATGTCGGAGGCTGATGTCGACGGCTACCCACGCCAGCTCTGGTGGAATGCGGATGGTGAAACCATCGTTGAATCCTACACCATCACCGACATGGCCCACGGCACGCCGCTCGGGATCGGTGACAATGACGAGCGCTATGGCGCACAGGGCGCGTTCCTGATCGAAGCGGGCATTTCATCGTCCTATCACATCGCGAATTTCTTCGGTCTCACCGAGTGGATTCATCGGGCTGCCAGGAAATCCTCAAAGGAAGCGACCAGCGAAACGGAAAAGACCGCCGTGAAGCCCAGTTCGGCGGCTCCGCCTGCCGAGGGAACGCTGGATCTGGTAGAAGTGCTCGCGCCGTCGGCGACGCGCAACCGCCGTCCTGAGCAGGGTCCGGCCGCGCCCCCGAAGCGCCCCGGCATCGATGTCAGCGCCGTCATCACCCGCGCGCTCACGGCCGCCGGCCTGATGAAATAGCGGCGGCTGCCTTGCCGCACGCCGCTTCGGTGTCGGGTCAACGACGGCAGCCGCGCAGGCACGGACCTTTTTGTTCCATCGATACCGAATTTATTTGGAACCAACGACGATCTTGCGCGTTTGCGGGGTAACCGGCGGTTAAGTTCCGGCTGCTCGTTTGGGCTGAACCAGCCACCGATCGTGTTGAATGTTGAAAGCCAGTAAAGCGGGTTCTGCGGATTTTCTCGCCGGCGGCGGAGAAATGGGCGCGTTGACTCGTGGCTATGACTGGTCGGCGAGTCCGCTCGGCGAGCCCGAGACCTGGCCGCAAAGCCTGCGCACCGCGGTGCGGATTGTACTCAACACCAACCACCCGATGTTCATCTGGTGGGGCTCTGAACTCATCCAGTTTTATAACGACGCCTATCGCCAGACCATGGGTCCGGAGCGCCACCCGAGCGCGCTCGGCCAGCGCGGCCGGGACTGCTGGGCTGAAATCTGGCCCATTATCGGTCCGCAGATCGAGCAGGTGATGAGCGGCGGCGGGGCCACCTGGCATGAAAAACAGCTGGTGCCCGTAACGCGTTACGGCAAGCTTGAGCAGGTCTACTGGACCTACAGCTACAGCCCGATCGACGAAGATGACGGTATTGGCGGCGTGCTGGTGGTCTGTCAGGACGTGACCAAAGATGTTGTTGCCGCCGCGGCGCTGCGGGAGCGCGAGGCCGAACTCGCACGGGTGCAGCAACTGGGACGGATCGGCGGGCTCGAGGTCGACCTTCGCACCGGCTTCCGCAACCGCCGTTCGCCGGAATATCTGCTGATTCACGGGCTGCCGCCGGACGCCGCCAATGAAGCGCACGAGCAGTGGGTGCAGCGCGTCCATCCCGAGGACCGCGAAGCCGCCGAAACCAAATTCCGCGAAGCCGTCGCCGGCGACGTGCGCGAATACAGCGTGCAATACCGGATCATCCGACCCAGCGACGGCGAGGTCAGGTGGATTTCGGTCAAATCGACCATCGAGCGCGATGATAACGGAACGGCCATCCGACTGGTCGGGGCGCACAGCGATGTCACTGAGCAGGTGGTGGCGGACCTCGCGCTTCGGCAAAGCGAGGCGGAGTTTCGTACGCTTGCAGAAGCCCTGCCGCATCATGTCTGGATCGCGACGCCGGACGGTTCGCTGAACTGGTTCAATCCGCGTGTCTATGAGTATGCGGGCTCCGGCGTTGGCGAACTCGACGGCGAGAAGTGGGGCAAGATAGTCCACCTGGACGATACCGCGGGCGCGCTCGCCGCATGGACCGGGGCGATTGCCGACGGTAACCCCTACGAAATTGAATTCCGCTTGCGCCGCGCCGATGGTACCTTCCGCTGGTTTCTCTCGCGGGCGGTACCGGCGCGCGACGAGCAAGGGCAAATTATTCGCTGGATCGGCACCAATACCGATGTGCATGACCAGAAACTGATCGCCGACCAGCTCGCCGAGTTGAATGCGACGCTGGCCCAGCGCGTCGAGGACAAGACCCGGGAGCGCGACCGGATCTGGAACGTGTCGCAGGATCTGCTGCTGGTGTCCGATCGCGACGGCGTCTGGCAAAAGGTCAATCCAGCCTGGACCCGAACGCTCGGCTGGAGCGAGGCCGAATTGCTCAACCGCACCTCGGAATGGCTGGAACATCCGGACGACGGCGGCACGACGCGGGCGCAAATCAGCAAGCTCGGCGAGCGCGAAACCACCGTCAGGTTCGAGAGCCGCTTCCGCCACAAGGACGGCTCCTACCGCTGGCTGTCGTGGACCGGGGTGTCCGACAAGGACCATAATTATGCCGTGGCCCGCGACGTCACCGCGGAGAAGGCCGCGGCCGAACGGCTGAAGGCCACCGAGGAAGCGTTGCTGCAGTCGCAGAAGATGGAAGCGGTGGGGCAGTTGACCGGCGGCATCGCTCACGACTTCAACAATCTGCTGACCGGTATCGTCGGATCGCTGGATCTGATGCAGACCCGCCTCAACCAGGGGCGGACCGACAACGTCGCGCGCTATATCAACGCGGCGATGACATCGGCGAACCGCGCTGCGGCACTCACGCACCGCCTGCTGGCATTCGCGCGGCGGCAGCCGCTGATCCCGAAAAGTGTCGATGCCAACGCGCTGGTGGTGTCGCTGGAGGATCTGCTGCGCCGGACCATCGGCGAGACCATTGACCTCGAGATATCAGCGACTGGCGATCTGTGGGGCACGCTGTGCGACCCCAACCAGCTGGAGAGCGCGCTGCTCAATCTCGCCATCAACGCGCGGGATGCCATGCCGGACGGCGGCAGGCTCGTCATCGCTACATCCAATGCGCGGCTCGACAGCGCCGCGGCGGATATGTCGGCGCTGTCATCAGGCGAATATGTCTGCATCACCGTCACCGATTCCGGTGTCGGCATGAGCGCGGAGGTGGCGGCGCGCGCCTTCGATCCGTTCTTCACCACCAAGCCGATCGGGCAAGGCACCGGCCTCGGGCTGTCGATGATCTATGGCTTTGCGCGGCAGTCGAACGGCCATGTGACGATCGACAGCGGGATCGGGCAGGGGACGTCGATCAGGCTCTATCTGCCGCGCCACCATGGCGACATTGATACCGGGCAGACATCGGCGGTCCGGGCGGCCGAATATGCCGCTACCGGCGAAACCGTGCTGGTGGTCGAGGACGAGCCGGTTGTGCGCGGCGTCATCCTGGAGATGCTGGGCGAGCAGGGCTACCGGACGCTGCAGGCGGTCGACGGGCCGTCGGGCCTGAAAATCCTGCGCAGCGGCGCGCGGATCGATTTGCTGGTCACCGATGTCGGTCTGCCCGGCATCAACGGCCGCCAGCTCGCCGACCAGGCCCGTGAAACCCGCCCCGATCTGAAAATTCTTTTCATCACCGGCTATGCCGAGAGCGTCGCGATGGCGGACGGTTTTCTGCAGCCCGGCATGGAAATGATCACCAAGCCGTTCGACCTCGACAATCTGTCGCGGCGAATTCGCGGCATGGTTTCGGGATAGCTTTTCTCCCCTCCCTCCGCGAGCGTAGCGAGCGGCGGGGAGGGGTCGGGGGCGTCTCAGCGCACTTGCTGCGAGCTTCAATCGCATGCCGCTATCAGCGAGTCTGCGTGAAGCACCCCCACCCCCGACCCCTCCCCACCACGCGCAAGAGCGCGTGGGAGGAGGGGGGACGCTACATCTCGCCGGTGAGAAACGGATTGGTCAACCGCTCCTGGCCGATGCTGGAGCCGGGACCGTGGCCGCAGATGAAGCCGACATCGTCGCCGAGCGGCAGCAGTTTCTCGGTGATCGACCGGATCAGCGTGGCGTGGTCGCCGCCGGGCAAATCGGTGCGTCCGACCGAGCCGCTGAACAGCACGTCGCCGACATGGGCGAAGCGCATGTCCTTGTTGTAGAACACCACACTGCCCGGCGAATGGCCGGGGCAATGGAGGATGTCGAAGGTGAGCTCACCAATCGAGACCCGATCGCCTTCCTCGAGCCAGCGGTCCGGCACGAAATCGCGAACGCCGGTCATGCCGAAACGCTGGCCGCTCGTCACCACATTGTCGGTCAGGAACTTGTCGGCGATGTGCGGGCCTGCGATCTCGACCTTGAGCGCGTCGCGCAGATCGGCGGCGCCGCCGACATGGTCGATATGGCCATGGGTGAGCCAGATCTTTTCGACCGACACATTGGCCTGCTTGATCGCCGCGAGAATCTTGTCGACATCGCCGCCGGGGTCGATCACCACGGCCTTTTTGGTGGCCTCGCACCAGAGCAGCATGCAGTTCTGCTCGAACAGCGTGACGGGGATGATGAGGGCGCCGGCTTTCGCCTTGGCTTCTGTTTCCTGAGTCATGGCCGCACAATGCCGATTTTTGGCGGCTCGCCAAGAAAAAGTTTTGAGGGAGATTTGAGCAATTTACGCCGGGTTGGGCCGGTCGCCGATCAAGTCTCCGACGGAGGCTCGTCGGAGGGCTTTTCGTCAGAAGTCTTGCGGGCCCGCGCCGCGAGTCGCTCAAGAGCCACCACTTCGCGCAGCCATTGTTTCTTTGGCTTGGCCGGAAATCCGCCCCAGAATTCGCCCGCGGGAACGTTCTCGTAAATCGTGGACCGCGATGCCGTGATCGCGCCCTTGCCGACCGTGATGTGCGGGATAATGCCGGTGCGCGGCCCCAGCACGACGAAATCCTCCAATGTCACGCTGCCGCTGAGGCCGGATTGGGCGACGATAATGCAATGGCGGCCGACGATGCAGTTGTGGCCGATCTGGCAGAGATTATCGATCTTGGTGCCTTCGCCGATCACGGTGTCGCGAATGCCGCCGCGATCGATCCGTGTGCCGGAGCCGATCTCGACATCGTCGTGAATGGTGACGCTGCCGATTTGCGGCACCTTGGTATGTCCCTCCTGGCTCAACAGGTAACCGAAACCGTCCTGGCCGATATCGCAACCGGGGTGAATGATGACGCGGTCGCCGAGATGGCTATGGGTCACCGTGCAGTTGGCCCCGATCGCACAATTTTTGCCGATCCGTACGTCAGGGCCGATCACGGTATGGGCGCCGATCAGGCTGCCGGCTCCGATGTTGGCGGACGGCCCGATCACCGCGAACGGATCGACCGTAACGCCTTCCGCCAGCTGCGCCGTCGGATGCACCATCGCGCCCGGCGAGACACCCACGGTGCCGAACATCGAAGCCGGACGTAGCGCGCCGCGGTAAATCCGGCGCGCGACCGCGACAAAGGCGTCATACGGCTTTCGCACGTGCAATACCGCGACGCCTTTTGGCGCATGGCGGACGAAGCGCTCGCTGGTCAGGACCACACCGGCCTTCGTCGATCGCAGCGAAGCGACGAATTTGGTTTCGGACACGAAGGTGAGATCGGTTGCGCCGGCCTGATCCACCGGCGCAATGCCACTGACGCGGCGGGAGAGGTCGGCTCCCTCGCACGGCTCGGCCCCGGTCAATGCGGCAATCTCGGCGACGCTCAATTCCGCGGCGCGCGCAAAAAAGCTGAACTCGGTCACAATCCCCGCCCCCTCAGGCGGGCGCCAGGTTAGCCCGGCCGGGCGCTATTCCCAAGCCGAATCCGGCAGGGGGCAAGGGTTCCGCGCTTACCTCGCCCCGCTTGCGGGCAGATTGGTGAGGTTCAAAACAAGGCCGGGCCGGTAAGAAATTGCGGCTGACCTGGCGCCAAGGGTTAATGTCAGCCGGCGCGAAATCGGCTAGCCTGCGTCCATGGAATCGCCCGCCCGCCAGGTCAGCCTCGTGCCGCCGCCGGACCGTCGCCAGTCGGAGACGGCGCTGGCGATCGCGCGCGGCACCGCGCGGCTGTTACGGTCGCTGGGATTTGCCTGCATCAGCGAATTGCCGCTGCCGTCGGGACGGCGCGCCGATCTGGTGGCGCTGAACGAGCGCGGCGAGATCTGGATCGTCGAGATCAAATCCTCGGTGGAGGATTTGCGTGCCGACCAGAAATGGCAGGATTACCGCGCGCATTGCGACCGGCTGTACTTTGCCTTCACCCGGGATTTGCCGTGCGAGATTTTCCCGGCCGAAACCGGTCTGATCGTGGCCGACGCCTATGGCGCACATCTGCATTGCGAGGCGCCGGAGCATCGCCTGCCGGCGCCCACCCGCAAGGCGATGACGGTGCGGTTCGCGCTGGCCGCGGCGCAGCGCATCAACCGGTTGGTCGATCCGCAGGGGCATAGCGAGTCCTGACTTCTCCCCTCCCCACCACGCGCAAGGGCGCGCGGGAGGAGGGGAGAAGAAGAGCGCCGCGGCGTTTTACACCACCGCAAAAAACCTTTACCTCGCCTGACATCGATGCCGGGGCGGGGCGCATGCCCTCAAGAACAAAATGGAGAAACGCATGGAAAAGGTCGGGTTCATTGGCTTGGGACGGATGGGGCGGCCGATGGCGTCCAATCTCTGCCGCAAGGGTTTTCGGCTGACGGTCAACGATATCAATCCGGAGGCGGTCGCCGAACTCGAACTGCTGCAGGCCGGCAGCGCCGCCACTGTGGCGGAAGTGGCGCAGAAATCCGACATCATCGTCACCATGCTGCCGAACTCAGCCGTGGTCGACGACGTCGTCTCCCGCACCGACGGCATCATTGCCAGCGCGAAGCCCGGCGCGCTGATCCTCGACATGAGCACCATCGATCCCGGCACCACCGACCGGCTGGCCAGGGCCGCCGCGGCCAAAGGCATCGGCTTCGTCGATGCGCCGGTCGGCCGGCTCGCCAGCCACGCCGACCGCGGCGAATCGCTGTTCATGGTGGGCGGCTCGGTAGGGGATTTCGAGCGCGTGAAACCGCTGCTGGAGGCGATGGGCAGCACGATCTATCACTGCGGCGAGGTCGGCAGCGGCACCAGGACAAAACTGGTCAACAACTTCCTGGCGGTGTCGTCCTGCCAGATGAATGCCGAGGCGCTCGCGCTGTCGCAGCGCTTCGGGCTCGACCTCGAACGCACGCTGGACGTGCTCTATGGCACCACCGCGGTCAACGGTCAGCTCAAGATCGCATGGCCGGTCAAGGTGCTGGCCGGCGATATCGAGCCGGGCTTCACGATCGATCTCGCCCACAAGGACCTGACGCTGATCATCGATGCCGCCAATGCGGTAAAAGTCCCGATGCCGATGGCGGCCGCGGCCCGCGAAGCCTTCAGTACCGCCCGCGCCCGCGGTTTCGGGGATAAGGACTTTTCGGCGATGGTGGATGTGTTGTGCGACCTTGCCGGAATCGAGAAGCCGAGGTTGCCGAAGAAGTAGATTCTCAGAGAACCTGCGAACGAATATCGGCCTCATCCTGCGGTGAGGACGTCGTCGCCCCTCAGGGGACGACACCCCGCTCCCTCATGGTGAGGAGCACGTCCGGCAGCGCCTGGCGCTGTCGGACACGCGTCTCGAACCATCGGGCAAACTGCCTGCTGCCATCCTTCGAGACGCCGCGCGAAGCGCGCGCGGCTCATCAGGATGAGGGCCGCAGGGCGGATCCGCGAAGCGCAATCAGCCTTTCAAACGCGTGCTGGCAAATTACTCCGGTGGCTTGACGCCGAGATCGCGCAGGATACCGAGCATCACATCGCTGTCGCGCCTGAAAATACGGGCCGTCGCCTCGAGATCGGCTGGAGGAGTCAGCAGGAAGTTGCTCAGCATCTGCTGGACCCTGGCGTCGGATCCGGCCTGTATCAATAGCGACGAGAGTCGCTGGACGATCTCTTTGGGTGTGCCGCTGGGTACCGCGAAGGCGGTGAAGGCGCGCGTGTCGTAGAAGTCGCCGACCGCGCCCTGCTCGGTCATCGTGGGCATGTCCGGATACGGCGGCAGACGGCCGCCTGACACGGCGATCAGGGTTCCGGTGCCCGCCTGAATGACGGGGGCTGCCGCGGCATAGCTTCCGGCGGCGCCATCCAGGGTCTGCCCCGCGACGTCGGTCCACATCGGCGCCTCCCCGCGATACTGGATGACCTGAAACTGAATGCCGTATTGCTTGGCGATCGTCTCCATCAGGACGTGCGGCGTCGAGCCCACGCCGTACGATCCCCAGTTCAGGCTGCCGACCTTTTTTCCATATTCGATGAACTCCCGAAGGTTGGTGGCGCCGGTCTTCTTCGCCGCTACCACCGGCGTTCCGGTGCCGCTGACAAGCGTCAGATAAATGAAATCTTTCTCGGGATCGTAGGGCAGGTCCTTCACCGTCAGGCGGTTCTGGATCAGGGACGAGGAAATCGTGCACAGGATGGTGGTGCCATCCGGTTCCGCGCGCTTCGCTTCCGTCACGCCGATGACGCCACCTGCGCCGGCCTTGTTTTCGACGATGACCGGCTTTCCCACCTGCCGCGCCAGATAGTCGCCGAAAGCCCGCGCGATGCCGTCCGTCTGGCCGCCCGCAGGATACGGCACGAGGATACGAATTGGGCGTGCGGGCCACGCCGATTGCGCCGCGGTCTTCACGGACGGCGCGCACAACACCGCCGCCGAACCGGTCACGAACGTCCGCCGAGTCAGTTTTTTCATTTTCCTGCCTGTCGTTTCTTGTCCATCGTCCGGCCGCGAGGACCGGTTGGGAATCAGAATAGAGCCGCAGGGCGGATTAGCGAAGCGTAATCCGCCATCGACGTTGGTAGCATCGGCGGGTCGCTGCGCTAACCCGCACCGCGCCTAATTCCCGAAGCCGACGAACACTGTGGCTTCCTCGACGGATCGTCGTTCGGACACGACAGCGTTTGCCGGGAAACTGTCATCCGGCCAGCCCAGCGCAATGCTTTTCATGATGACCTGATCGTCGGCTATTCCGGCGTGCTCGCGCACCACGGGGGATTGCATGATGCCCTGGCTGTTGATCACGGCGCCCAGCCCGCGCGACCAGGCGGCATTCACCAGCGCGGTCGCCACCGCGCCGCAATCGAACGGCGTATCGTCGCTGCCATCCAGCACGCGGTCATAGGTCACGATCACGCAGACCGGCGCGTCGAATTGACGGAAGCCGCGCAGCACCCAGTCCTGCCGCTTGTCCTTGTCGTCGCGCGCGATCCCCATGGCGGAGAACAATTGCTTGGCGACGCCGACCTGCCTGTCGCGATGCGGGCCGGCAAAGGCCTGCCCGGTGCGGAATTCGCGCGACTGCGGGATGCCCGCCACCATCCGCTCGGTGTTGCCGGCGCGGATCCGGTCCAGCGGTTCGCCGGTGATGATATAGAAATTCCACGGCTGGGTGTTCATCGACGACGGCGCGCGCATCGCCAAACCGATGATTTCCTTGATCAGCGCCATCGGTACCGGATCGGGCTTGTAGCCGCGGATACTCCGGCGACCGAGGATAACGTCATCAAACTGCATGTGGTTGGGATTCCTGGAATGATTTGTGAACTGGGCTGGGTTTTCGCGGTTTCCTGGCCTTCGTGCAAGCAGCTCGTAGGATGGGTTGAGCTCTTCGCGAAACCCATCACCGTTTGAAACATGATGGGTATCGCTTTCGCTCCACCCATCCTACGCGCTGTGTAGGAAGCTGGGCTGGCCTGGTTATCAAAACCAAGACTGGCGATGACAGATGCGAGCAGTAGCGAGGCAAGGCACGTAACCCGCGAACTTCTCGTTCAAGCTCGAGCCGCATTCAAAGTGCAGTATCGGCGATCTTTGGAGGCTTCTGCCGACATCATTTCAGTTGCTGCCCCCACAGATAAGCCGCACACTTCTTGATCACCAGCCGCGCGACATGCAAAGGCGTTGGTTGGAAATTCTGGCGATTCCAATTCCAATAATTCTGACGGTGGCGGCCGCTCGGGTAGTTCGGAAACGCCAAGAAGTCCATCGAACGAAAAGGAAAGTTCATGATCTTTCGTCTGGGTTTCAGAATATTGCCTTGTCTCAGCGTGACAATCTCGATTGGACTGATGCTCGCCGCAACACATATTGCCTCGGCCGGTACGGTGTCGCGTGACCATCGCGGTACGAACGGAGCGCCTTCAGGCGGTGTCACGGTCAACGGAGAAAAAGCCAAAGCCACGCAGGCTCCCAAAATCGGTGGCCCAAAATGGAAAGGGGGGTACGAGCAGCTTGGAGCCCCCGGCGAGAAAGGCCGAAAATCCGGCGTCACCGTGCGCGATCATCGCTGAAGGGGGTAGTGCAGAAGGTCCGTTGTGGGTCATAGACGGCTTTGAAGCCCGCAGGATGGGTTGAGCTCTTCGCTAAACCCATCTCCGGGCGAACTTGATGGGTATCGCTTTCGCTCTACCCATCCTACGCGCTAACCGAAGCAAGGTGACTTGAGCTTCGCCAACAATCTCACGCGCGATGCGGGCATACAAAAGCTTGCGCCACTAGATGGAATTGGAAATCAGGCCTTATCGTGCGCGTACTTCTCCAGAACCAGCCGATTATACTCATCTCTCACAGCTTTCCGTGAAATATGCCCTTTTCGGTCTTTGGCAATCTTCAGAAGATCAGGATCAGTCGGCGCCCATGATTTCCTTCTGAATCTGGCAAAGAGTTGCCTGGTAGGCCCAGGGGTACTTCCAAACAGCCGGTCAAACCATCCCATTGCGTCCTCACCGGTCATACTGCGAATTACGACACCCTATCATCATGAATTTGGAACACTAGGGGTCAACCGACCCTCTTTGTGCTCCGGCCCCGCATGCCCGCTTCGGGTCATTCGCGTCGCTTTGACATGCCAATCGATGTCCGGTTAGCGGGGTTCGTCGGCGATGATGAGCCCGCAGGATGGGTTGAGCTCTTCGCGAAACCCATCACCGGGCCGCGGTTCGTCTGTCAGCCCCCGGGGCCGTCCCTCATGATGTAGCCCGTCAGGTCGCCCACATTGTGCTCCAGATCCCGGATGATGTCCTTGACGACGTCTCCGATCGAGATCACGCCCACGACCTTGCCCGCGTCCAGCACTGGCAGATGGCGAAAACCGCGCGCAGCCATCATTGCCATACAGCCTTCCAGCCGATCGTCCGGCTTGATCGTCACCGGGTTGCCCGTCATCACCTGGCCCACCGGCGTCTGCTTCGCATCGAGCCCGGGCAGCAGCACTTTGACGGCGCAGTCACCCTGGGTCACGATACCGACCAGCACGTCGTCGTCGATGACCAGCACCGACCGAACCCGGTTGTCGCGCATCTGGCGCAGGGCTTCGACGACCATGTCGTCGGAACGAACATGGATCAGGGCGCGGCTCTTCTGGGTCAGGGCGCTTTTGACTGTGCTCATCAATCTTCCCTCGTGCAGCCGGTCCTGCCGTCTTGATGGCCCGCATTGAAGGTTAGTCAAAATATCCTGCCTTGTCATCACCGCGCCGATGTCGCCGGCGAAGCCTGCCACCGATCCCGACAGTCCGTAGGATGGGTTGAGCTCTTTGCGAAACCCATCACCGTGCGAACATGATGGGTATCGCTTTCGCTCCACCCATCCTACGGGCTTTTCATGCTGCCGAACAAGAGTTCGGCGTTAACCACCGCTAACAGTTCCAGTCCGGGCACGAAGTTTATTAAATTTTGCTGGGTACTTCTTCAGGGCATGGTGACCTGGGGAAAGACATGAGCAAGCGGGCCAACCGTGGAAAGGCGCAGGTCTTCGCACTGCCGATGGCCGCGAGAGTTGCAATTGGCGTCATCGCCGTCGCCGCATCGGGATACGGTGTGTTGTCTCGCCCGGGCAGCGTGCAACCGGTACGGAAGCCGTCCGCGTCCCAGGCCCGGGCGTCGTCAACCCCGGTTTATGTGGCGCCTCCGGTTCATGCGTCAGCCCCGGCTCCGGTTCCAGCCCCGGCGCCTCTGGTCGAACCACCAAAGGCTGCCGAGGGTCCCGGAGCACTTGTGCGGCAAGTGGTTGACTATGCCAGCCGCCAGACTCCGGGCACCGTGATCATCGATACCGGCAGCACATTCCTTTATTTCGTTCTGAACGACAGACAGGCGATGCGCTACGGCATCGGTGTCGGCCGCGAAGGTTTCACATGGTCCGGTGAGCAGACCGTGGCCCGCAAGGCAGAATGGCCGGATTGGCATCCGCCTGCGCAAATGGTCTCGCGTCAGCCCTATCTGCCGCGGTTCATGGCAGGCGGTCCCGGCAATCCGCTCGGCGCGCGCGCGATGTATCTGGGCGAAACCGAATACAGAATTCACGGCACCAACAAGCCGGATACGATCGGGAAGCGGGTTTCCTCCGGCTGTATCCGGCTGACCAATGACGACGTCGTGGACCTCTATGAACGGGTGAAAGTCGGCGCCAAAGTGATCGTGCTTCCGGCAACCGCTGCCCGTCGACCATCCCAGGGAGCACCGCCCGACGCCGCTTTGCGATCGCCGGACCCGACATTGCCGTCGAACCGGCCCTCGGCAACTGACACGCAGATGCTTTCATCTGGACCGAAGATCGCCGCGGTCCGGTAACTCATACCAACGGCCTCAAGGATTGACCGTCGCCCAGGTTCTGGATGTTATTGAAGCAACGCGCTCTGGGTCGTCGGCGAAGAAGCGCCACGCGGCGCAGGATTTGTCGACAATGTCGTCGTAGCTTTCGAACACCGTGA
>JBBQUA010000150.1:0-13219 GCA_038212905.1 Hyphomicrobiales bacterium
CCCGACCACACCAGCGTGGTGCCGACGCCCCAGAGCTGCGACGTCATCTGCGCGACCAGGTCGTAATCGGCGATCTTGCCGGTGACGTAGTCCATGACGCCGGTGCCGCCGAGAGCCGGATTCACCAGGATGCCGGTGCCGAGCGCGCCGACGATGCCGCCGACACAGTGGACGCCGAACACGTCTAGCGCGTCGTCATAGCCGAGCGCGTTCTTGATCACGGTGCAGAAGAACAGGCAGACCACACCGACCACCAGACCGAGCACGATCGCTCCCATCGGACCGGAGAAGCCGGCCGCGGGCGTGACCGCCACAAGTCCCGCCACCGCGCCCGACAACGCGCCGAGCAGCGAGGGATGGCCCTTGATGATCCATTCCGCGAACATCCACGACAGCGCCGCCGCCGCAGTTGCGACGAAGGAGTTGGTCATGGCCAGGGCGGCGCCGCCGGAGGCCTCGAGGTTGGATCCGGCGTTGAAGCCAAACCAGCCGACCCAGAGCAGCGAGGCGCCGATCATGGTCATGGTCAGCGAATGCGGTGCCATCAGGTCCTTGCCGTAACCGGTACGCTTGCCGATCAGGATCGCGCCGACGAGACCCGCGATGCCGGCGTTGATGTGCACCACGGTGCCGCCGGCAAAGTCGATCGCGCCCTTCTTGAAGATAAAGCCGGCGTCATCGCCGAAGGCGGTCTTCGCGGTTTCGAAGGCAGCGGTCGCGGCCGTCTTGGCAGCGCCGTCGGCCGCGGTTTCCACGGCCTTGAGCGCCGCAGTGATCGCGTCCGGTCCAGCCCAGTACCAAACCATGTGCGCCATCGGCAGATAGATCAGCGTAACCCAGAGCGGGACGAACAGCGCGACCGCCGCGAACTTCATGCGTTCGGCGAACGCACCGACGATGAGGGCGGGGGTGATCGCCGCGAAGGTCATCTGGAAGCAGATATAGATCAGTTCCGTGATGTTGACGTCGGCGGTGAAGGTCGCAACCTGGGCATCGAGAATGGTCTTGCCTTCGGGTGCGATCTTCAGGAAGGCCTTGGAGAAGCCGCCGATGAAGTCGGAGCCGCCGGTGAAGGCCAGGCTGTAGCCGTACAGCACCCACAGGATGCAGACGATGCAGACGGTGTAGAACACCTGCGCCAGCACCGAGAGCATGTTCTTGGAGCGGACCAGGCCGCCATAGAACAGCGCAAGGCCCGGGATCGTCATCAACAGCACCAGCACCGTCGATGTCATCATCCAGGCATTGTCGCCCTTGTTGACGGTTGCCTCGGCAAAGGCAGAGGTTGCGGCGAGCAGGCCGATTGCGAAGGCCGCCAACCCCGCGCCATAGGGACGTTTGAACGTCATTTGTTTTACTCCTGAGTGGAAAAGGTTGAGCGCGAAATCAGAGGGCCGCGGCATCGGCCTCGCCGGTGCGGATGCGAACCGCATGGTCGAGGTTGATGACGAAGATCTTGCCGTCGCCGATCTGTCCGGTCTTGGCGGCCGTGGTGATGGCGTCGATGGTCTTGTCGACCTGGTCCGAGGCGATGGCGACCTCGATCTTGATCTTGGGCAGGAAGCTCACCGCGTATTCGGCACCGCGATAGATTTCCGTATGGCCTTTCTGCCGGCCATATCCCTTGACTTCCGTCACCGTGAGACCGTGAACGCCAATGGCGGTCAGGGCGTCCCGGACTTCTTCGAGTTTGAATGGCTTGATGATCGCCATAACAATTTTCATGGGTCCTATCCCCGCTTGGGCCCGGTCCAGACACGACCGGGCGTTCTCGACTGAGGTTCACCACGCGGAGAAGTTCACTACGCGGGCACAGCCAGACCAGATAGAATCAAATGCCGTGCCAGATCGGCCGAATTCCCTAACGGTTTATGAACGCGGGCCTTTTCGGGCTTTTCGGGATTCGGCCCTACCTGCGCTATTCCGCCGCGCCTAAAGCCTAGCCATGCCTGCTCACAGATGAGGCAGGACAGACTGTGGACATAATCCTGCCCATGGGGCGGGCAGGTTTGCGGGTATTTAGGTAGAGAAGCCTATTGAAGCGCCTCGCCATGCTGCGAAATATCCAGGCCTTCCATTTCCTGCTGCAGCGAAACCCGCAGCGGCACGAAGGCGCCGACCAGCTTCAGCAGCACGAACGTCATGCCGCCCGACCACAGCAAGGTGACGGCCACGCCGTAGAACTGGATCAGCAATTGCCGGCCATTGCCCTCGAGCAGGCCGGAGGTCCCGCCGATCGCGGCGGTCGCGAACACGCCGGCCAGCAGCGTGCCGGTCAATCCGCCGATGCCATGGACCCCGAAGACGTCGAGCGAATCGTCGTAGCCGAGACGCTGCTTCAGGCTGGTGCAGGCCCAGAAGCACAGCAGGCCCGCGATCACGCCGATGACGATACCGTGCCAGGGCTCGACGAAGCCGGAGGCGGGCGTGATGGTGCCCAATCCCGCCACCGCGCCGGAGATCATTCCGAGTACCGACGGCTTGCGCCGGGTCGACCATTCGATGGCGCCCCAGGTCAGCGCGCCGGCGCAGGCGGCCAGATGCGTCGCCGTGATCGCCATGACCGCGCGCGGACTGGCTGATAGCGCCGAGCCGCCGTTGAAGCCGAACCATCCGACCCACAGCATGCCGGTTCCGATCACCGCCAGCGACAGGTCGAACGGGGCCAGATTCTCGGTGCCGTAGCCATGACGCTTGCCCATCACCTTGGCCGCGACCAGGCCGCCGACGCCGGCCGACAGATGCACCACGAGGCCGCCGGCAAAATCCAGCACGCCCATGGTGGCGAGGAAGCCGCCGCCCCAAACCCAGTGCGCCAGCGGCACATAGACAAACATGAACCAGCCGACGGAAAACAGCAGATAGGCCGAGAACCGCATGCGATCGGCCACCGCGCCTGCCACCAGCGCCACCGTGATGATCGCAAACGTCATCTGGTAAAGCATGAACAGCGCTTCCGGAATCGTCTTCGCCGCCGGGTTGACGTCGTCCATCTTCATGCCGGCGAGAAACCAGCGATCCAGCGTCCCGAGCCAGGGACCGTCGCCGACGAACGCCAGCGAGTAACCGAAGGCGACCCAGAGAATCGAGATCAGCGCCACGGCGGCAAGGCTCTGCGCCATCGTCGCCAGGACGTTTTTCTTGCGCACCATGCCCGAATAGAACAGCGCCAGGCCCGGGATCGTCATCATCAGCACCAGCGCAGTGGCGGCGATCATCCATGCGGTGTCGGCGGCGTTGATGCCGGAGGTTTCGGCGGCCAGCGCCGGCGTCCCCGGCGATACCAGCAATGATGCGATCGAAAAGGTCACCGCAGCGCGAGCTGCGTGACGTGGCAGAACCCCCATAATGTTTCCCCAGCCTGTTATCGAAATAAGATGTCTTGATGCGATGTCTTGAAGCACCGCTGTTTGGATGCAGTGGAAGCCCGTCAGAGCGCGTCGCTGTCGGTCTCACCGGTGCGAATGCGCAGCGCGTGATCGATCGGCGTCACGAAGATCTTGCCGTCGCCGATCTGACCGGTGCGCGCGCTGGCCGTGATCACCTCGACCGCCTTGTCCGCGATGTCAGAAGCGACCGCGATCTCGATCCGCAGCTTGGGCAGGAAGTTCACGACATATTCCGCGCCGCGATAGATTTCGGTGTGGCCCTTCTGGCGGCCGTAGCCCTTGACCTCGGTCACCGTCATGCCGTGGACGCCGATGGCGGTCAGCGCCTGCCGGACTTCGTCCAGCTTGAACGGTTTGATGATCGCGACGACGAGTTTCATGGTCAGGCCTTATCTTCTCGATTTCGGTAGTTGGGCGTCAGGTGATTTGCGCCTGGACAAATCTGGCATCTTTCTGGGCAAATGGCACAAAAAAGTTGCAAGCGGTGGGAAAACATTTGTGGCCGGGCGCCGGCATCTCTGTACAGGGGCACGGATCGTCCGCCACAATGGCTTTTTGCGGCGCCGGGGCATCGGTGCGTCGCTGCGGCCAACCGGGGGAAAAGATCAGATGGCGGCTCGATCCTGGTTTTATGCGTCCGAGGGCCAGCAGCAGGGTCCCTATCCCGAGATCCAGCTTCGCGAGTTGATGGCCCGAGGCACCATCACGGCGGACACGCTGGTCTGGACCGAGGGAATGGCCAACTGGCAGCGGGCGGAAGAAATCCCGGGCCTCGCGCCGGGCGCCTCCCGGCCACCGGCGATGCCGCGTTCGGGCCGTGTCTTGCCGGCCGGCGGCGGGCATAGCGACGGGCCGCTTTCGATCGACTTCGGCATTCTGGAATTCGTCTGGCGCAGCCTCGTGCTGTTGATCGGTCTCATCCTCATCATCCCCGCCCCATGGGCGCTGGTCTGGTACATCCAGTGGCTCGTACCTTGCGTGCACGTGCCGGGACGTCCCAATCTCAGCTTCATGGGCCAGGCGATGACGCTGGTTCCCTGGTATTTCGGGGCGATCGTGCTGTCTGTCGGCGTTGCCATGACCGGCATCGAACTGCTCAACAATCTGATGTTCCTGGTCCAGTTCGCTCTGTATTGGCTTTTCATCATATGGTTGATCGCTAATCTCGCTTCCAACGGACAACCGCTCGGGCTCAGTTTCTCGGGCTCGTTCTGGGCCTTTCTCGGATGGAGCATTCTGGCGGTTGTCTCCGTCATCACCATCATCGGCTGGGCGTGGGTCTACGCAGCCATGACGCGGTGGATTTGCCGAAATATTCAGGGCACGCGGCGCGAAGTAGTATTCACCGGCACCGGACTGCAGTTGCTCTGGCGTACGATCGTGTCCGCAATCGCCAGCGTGTTCATCATCCCGATTCCATGGGTGTATCGTTGGATGTGGCGCTGGCTGGCGTCGCAGACGGTTTTGACTGAACGAGGCGCGCAGGCGAACGGCTAAGCTTCACTTGCGCTGGCGCAGCGAGCCTTCCTGCGCCACGGAAGCCACCAGCGTGCCGTCCTGCTTGAAGATCATGCCGCGCGTCAGCCCTCGGCCGCCGCGCGCGCTCGGCGAATCCTGCGCGTAGAGCAGCCATTCGTCGGCGCGGAACGGGCGGTGAAACCACATCGCGTGGTCGAGGCTCGCCGGCATCATCCGCTTGTCGAACAGGGTGCGGCCGTAACGCGCCATCGCGGCATCCAGCAGCGAGAAATCCGAGGCATAGGCCAGCGCGCACATATGCAGCGCCGGATCGTCGGGCAGTTTCGAGGCGGTGCGGATCCAGACATTGATGCGGCCGTCGTCGATCTTCTGGCCGAAGTAACGTCCGAGCTCGACCGGCCGCAATTCGATCGGACGATCCGATTCGTAATAGCGCCGGATGAAGTCCGGCATCTCGCGGAACATCGGTTGTTTTGCCACCTCCTCGGCGGTGAGTTTTTCCGGCGGCGGCACGTCGGGCATCTTGTCTTGATGGTCGAACGCGCCTTCCTCCTCGACATGGAACGACACCATGATCGAGAAGATGGCGTTGCCATGCTGGATCGCGGTAACCCGCCTGGTCGAATAGCTCTTGCCGTCGCGCAGCCGCTCGACCTCGTAGATGATCGGAATCTGCGGGTCGCCGGGCAGGATGAAATAGCAGTGCAGCGAATGCGGCAGCCGGCCCTCGACGGTGCGGCACGCCGCCATCATCGCCTGCCCGATCACCTGCCCGCCGAACACCCGCTGCCAGCTCGTCTTCGGGCTGGAGCCGCGGAACAGGTTCACCTCGATCGGCTCGAGATCGAGAATGGAAATCAGGTCGATGACGCCTTTGGACATGGCCGCGCTTTCGGTTTTTCTCCGTCATTCCGGGGCGAGGCGGAGCCTCGAACCCGGAATCTGGAGATGGTAACTGCGAGATTCCGGGTTCACGCTGTCGCCTGCCCCGGAATGACGGGCCCG
Organism: Hyphomicrobiales bacterium; assembly: GCA_038212905.1. Taxonomy (GTDB): domain Bacteria; phylum Pseudomonadota; class Alphaproteobacteria; order Rhizobiales; family Xanthobacteraceae; genus Bradyrhizobium. The sequence goes on from JBBQUA010000150.1 coordinate 5,874, forward strand.
CGACCCTTGTTTCGCGTCCCTGTTTCACCCAGCTATAATCAGGTAGCAAGGGTCGTTTCGTGACGCGAACAAACAGGTTTGGGCATGTCGGTACAGCGTAGCATTGTCATCGGCGGCGGCGCGTTTGCCGGGCTGGCGCTGGCGCTGGCGCTGCGTCAGGGCCTTGGTCCCGATATTCCGGTGATCGTGGCCGATCCGGCGCTGGCCACACGCCCGAGCCGTGACCCGCGGGCTACGGCGATCGTCGCGGCCTGCCGCCGGCTGTTCGGGGCACTCGGTGTCTGGGATCAGGTCGCAGGGCAGGCGCAGCCGATCCTCGATATGGTCGTCACCGATTCCAAACTCGAGGACGCCACCCGTCCGGTGTTTTTGACGTTTGCGGGGAATGTCGAGCCGGGCGAACCCTTCGCGCACATGGTCGAGAACCATCATCTGATCGACGCGCTGGTCGCGCGCGCCGAGACCGAGGGCATCGATCTCAGGGCCACCGCGGTGACCAGCTTCGATTCGCGCAGCGACGGCGTCGATGTGACGCTGGCCGACGGCAGCGTCATCGAGGCCAGCCTGCTGGTCGCCGCCGACGGCGCGCGCTCCAGATTGCGCGAGCGCGCGGGGATCGCCACCCATGGCTGGGACTACGACCAGTCCGGCATCGTCGTCACCGTCGGCCATGAGCGCGATCATCACGGCCGCGCCGAAGAACATTTTTTGCCGGCGGGCCCGTTCGCGATCCTGCCGCTGACCGGCAACCGCTCGTCGCTGGTATGGACCGAGAAGCGCGCCGAAGCCGCGCGCATCGTTGTGCTGAGCGAACAGGAATTTCACGGCGAACTCGAGCAGCGTTTTGGCTTGCATCTCGGCGAGATCAAGGCGCTCGACAAGCCCCGCGCGTTTCCGCTCGGCTATTTCGTCGCGCGCTCCTTCATCGGCGAGCGGCTGGCGCTGGTCGGCGACGCCGCGCATGTAATTCACCCGATCGCCGGCCAGGGGCTCAATATGGGCCTGAAGGATGTCGCCGCCCTGGCCGAAGTGATCGTCGACGCCGCGCGGCTCGGCATCGATCTCGGCCAAGCCGACGTGCTCGACAGCTACCAGCGCTGGCGCCGGTTCGACACCATGGCGATGGGGCTCGCCACCAATTCGCTGAATCTGTTGTTTTCCAACGAATCGACGCTGCTGCGCACGGTGCGCGATATCGGACTCGGCCTGGTCGACCGCGCCCCGCCGCTGAAGAGCCTGTTCATCCGCCAGGCTGCGGGACTCGGCGGCGATGTGCCGCGGCTGTTGAAGGGCGAGGCGCTGTAGCTGGGTGGCTTCGTAGAAGCCCGGATGGAGCCAACGGATCGGCGCGAAAGCCCCGTCCGATGGGGTAATCCGGGAATCGGTGCGATCGGTGGCCCCGGACTTCGGAAGCGCTCCATCCGCCCCACGAACTGAAACGATCAGCGCGCCTCGCCAATGAAAGCTGCGACGGAATCAATCAGACCTGTGTTGAGTGCGCGTTCGGGCTGATTGTAGGCAGCGAGGTCGTCGGCCTGATCGGTGACATCGACCAGAACGTGGTTCATATTCTCAAGCCAAAGCGTCTTCGCCGCAGGCAACGCCGCGGCGAGCCCATCGAAATCCACCCGCGTCACCTGGCGGTCGCGGCCGCCGCCTACAATCAGCGTCGGCTGTTCGATCAGCTTCAACGGTGCGATCGGGTCTTCCTTGAAGGCCGAGGCGAACGAGGGCTGCATTGCCGGCGGAAGCGACAGCCCCGGTGGCGTTGGATCGACGACTTGCCCGGCCATGATCGCGTCGATGGCATCCGCGATCGGCTTGACCACGGCTGCAGGCACCTGTTTTGCCAGTTGCTCCTTGAGCAGGTCGCCCTGCCGCCGGGCGGTGGTCGCCAGCAAAACGAGCCGATCGACCCGTGTTCGACGCGCGGTGAGGACAGTTACCAGCCCGCCCTCGCTGTGCCCGATGAGAATGAGCTTCGAGAACTTTCCGCTGTCGCGGAGATAATTCGCCAGCGCCACGGCGTCGTCGGCAAAATCCTTGAATCGAAAATCCTCCGGCTTGCCGAATTCCGGTTTCCAGCCGCCGGCGCCGCGCTTGTCATAGCGAAGCGTCGCAATCTTTCGCGCGGCCAGCTGCGCCGCGAGCTTCTTCAGCGTGTCCGGCTTGATCCCGGGTCCATTGCCGTCCCGGTCCGTGGGGCCGGAGCCCGCGATCAGCAATGCGACCGGCGGGCGCTCCACACCGGGCGGAACTGTCAGCACGGCATCAATGGCGCTGACCCGGATACTGGTTTGTTCGGCCGAAGCACTCACGGTGAGCCCGCAAACGATGGTGAGCAGGGCGAGGACACGAAAAATCCCCGGGGACGCGAAGTCGCGCATTCGGCTAATCGATCTTCCTCGCCTCTTCCGGCAGCATGATCGGGATGCCGTCACGGATCGGATAGGCGAGTTTGGCCGAACGCGAGATCAGCTCCTGCTTGTCCGCGTCGAACTCCAGCGGGCCCTTGGTCAGCGGGCAGACCAGGATTTCCAGCAATTTGGGATCGACGGTGCCTTCAAGGCGTTCGGACGGGGATGTCATGCGGTGGTCTCCGGCTCGGGTTCTGATCCCTTAGCATATTGGTTCGGCACGGCCAGCCGCCCGGTCATCGCGCCGCGATGGCCAGCAATTCGTCGAGCACGGCGGCCTGCTTGGCCCGGGGCAGCTTCTGTTCCGACAACGCATAGCCGAGATAGGCCCAATAGAGGATCTGCGCCCGCGCCCGCGCCGTGGCTGGGGGAAGTCCATTCGCCCGGAACAGGTTTTCCACATAGCTCAGCCGGCGCCGGTCGATCGCCTGCACCGCCGCCCGGGCCTTGGGATCGACGCTCGCCCAGGTGCGGACCGCGCTCTCCAGCGCCGGCCGGTTGCCGAACGCGCCGCGCAGCAACATCGGCAGCGGATTAGCGGTGCCGGAGGCGGCTTCGAGGTTGGCGATGACCTGTTCGGCGGCGACATCGCGCCAATGCGCCAGGATCGCGGCGTGGAACGCGCCGATATCGGCGAAGTGCCAGTAGAAGCTGCCCCGCGACACCCCCATCGCCCTGGCCAGCGGCTCGGCCTTCAGCGCCGTGAAGCCGCTGTCGGTCAGCGTCCTTAGGCCCTGGTCGAGCCAGTGTTTGGCGGAGAGTTGATCGGCCATGCGGATGCTTGTTCAGTTCCCTGCGACATCTCACCATACACTACTGTATTGACAAGCACCGGGGCAACATTCATATGTACCATACAGTCATGTATGGAGCCAGGTCCGATGCGCGATCTTCTGTTGCAATGTTCCGGCGTCGCCGCGATCGCGGTGGCGCTGATCCATGGCGTGCTCGGCGAGACCAAAGTGTTCGCCCGCGCCAGCATCGAGCCGCCGCGGCTGCGCCAACTGATCCGGCTGGTCTGGCAGGCCGGCACCGTGGCATGGATCGGTGGCGGCGTGCTGCTGATCGCGGCGCCCTCGATGGCGTCGGAGCCGGCGCGGCACTGGATTATCGTCACGCTCGCCGTCGTGTTCGGATTTGCCGCCCTCGCCAACGCCTGGGCGACGCGCGGCCGGCACTTTGGCTGGATGGCGCTGAGCGGCGTGGTCGCGCTGGCGGTGGCGGGGTATTAGACGACCTCGCCTCCTCGCCACATGACTGGGGTTTCAAGCGCTCTTTGGCTTTTTCCTGGCGGCTCGCGTCGCCGTATTCAGCGCCACCGCGGCGTGGATGAGCGCCTTCAATGCCTTCTCATTAATGTTGTCGCCCTCATGGATATCGATGGCGCGCCTGACATTGCCTTCGAGGCTGGAGTTGAAGAGGCCTGACGGGTCCTGCAGCGCGGCGCCCCTAGCGAAGGTCAACTTTACGGCATTCTTGTAGGTCTCGCCGGTGCAGATGATGCCGTCATGTTCCCACACCGGAACGCCCAGCATCGAGTTCGACGGCTTGCGCCATTTCACCTGCTCGACCGCCTCGGGGTCGGCCTGCTTGATGACCGCCCGGACCCGCGCGAGCGTCTCGCCCCGCCAATCACCGAGCTGCTCGATCTTCGCATCGATCAGCCGGGAGGGAGAGTCTCCGGCTTTTGCTTCCTTCGGGGCGATCTTCTTCATGGTTGTTGTGCCGCGGCGCGTTCGCTGCTCCGCCTGGAGAAATACGGCAGCGCAAACATGTACAGGCCGCTGAACAGCAGCAGGAAGAGCGGCAGCAGTGGCGAGTAGACCACCCAGGCCGGAGGCTCACCCAGTCCCATCGCGACGAAGTTGGCGATGACGGTCACCGTAAAGGCGATCGACAGCCAGCGGTGGGTTTGCCGAATCCAGTTGTTCCACTTCAATGGGGCTTCCTTTCAAGATGAGTGAAATACGGGAGCGCGGCAGATATCAGTCCGTCCGCACCAGCACCTCTTCCAGCTTGGCAAAGAACTGCTGCCATCCGGCGTTGGCGCCGCCGAAGGCCTGTCGCTGATCGGGCCGGAAGCCAACCTGCTCCATGCGCAGCAGCGTGCCTGACTTCGTCGGCGTGATCGTAAAGGTCACCACACTGTTCAGATTGAAGGCCGCATCGGCGTGTACAAAATTCCAGCTGTAGGACAGCGCCTTGTTCGGCTCGACGACGAGAACCTCGCAGTCCAGCACGCCGCCCCAGTCGCCGCGCAGATTGAAACGGTGACCCACGACCGGCTGGAAGTCATTCTTCATCAGCCACTCCTCCATCAGGTGTGGCTGCGTCAGCGCGCGCCAGACCTTGGCCGGCGGATGCGGCAGTTCGCGTTCGACGACGACGGAGCGCGTTTCGGGCGCCTGTGCGGTCATTGGTCCATCCTTTTCAGCAGGTCTTCGAGGTCGTCGAACCGGCTCTGCCAGAAGCCGGCCATCTGGCTGGTCCAGTCGATCAGCGGGCCAAGCGCACCGGGCTGCGCGCTGTAATGGGTCTGCCGCCCCTCATGGCGGTCGCGCACCAGGCCGGCCTGCCGGAGAACGCTGAGATGTTTTGAGACAGCCGGTTGCGACACCCCGGACTGCGCCGTCAGGGCCCCCACCGTCTGCTCGCCCTCGCGGCACAGCCGCACGAACAAGGCCCGCCGGGTCGGATCGGCCAGCGTCCGGAACAGGACATCGGGATTGTTCGGCATGGGGAATCGATAACCCGTTGATTATGGATTAACCCATAACCTCCGGGTTATGATTGAGTCAAGCGGAAGCTCGACCGGCATAGCGGGGCTATCGCCGTGGGCCGGCACCTGTCTCTCAGCCGTCATTCCGGGTTCGCGCAGATCCAGAGACTGTTCAGCGAGATTCCGGGTTCGCGCTGTCGCACGCCCCGGAATGACCGTCTCGGCTACTGCAGCCCCGGATCGCCGCTGGTGCGCTTCTTCGCCAGATCCATCTCGGTCACCGCGACCAGGATTTCGGCGCGGGTCTTGAGGTCGGGAGCTTCCAGCATCGCCTGCTTTTCCGGCGCGCCGTAGGGCGACATCATCGCCAGCGCGTTGACCAGCGCCTCGTTGGGCGCGCTCTCGACGCCTTCCCAGTCGACCTTGAGATCGTTGGCCTTGAGAAAATCCGTCAGCACCGTCAGCAGCGCCTCGCGGTCGACTTCTTCCTCGCCCTTGCGCGCGGTGAAATCGTCGAGGTAGGGGAAATAGTCCACCTTGCATTGCCGGTACGCGGTCAGCACCGTCAGCTCCTCGATTACCTTGAAGCGCGCGATGCCGGTCAGTTCGAGGATATAGCGGCCGTCGCCGGCCTCGGCGAGCTGGGTGATGCGCCCGACGCAGCCGACGCTGAACAGCGCGGGCTTTGCCTCGTCACGCGAGTGGGAAAAATCCGGCTGGATCATTCCAATCAGCCGGTGGCCGTCGCGCAGCGAGTCGTCCACCATCGCGAGGTAACGCGGCTCGAAAACGTTGAGCGGCATCTGGCCGCGCGGCAGCAACAGCGCGCCCGGCAGCGGAAACACCGGGATCACCTCAGGCAGGTCGCCCGGCCCGCGATATTCGGCATTGATCGACATTGGCGGTCCCGGTGCTGACTGCTCGAAGTCAGCGCGTTTTATGAAAACAAAATCGTCGACAGCCGCTTGCGCCCTTCAATGGTGGCTTAATCGGCCGGGCCCCACGCCTCGAACAACTGCACCAATTGCTTGCGCGCACCGTCCTCGTTCCACTTACGGTCCTTCTTGACGACCGCGAGCAGCTGTTCGGTGGCCTCGGCACGCTGACCTGAGGCGTTAAGCGCGGTGGCCAGATCGAATCGGGCCTGATGATCGAGCGGGTTTGCGGCGACTTTCTGTTCGAGTTCGGCGACAGGGCCGACCGCCGCCGCCTGTTCGGCCAAATCGATCGAGGCCTGCACCGCCTTCACGGCGGCGTCGTTGCGCTTGGATTCCGGCACCAGGCCGATGGTCTGCTTGGCCTGCTCGATCGCGCCTGAAGCGACGTAGCATTTTGCAAGACCCGCCAAAGCGGGGATGTTGGTGGCCTCCGCCGCCAGCACTTCGGCATAGATTTGCGCCGCGGTAGTGAAGTCGCCTTCGGCCAGAACGGCTTCGGCTTCACCGAGGATTTCCGCGATATTCGGCTCGCCGGTACCCGGCATGCCCGCGGTCAGCTTGTCGATGAAGGCGGTGATCTGGCTTTCCGGCACCGCGCCCATAAAACCGTCGGCGGGTTGGCCGTTGACGAAGGCGATCACGGCCGGAATCGACTGGATGCCCATCTGGCCCGGAATCGCCGGATGCTCGTCGATGTTCATCTTGACCAGCTTGACCTTGCCCTTGGCGGCACGGACCGCCTTCTCGATGATCGGGGTGAGCTGGCGGCACGGGCCGCACCACGGCGCCCAGAAGTCGATCAGCACCGGCTGGCGCTTCGATTCCTCGATGACGTCCTTCACGAACGACTCGGTGGTGGTTTCCTTGATCAAATCCGGCGTCGCCTGGGGCGCCGGTCCGCTACCCTGCTCAATTATCGTCACGGGGATCCTCGTCTGATGTCTTTTTCGGATTGGCGGCTATTCTAGCACGGTCTGAGCCCTAATTGGCCCTTGGACGGCCAATTTGCAATCGGCGGAACCCGAACCCCAGGCTTTCAGGAGGAAAGCTGGGGCTTTCGGGCGGAAATGCCGCGGATACCCCCACATTGACCCGATTCCCCGCCTTCCCTGCTCGTGTGCGGGCTGTTGCATTCATGGGCGGCATTTGGCATAGCTCTGCCCGTTGCCGGCGCGTGCGCCGCCAATCTCTCGGATGCGGGTGTAGCTCAGTGGTAGAGCACGACCTTGCCAAGGTCGGGGTCGAGGGTTCGAATCCCTTCGCCCGCTCCAA
>JBBQUA010000151.1:0-13029 GCA_038212905.1 Hyphomicrobiales bacterium
GATGTTCTCGGCGGTCAGAACCACGTAAAGCTTGCCGTCTTGCTCGATGACGTTGCCCTTGCGAATAGAACTGGCGATGACTTTCAAGGCTGTTTTTCCTGATATTCTGGCCCCGGCCCGATCCGGACAAGGGCGTCCCGGGGCCGTAGAGGCGGTTTCGGGCTGCAACATACTGATTTTGCCGCTTGATGCCAGCAGTTTGCGGCCGGATGAGGCGGTTCGCTGATGGCCGAAACCGACCGGATTTCGCCCTGGTGGACGCCCGCGCGCCACGCAGACGTCAGACCGTTTCTGACCGCGCGAAGCGCGATCACACGAGCCGTTCGTGGCTGGTTCGACGAGCAGGGTTTTGCCGAGGTCGAGACCGGCATCCTGCAGGTTTCGCCTGGCAATGAGACCCATCTGCATGCGCCCCGCACCGAACTCACAGGCGCCGAGGGCCAGCGCGCCAGCCGCTATTTGCGGACCTCGCCGGAATTCGCCTGCAAGAAATTGCTGGCCGCCGGAGAGACGAAGATTTTCGAACTGGCGCGGGTATTCCGTGACCGCGAGCGCGGCGACCTGCATCTGCCTGAATTCACCATGCTGGAATGGTACCGCGCCGACGCCGGCTATGACGCCGTCATGGCCGACAGCATCGTCATCATTGCGCATGCCGCGCAGGCCACCGGGATCCGGCAGTTCAGGTTTCGCGGCAGAATGGCCGATCCGTTTGCCGAACCCGAACTGCTGACGGTCGCGGCGGCGTTCGAGCGCTTTGCCGGCATCGATCTGCTCGCCACGATCGCGAACAGTCGAGGTGACCGCGCCGCGTTGGCGGCTGCGGCGACGACGCGGGTCCGGATATCGGATGACGACACCTGGTCCGACATCTTCAGCAAGGTACTGGTCGAGCATGTCGAACCTAGACTGGGGCAGGGGCGCTTGACCGTGCTGTTCGAATATCCGGCGCCCGAGGCGGCGCTGGCGCGGACAAAACCGTCCGATCCGCGCGTCGCCGAACGTTTTGAGGTCTATGCCTGCGGTGTCGAGCTCGCCAACGGCTTTGGCGAGTTGACCGACGCGCGCGAGCAGCGCCATCGTTTCACCGAGGCGATGGACGAAAAGCAGCGGCGCTATGGTGAGCGCTATCCGCTCGACGAGGACTTCCTCGCCGCGGTCGGGCAGATGCCGCAGGCCAGCGGCGTTGCGCTCGGCTTCGACCGGCTGGTGATGCTGGCGAGCGGTGCGCTGCGGATCGATCAGGTGGTGTGGACACCACCGGCAGGTGAGGCATGAACGAGATCAATTTCAAGAACAGCATCCATTTCAAGCCGGCCGCGACCTTGCGTGAGGCCACGGAACTGGTCGCCCACGGCCTCGCCCGCGTCGAAGATCTCGCCGATCTGGAGAAGGTCGCGGCACGTTACGCGGTGGCCGTGACGCCTGATATCGCTGCCTTGATCGACCCCGACGATCCCCTTGATCCGATCGCGCGGCAGTACATTCCAAGCGCCGAGGAACTGGTCGTGCAGGCGAACGAGAGCGCCGATCCGATCGGCGATCACACGCATTCGCCGGTGTCGGGTATCGTGCATCGCTATCCAGACCGGGTGCTGTTCAAGCTCGTTCACGTCTGCGCGGTGTATTGCCGTTTCTGTTTTCGCCGTGAAATGGTCGGCCCTGGCAAGGCGAACGCGCTCTCGAAGGGTGCCTACGACAATGCGCTGGCCTACATCCGCGCGCGCACGGAAATCTGGGAAGTGATCCTGACCGGCGGCGATCCCCTGATGCTGTCGCCGCGGCGGCTGGCCGAAATTATGACGGATCTGGCTGCGATCGATCACGTCAGGATTATCCGCATTCACACCAGGGTGCCGGTCGCCGAACCCCAGCGCATCAGCGGCGAGATGATCGCGGCGCTGAAGGTGGCGGGCGCTGCGACCTGGGTTGCGCTGCATGCCAACCATCCCCGCGAGCTGACCGATAAGGCGCGGGCCGCCTGCGCCGGGATCGTCGACGCCGGCATTCCCATGGTCAGCCAGAGCGTGTTGCTGCGCGGCGTCAACGACGACGCCGCGACGCTGGAAGCGCTGATGCGGGCCTTCGTCGAGTGCAGAATAAAGCCCTATTACCTGCACCACGGCGACCTCGCGCCCGGCACGGCGCATCTGCGCACCACGCTCGAGCATGGGCAGCAACTGATGCGAGCTTTGAGAGGCCGGGTGTCCGGCCTGTGCCAGCCGGAATATGTGCTGGATATTCCCGGCGGCCACGGCAAATCGCCGGTCGGACCGAGCTACTTGTCGCAGGCCGATTCGTCATCGGAAGGTGAAGCGGGAGCGGAAACCCGCTATCGTGTGGTCGATTATTGCGGCGACGTTCATCTCTATCCGCCGAAGCCGTGATCCGATGACGGCAGACAGAGGGAAGGCAGAACCGCAGCCGCCGCAACAGGAGGGCAACCGTAACGTCGAGAACGCGTTGCTGTTCGGGTTTCTCGCCGTGCTGGTGGGGGCGGGAGTTTGGCTACTCAGCACCATGGCCGACGTGCGAAAGGTTCAGGACTGTGCTGCCCAGGGCCGCCGCAATTGTGCAACGATCGAAGTCCCGGAACGGGTGCGATAGAAACAGGAGAAGCAAGATGCGAAAGTTGATCACGACCACGGCGCTGCTGATCCTGATCAGCGGCCCAGCCGCTATCGCCCAGACCGGGGCCGGCGGCGGATCATCCACCGCGGTGAAAAATCCGCCGCAGCGGGAAGCCCCGATCGGCCATCGCCAGCCGCGCCCCGGCGACGTGCCCTCGGAGAAGAACCCGAACGATCCGAACGATTTGCTCAGTAAGGAAAATGCCCTCCTCGATCGCAAGATCAAGGGCATCTGCCGCGGCTGCTAGGCCGCGGACAGAGCAGATAGCAGGCCGCGGACAGTGCTCCCCGCCGCCGATCAATTGCCTAAGCCGACCGCCCCCTGAGTTGGTGGCGTTGCGCTTCCCGTCTTGCTGCAACGGCGTCAGCCAGCAGATTCAACGCCGGCACCGTGGTCTGCCAGTCGATGCAGCCGTCGGTAATGCTCTGCCCATAGGTCAGCGCCACGCCCGGCAGCACATCCTGGCGGCCCGCGACCAGATTGCTCTCGATCATGACGCCGACGATGCGTTGATCGCCGTCGCAGACCTGCCCCGCGATATCGGCAACGACCAGCGGCTGGTTTTCCGGCTTTTTGCTGCTGTTGGCGTGACTGGCATCGATCATGATCCGCGGTGCGACGCCGGCGCGCGTGAGTTCGGCCGAAGCGGAAGCGACACTGGTCTGGTCGTAATTCGGCCGGCCGCCGCCGCGCAGAATGATATGGCAGTCCTCGTTGCCCGAGGTTGCCGCGATCGCCGATCGTCCGCGCTTGGTCACCGCCATGAAATGGTGCGGATGCGACGCCGACTTCACCGCGTCCGCGGCGATACGCACATTGCCGTCGGTGCCGTTCTTGAAGCCGACCGGGCAGGACAATCCGGAAGCGAGCTCACGATGAATCTGGCTTTCGGTGGTACGCGCGCCGATCGCCGCCCACGCCACCAGATCGGCGATATATTGCGGCGTCGCCACGTCGAGGAATTCCGTTCCCGCGGGCAGGCCGAGGTTGTTCACGGCGGACAGAACGTTGCGGGCAAGGCGCAGGCCCTTGTTGATGTCAAAGCTGCCATCGAGGTCCGGATCGTTGATCAGGCCCTTCCACCCCACCGTGGTGCGCGGCTTCTCGAAATAAACCCGCATCACGATCTCGAGCCGGTCGGATAGCTGCTCGCGCAGGGCGGCGAGGCGTGTCGCGTACTCCAGTGCGGCGACGGGATCGTGCACCGAACAGGGACCGACGACGACCAGCAGGCGATCGTCCGCACCGTTCAGGATGGCATGGATGGCGTTACGCGATGCCGTCACCACGCGCGTCGCGGTCAAGGTGCGCGGGATCTCGCGCATGACCTCTTGCGGCGTACTCAGCTCTTTTATTTCCTCGATGCGAAGATCGTCGGTGGTGCTCAACACGGCTATGGCTCCTGTTTTTGAGGGACCTGCCGGCCAAAAAAAAGCCGCCAGATCGGGCGGCGGCTGTTCGGACTTCTTGCTGCAATTCTTCAGATTGAGCGTGATCCTCCCACCGCCAGCGAGCTGTCGAAGCTAAAATACCAATAATTGCTGGTGGCGACGGTGATCATGGGCGCTCTGATAGCCCATGCCCGGTGTCTTGTCATCGAAAAAAATACGGGATCGCGAACCGCGGCCCAGATCAGCTCTTGCGCGCGGCAAGCGCCATCCCGATCAGTGAAGTCCCGCCGAACACAAGGTTGATGCCGACCAGAAGTCCGATCGCCCATTCTGCCGAGCCCGGCCATCCCGTGAGGATCATGGCCGATATCAGGATGTCCAACGCGCCGGCGAACGCCATCCATGTCCAGCGCTCCGACAATTCGCGGCGGTGCTGCAGCGCATACATGATGGTGGCGACGCCTTCGGCGAGGAAATAGGCTGATATCACGATGGTGAGGGTGAGGACGCCCTGCGCGGGTTTCGCCAGCAGGAGAATGCCGGCGCCGACGGCCAGCGCCGCCGAAATCAGCGACCACCAGAAACCGGGCATCTGCCGCGCCCAGAACGTCAATGCGATGCCGACAACGCCGGAGATCAGGAACATCCAGCCGAGGAAAATGGTGACGGCAAGCCCCGCCAGTGGCGGCACGGTGATCGCGGCCAATCCCAGGATGACCAGCAGGATGCCTTCGAACAGAAAGGCCTTCCAATGCGCGCGCACCGCAGCGCCCATTTCCGATGGCAGCCTGGTGATATCCTGGGGAAGCGGCATGGCGGGTCTCCCGATACTGGCAACACTGAGCTTGGCGCCGGCAATATAGCTGGCGCCGGCGACACTGGGCCAGATTTGTCGGCGCCGCCGCTTGCGCGAGATCAAGGACAGCCGGCATTCAAATCCGGCTCAACCCTGGCTCGGCACCGACGAAAAACCTTCCGCGGTGGTGCGCATGCGGTTGCGGCCGAGAATATAGATCGACGTGGTTGCTACCAGCAGCGCGGCGCCGATCAGGATCGATATCAGGCCGATCGGCACCAGCACCAGCGCCGTGTTGCGGTCGGGATTGACGAACCATTGATGGATCGATGTCAGTACGAAGGCGAGACCGGCAAAGCCGGCGCCGCCGCCGAGCACCAGCAGCGCCCACATTTGCCGCAACTGGCTGAGCCGCTCGCGCGCGACCTCGGTGCGCGGCGCATGATGACGTCCGACCCGCCACACCAGCCGAACCGCAAGGCCGATCGTACCGAATCCGATCAGCACGCTGGTGGTGCCCAGGATGAGACGGGTGGACGATGCCATGTCCGGATTTTGCTGCAGCGTCAGCAGCGGGAAATCGAACGCGGCGTGCAGCATCAGCGGCGCCAGCAGGATCAGCATTCGGCTGGAGATGCGGGCCCAGTCGCGGTGGTGCCGGTTGGCGCCGAGCGCGGTGCCGGACCGGGCGATCGCGAGATAGGCGCCGGCGATGACGCCGAGCGCGCCATGGAACGGTACGGTGAGGACGCTGCGCAACGCGGCCAGCGACCGCCAAATTTCCTGGTGCTGCACCAGGTAAGCCAGATTTTCGTAGGCGGCGAAGCCGAGGCCGGCGGCGGCGCCATAGACCACAGGGTCCATCGGGTCCGCGCCCGGCCGGCGCCGCGTCGAGACCGCGACGATGACGAGAATTTTGACGATCTCTTCGGGCGCCGCGATCCCGAGGATCGAATGCAGCGCCTGGGCGAGCCCAGGGTGCTCAGGAACCGCGAACAGCAAACTCAGCGGCTTCCGCACCAGGCCGAGCAGCGAAATGCTGGCGGCGCCTAGCAGAAACGCGGTCCAGACTCGGGCAGGCGGGCCCGGCCGTTCGCCGGCGGCAATCACGAGCCACAGGATCAAGAGCGCCGGCGCGATCGCCGCGGTGCCGATGACGGTGGGGAGGGATTGGAGGAGGAGCATCGCGGCAGCGGGAGCCTGTGTGGTGTAGGGGATTTGCGGGTGGAGCCCCCTCAGTCAGGCGCTCTTTCCAGGGTGTTGCGACCCGGGCCCTTTCCTTGTCACAATCGCAGTGGATTTGTCACCGGCCGCGGCAAAATATGGTTGGACGGTGGTGCGGTGTTGCGCCGCAGTCCCCTCCCAATAGCTCGATGGCGATCCAGTGGACGCCGTACGGCGCGATCCAGGTCAGAGTGGTCGGGCGCCGGCTTTTCGTTGCGGGCGTCGTTGCGCAAACCATGCGCAACCGCTCAGCAGCCGCGGCAGATGTTCTTCAGTCGGGCGTTCATCAGGGCGTCTTCGGCGCTGATCGTATCGACATATTTCCCGTCCTCGGTCCTGGACACCGGGAGTTTGGCCGGAGTCGCGGCGAGCGGTCTTGCCATCGCCGATTTATCGGCGGCGACGCGCGGCGCGGCCTTGTCGTAACAGGCCAGCCGCGCGGCAGCATCGGCGATCCCTTTGCAATCACCGGTCTGGGCGAGGGCGGTTTGGGACAGCGCGCAAATCGCGGCGACGACGGCAATGCATTTCATTTGAATACCTTTTTTGTTTTGATCGGAGCATCGGCCAGGGATGGCCGGTGCTCCCCGGCGGCCGGCGATTATTCAGTCAAATCAGGGAGTTTTGCCAGATATACTTCAGCCATCGCACGTAATCGCGCGCGCTGTCCATTGGTGATTTCGGTGCGAAATGAGACGGCGGGTAGAGGGCGTCAGTGGTATAGAATCTGGCATCGTCAAGCAGCGAGGCGCACGGGTGGTTTTATTCAGCGGAAAAGAAACCCATACGCGGTCGATCCTGAAAGCGGTGAGCTGGCGGATCCTGGGAACGCTCGATACCTTTGTCATCAGTTGGTACCTGACCGGCAAGGTTGCGCTGGCGGGTTCCATTGCCGCCCTCGAATTCCTGACCAAGATCGCCTGGTATTACGCGCACGAGCGCGTCTGGGCGTCGATCGCCTGGGGCCGTGGCTCGCACTGATCGGGAACTGTCCGGTTCGGGTGAAGCGAGGCCGGTAGGCTCATTCCGCCAGCAGGCGGCGGCAGGCATCGACGAAGACCTCGGCACCGGTGACGATGTCGGCGTCTTCGGTGTTCTCGCTCCAGTGATGGCTGACGCCGCCGATCGAGGGCACGAACAGCATGCCAGCAGGCATGATGGTGGCGAGAATCTGGGCGTCGTGGCCGGCGCCCGAGGGCATGCGGATCGATCTGCCGCCGGCAAAGGCCGCGCTGGCCGCTTCGATGGCCTGCTGGAAGGTTGCATTCATCAAAGCGGGGGCGCCGGTACGAAGTCGCTCCACGGCGACCGTGCTGCGGCCTCGCGCGCTGGCCTCGGCGGCCATGTCGCGCAGCAAAGTCTCCAGGCGGTCGATCACTCGGGGGTCATCGTCGCGCATCTGGAACAGCATTTCCGCGCGTCCGGGAATGATGCTGGGCGCGCCGGGCTCGAGCATGATGCGGCCGGTGGTCCATACCGTGCGCGATCCGCATGACGCCGGGAACCGGTCGTCGATGGCAACGCAGAACCTCGCCAGCGCCAGGCCGGCATCCCTGCGAACGTCCATCCTTGTGGTGCCGGCGTGATTTTGCTCGCCCTCAAAAATGATCCTGTACTGCCAGATCCCGACGATGGAGGTGACGACGCCGATCGCGAGACCCCCGCTTTCGAGCGTCAGGCCCTGTTCGATATGCGCCTCGAGATAACCGATATGACGGCCGCGTTCAGCTGTGGCGCGGGACCGGCCGGCGAGCCCCACCTCGCGCAGCGCATCCCGCATGGTTCTGCCGCTGCTGCGGTCGCGCGCGGCGTCGATGTCAGCCTCGGTCAGTGCGCCGACATAGGACCTGGAGCCGAGGAACGAGCCGAAATGTCCTTCCTCATCGCACCAGGCCGCGACCTCGACTGATCCATTGGCGCCCGGATCGGCATTGATGACGCGGGCGGCTTCGAGCGCGTAGACAACGCCGAGCGGCCCGTCGAGCCAGCCGGCGTAATTCTGGCTTTCGAGATGCGAGCCGGCCAGCAGTTTCGGACCGGATTTTGTACTGCTGCCGAGCACGTTGCCGATGCCGTCGATCCCGGCGACAAGCCCCGCCGCGGGAAGCCGCTGCGCCAGCCATTGCAGCGAGCGCATATGCGGCTCCGAGAAAGTCGGCTTGTGTACCCCGGTCTTGTAGGCGCCGATGCCACGCAGCGCATTGAGATCGGCAAGGACCCGGACTCCGTCAACCTGCGAGCGATGGTCAGGCAATGGCTGGCTCTTCTTGTTCGGCGAGAAATGATGCGGAATATAGCCTGATTTCGTATTTCTGAAAATCAGAATATTTTCGCCCGAAGGGCTTGACGGGGTTTTTTGGTGGTTTGCCCGATCAGGTTAAGTGAAAATTTGCCCGTCGGGTTGATTTGTCGCGGGTTTCCGAGGGGGCAGCAGTCTCAAACCAAAATATCGAAAACAACCCCATGCACAGTAAGCGGCAGCTCGTAGCTCGATGGGTTAAGCGACCGCGTCCACCCAAGCGCAACCCGGCGGGTCAGATCAAGCAAGTTTCCGGGGGGCAAGGCCGATCACATTGCGCGGTCCCGCGCATGCCTGCCGTATGGCCGCAGGAAAATCACAATCGCACGCATGCTCAATCAATGATCTTGGCGATCCGACCTTTGCCGCCGCATTTTTTGCATGGCGCAGGGTAAATTCTACGGCCGGGCCGTGCGGGCTGTTTGGCTGCAGGAACGCCGCGGCCATCACATGCCGGGCAATGCTGTTCGGGTAGCTTCTCGGGCATTCTCGTCATGTTCAAATCCATCAAGCGCATTCAACCGAACCGTTTGGCCGGTCCCGTGCCCACGTAGGTAATGCATTGCCCGGGCCCTGGTTCGTTGACCAGGTACTTGCCAGATCCTCTCCGCTGCCGATTCCGTGTATGAGGATCCGGTTCTCCGACAACTCACAGGCCGTTGTTGTGGCTAGACCAGCGGACCGGGTGCCAAGCCATTGAAAACAATGGCGCTCCCTAGCGGAATCGAACCGCTCTCTCCACCGTGAAAGGGTGGCGTCCTAACCGATAGACGAAGGGAGCGAAGGCGTCGCTGCGACCGAGTTGGTCACAATGATACCGTTTCGCTGCAGGTAGTTCAAAATAGTCCCGGAAAATCAACGCCTTAGAAGGGGCGGTGGCACCGTACCGCACCCCGGATCGCAGTGACATGATCGGAGCGGCGGGCGAACGTATAGTGGCGTTTGCGCGGGCGGGCAAGTCACCGCCAAAAGCGTTTTTGCGGGCAGGCTGGAGGCGCACCCGGCAGCCCCGACGCCTCAGGATTTTTCGTTGTCTCGCAACGGTTTCTAAAGCCTCGCCGGGTAGGTATAGCGCCTCAGGAGCAATTGAAAATGGCCTCAGCCGCCAAGAAACGGGAAGTCCGCAAATCCGTCCAGCAGTCCGGATGGATTACGCTTGAGGGCGGTTTTGCCGCGCGCCAATGTGTCGTGCAGGATTTGTCCTCGACCGGCGCCAAGGTCACGGTCGACGATCTCAATGTTCTGCCTGGCAAGTTGCGGCTGGCGTTTTCGCGCGATGCGCGCACCGGGCGGAGCTGCGAAGTGGTCTGGCGCCGCGGCAAGACCGTCGGCGTCAAATTCGTCCGCTAGCGCCGGTCGCTCGCCGGCGATAAAAGGCGGAATGCGAAACCTCCTCCTGGTGATCGCCGTTATGGCGCTGCTGCCGGCCTCGTCGGCAGAAGCCGAGCAATTCAGGCATCAAAAATCCGACAAATCCATCTCCCCCAGGCAACTCCCGTTGAAGGGCGCCCGCGCCGACCATTTCTGCTCGACCTATGGTGCCGGTTTCGTCAGGGTTGACGGCACGCAGACCTGTGTGAAGATCGGCGGCGCCGTCAGCATCGGGGTCGGCGGCAGCCGCTAGCGGCGGCGTGGTCAACCGCAACGAGGTCTGATTTGCAGCTCGATATCCTCGTCCCCGTGCTGATGGGCTGCGCGCTGCTGTGGTGGGTCAGCCGCGGCATGAGCTGGACCACGCGACTCGTGGTGACGGCGGTCACGCTGGTCGTGATCGTCATCGTCGTGCTGTTCGAGCGGTGAGGCTTGTTCGTCATTCCAGGGCGATGCGAAGCATCGAACCTCAGATGTGCAATTGCACGTCGGGGAATCTCGAGATTCCCCGGTGCGCAATTGCGCACCTGCGGTCTGGTGCTAGCGCACCATCCCGGAATGACGGGAGCCTTTCACGACATCGGCGGCGCGATGAACTCGGCAAATCCGGGACGGGCGGCGAACTCGGCGAACCAGCGCTCGGTATGCGGCAGCCTGGGCTTTGTCACGCCCTCGACCCCGAACCAGCGCCGCGCATAGGCGCCGAGCGCGATGTCGGCGATGGTGAAATCGTCGCCCTCGATGAAGCGCCGGGTCGCCAACTGTGCCTCGACGATGCGCCATTGCGCGGCCTCGGCGTCGGCATCCTTCTGGATCGCGACCATGTCGCGCTTCTCGACCGGGGTGCGCACCAGCGCCCAGAACACCGGGCGATCGACCGGCTGCAGCGTCGACAGCGTCCAGTCCAGCCAGCGGTCGACACCGGCGCGCACCTTCGGCGCCCGCGGATAGATCGTCGACCCCTCGCCATAGGCGAGGTTGAGGTAGCGCATCACCGAATTGGATTCCCACAGCACGTAATCGCCGTCGACCAGGGTCGGCACCCGCCCGTTGGGGTTCATCGCGAGATATTCCGGTCTGTCGTTCTGGCCGAACGCCATGCCGGCATCGATGCGCTGGTAGGGCAGATCGAGTTCGCGGAGGCACCACAGCACTTTTTGCACATTGACCGAATTGGCCCGGCCCCAGATCGTTAGCCGGCCCTGATTTTTGTTTGGCACGCGTTGGCTCTCCCGTTGATCGGCTTTGGCCGTTGATAGCTGAAACCTGCGAAAAATGCGCGCGCGCCTGAAGCGGGCCATCCCGGCAAAAAAGCGCCACGCGACCATGCGGGTTGATGTCCGTGACGGCGAGGCTGCACGGCAGGCCGGGATCGATTTCGGGACGGTGTCCTGGGGCTATGCCAGGCCCGAGGCGCTCAGGCGGCTTTCGCCGGTTCTGGTGTTCGACAGCGTGGCGGATATTTTGGGAATTGTTTAGCCGGGTAAGGCGGGGCCGCTCAGGCCGAAACCTGCTCGGGAGGCCGTTCGCGGGCTTCCATCAATTCGGCGTAGCGGCTGTATTCGCCGGCCATTTCCAGCAGCCGCTCACGAACCTCTGCACTGGTCACCTGACGGGCCAGGCGCTTGGCCTGGTCTGCCTGGAATTGATAGTGCTTGGCCTGGCTCATGTGATCCCCTCGAATCCTCAGTAAAGTTTGAGGCCAAAAGGTTCACCGACCGTGAACACCTGGATGTGAATGACCCGACATAAGGTCGGTTTCGGATGCGCCGGGAGAAAACGGCGCATCCGCTGAGATCGTCGGCCGGGTAGTCGTCCGGGGCCTGGCGTTGGCCCGGGCCTACCAGTGGCCGGTGTTCGGCATCGACAGCCACGGCTCGGCCGGCGGCTTGGGATCGCCCTTCTGCAACAGCTCGATCGAGTGCAGGTCGGGCGAGCGCACGAACGCCATGTTGCCGTCGCGCGGCGGCCGGTTGATGGTGACGCCCATCTTCATCAGGCGATCGCAGGTGGCGTAGATGTCGTCGACCTCGTAGGCGAGGTGGCCGAAATAGCGGTCCTCGCCGTATTTCTCCTCGTCCCAATTATAGGTGAGCTCGACCAGCGGCGCGCCGCGGGTCTTTGGGGTATTTTTCAGCAGCGCCTCGTCCTCTGCGGCGCACAGAAACACCAGCGTGAACTTCGCCTTGTCATTGTCGATGCGGCGGACCTCCTTCAGCCCCAGCGCATCCTGATAAAACTTCAGCGCGGCATCGAGATTGCGCACGCGCAGCATGGTGTGGAGATAACGCATGTTTCCTATTCCCTTGAGAACATTGTGAGTTTCGGCACTGCTTAGAACGTTACGGGGCACTGAATAGCAGCAAAATGTGGCAAGGGGCAGGTGGGTGCGTTCCAGTTGCGTGCCAAGTGTTCTGGGGCTGTTCTGGCTGGCTTTTGGGTCGGGTGGCGGCTCCGGACCCCATCGCAGGTGCTTGTCGTAGCCCGTCTGTCATCGAACGCGGTATGAGCCGCCACCCATCGGGGGGCGGGCGTTTGGTGATAGCGCGAAGCGGGGCTTCAGTAACTCAGCAGGCGGTGTGCGAGGTAAGCCGCCACCGGCAACCGCGACTTTTTCCTTAATGAGCCGCAAAGCATCGGCGGGCGCCGGAACAGTGACGGTCCATAGGCGTGCGACTGGAGTTTGTTTCTCGCGCCGCACGCCTCTGAATTACTTCTTCGTAACCCCGTTGATGGTCCGGTTGCGATCGGTGTAAGTGCCGGTTGCCATGCAAGAGGCTCTGTAGCCTTCACATCGGCTGGTGTCGTACCCACCCTTCTTGTTGAAGGCGACACACTGCGCGACGAGTTGGCTGCAGGTCGCTGCGTGGCTGTAATTGACGGAAGCGGTGAGAATGACTGCTGCAGTGAGAATGGATTTCACTTCTTTCCTGCCTTCGCTGTGCAAGCGGCCAATTCCGCATGCCGTTGGCCGTTATCCATCGCGCCTTCAGCCTTTCGACCGTAAGACGCAGCGCAGCATTTCGCGGAGTAGCCGAACTGGCTAGTGCACTGGGCTGGATAGGCATGGGCGCCGGTCGTAGAAACGAGAATTGCGCCTGCGACGACGAAAATCAACTTCATACGGTCCTCCTCGGTTTGCGAAACGGGTATTAAATACAACCTGCGCGGTATCGACTAGGGCCTGTCGTCATTTAGAGGATTCGCAAATCAGCTGAAGCGTGATTCATGAGAAGCCTCAATGAGGGAGGCCTTCTATGGAACGTCATGCGTTGCGGGACGATCAATTTTCCCGGATCGAGCATCTGCTGCCGGGA
>JBBQUA010000152.1:0-12971 GCA_038212905.1 Hyphomicrobiales bacterium
ATCATGCGCATCGACGTCACATTGCTGCCGGCACTCGCCGCGACTTTCATGCTGGTATTTGCCCGCATCGGCGCGATGGTGATGCTGTTGCCCGGGCTCGGCGAGGCCAATATTCCGGTTCGCATCAAGCTGGCGATCGCGCTGCTGCTGACGCTGGTGATCCTGCCGCTGCACCGCGCGGCCTACAACATCGACATGCAGTCGATCACGGCGCTGCTGGTATTGATGATGCACGAAATCGTCATCGGCATCGTGCTCGGCGCCACCGCGCGGGTGACGCTGTCGGCGCTGCAGGTGGCGGGATCGGTGATCGCCCAGCAGCTCGGCCTCGGATTTGTCACCACGGTCGATCCGACCCAGGGGCAGCAGGGCCTGCTGATCGGAAACTTCCTCACCATCCTCGGCCTGACGCTGCTGTTTGCCACCGACAGCCATCATCTGGTGATCGCAGCGCTCAACGACAGCTATTCGATCTTTTCGCCGGGCGAAGCGATGTTGAGCGGCGATGTCGCCTCGCTCGCGACCCGGGCCTTCACCGCCGCCTTCAAGATCGGGATCCAGTTGTCGGCGCCGTTCCTGGTGTTCGGTATCGTCTTCAATATCGGGCTTGGCGTGCTGGCGCGGCTGATGCCGCAGATGCAGGTCTATTTCGTCGGCGTGCCGATGTCGATTCTCGCCGGCTTCCTGATCCTGGCGCTCGTCCTCGTCACGATGATGGGAACCTTCCTCGACTATTTCACCGGCGTCATGCATCAGCTGATACCGCTCAGGTAAAGGCTTGATCCATGTCCGATGAGGACTCCTCAGACAAAACAGAAGACCCCAGTCAAAAACGTCTGGATGACGCCCACGAAAAAGGCGACGTCGCCAAGAGCCAGGAGGTCAATACCTGGTTCGTGCTCGCCGGCGCCACGCTGGTGCTGTCGTCCTTTCACGGATCGATCGGCAGCGGCATCCTGGCGCCGTTGCGCAGTCTGGTGGCCAATTCATGGATGATCCGCACCGATGGCGCGGGCCTGTTGGCGCTGTCGCAAAACCTCGGATTCGCGCTGATCGCAGCGCTCGGCGTGCCGTTCCTGATGTTCGCGATTGCGGCGATCGCGGGCAACATGATCCAGCACCGGCTGGTGTGGTCGGCCGAGTCGATCAAGCCGAAATTCAGCAAGGTCTCGCCGGGCGCCGGATTCAAGCGGATCTACGGCAAGCAGGGGGCGGCGAATTTCGTCAAGGGCCTGTTCAAGGTGATCGCGCTCGGCGCCGTGATGACGGCGGTGCTGTGGCCGGAGCGCTATCGCCTGGAGTCGATGGTGCGCTTCGATGTTTCGTCGATCATGGTCGTCACCACCAGCCTGACGCTGAAACTGATGGGCGCCGTGGTGGCGATGCTCGCGATCGTCGCGATCGGGGATTTCTTCTTTCAGTACCGGGCCTGGTACGAGCGGCAGAAGATGTCGCTGCAGGACCTGAAGATGGAGTACAAGCAGTCCGAAGGCGACCCGCACATCAAGGGCAAGCTCAGGCAGTTGCGCCAGCAGCGCTCGAAGAAGCGGATGATGGCCGCGGTTCCCCAGGCCTCCGTGATCATCACCAACCCGACCCACTACGCGGTGGCGCTGCGCTATGAACGCGGCATGCCGGCGCCGATCTGCGTGGCCAAGGGTATCGACACGCTGGCGCTCAAGATCAGGGAAATCGCCGGCAAGCACGACATCCCGATCGTGGAGAACGTGCCGCTGGCGCGGGCGCTGCATGCGACCGTGGAGGTCGACGGCGAAATCCCCGTGGAACATTATCATGCGGTCGCCGAGATTATCGGCTACGTCATGGGCCTCAAGCGCGGGTTTTCCGGCCGGCAGACGTGAAACCGGCGATAGAAGGCGCTCCGGAGCAGGCTGAAAATGATCGCGGCAGGCGAAATAGCTGATGCGACGGCCTTGCGTTGGCAGGCCCGATTCAGGCACTCAGGAGCAGGCGCGCAAAAGCGCGCCTGGCAGTGCGCGCAGGCGCGTAACATCTATGTCGACAGGCTCTATCCGCTGGCATGACCGCCGAACCTGACAACGACCCGTCGCCCGAGCCCTTCGCCGCCCACGAGCCGGCGCGGCGGAACGGCAGCATCGTTCTGGTGCTGCTGGTGGCCTTTGCGATCGTGGCGGTGGCGGTGGCGCTGATGACCATCGGCCGGTCCCAGGCGCAGCCCTATATCCTCGGGTTGCTGGCGCTGCTGGCGATGGTCGGGCTGTTCAACCTGTTCGCCTTCGCCGCCGGCATCATTCGTTTCGCCGATCGCACCGCCGACGATCCGGTCATGGGCCGGATCGCGGATCACGCCTATGACGGGCTGGCGGTGACCGATTCCCGCGGCCATGTGGTCTATTCCAACGCCGTCTATCTGGCGCTGACGGGGGCTGCGACCGTGCAGGACGCGCGCCCGGTGGAACGGGTCTTCATCGGCAATCCCGATGTCTCGGAAGCGGTGTTCCGCCTGCTCAAGGCGGCGCGCGAGGGCAAGCGGCAGCAGGAAGAGGTCCGTATCGCCGGCTCCGATGGCAGCCACGGCCGCTGGCTGCGGATGCGGGTCCGCCCGCTCGGCGCCAGCAAGCGCGAGGCGAAATACGCGGTGTGGTCGCTGGCCGACATCACCCGCGACCGCGAGCGGCAGGAGGACGTGTTCCAGGAACTGCAGCACGCCATCGAATATCTCGATCACGCGCCGTGCGGGTTCTTCTCGGTCAATGCCGGCGGCGACCTCGTCTATGTCAACGCCACGCTGGCGAACTGGCTGGATCACGACCTTGCGGAGATCGGCAATGGCGGCCTCAAGCTGACCGACATCGTGTCGGGCGACGGCGCTTCGCTGCTGACCTCGATCGTGGCGGTGCCCGGCGAGGTCAAGACCGAGGTGTTCGACATCGACCTGCGGATGCGCGGCGGCAAGACCATGCCGGTGCGGCTCTACCACAAGCTGGCATTCGGGGCCGACGGCGTGCCCGGCGCCTCGCGCACGCTGGTGATCAGCCGGGCCCGCGACGAGCATTCCGATCCGCAACGCGCCGCCGAAGTCCGCTTCATGCGCTTCTTCGATCATACCCCGATGGCGATCGCGACCGTGGACCGCGCCGGCGCGGTGGTGCGGGCCAACGCCCGCTACGCCAAGCTGGCGCAAGGCCTGAATTCCGACGGCGCTTCGGGCAAATCGATCTTCCGCGCGGTCAATCCGCGCGACCGCCACCTGCTGATCGCGGCCATCAACCAGGCGGCGGAAGGGCAGGGCGATATCGCGCCGGTCGAGGCGTTGCTCGATGGGCCGAAGGAGCGCTGGGGGCAGTTCTTCGTCACCGCGGTCGAGGAGAACGAACGCGAGACCGAAGCCGCCATCGTCTATTTGCTGGAGACCACCGAGCGGCGCACGCTGGAAAACCAGATCAACCAGTCGCAGAAAATGGACATGGTCGGCCAGCTCGCCGGCGGGATCGCCCATGATTTCAACAATGTGCTCTCCGCCATCATGATGGCGAACGACTTCCTGCTGAACGCGCACAAGCCGACCGACCCGTCGTTCCAGGACATCATGCAGATCAAGCAGAACGCCACCCGCGCCGCGACGCTGGTGCGGCAGCTGCTGGCGTTCTCGCGGCGGCAGACGCTGCGGCCGCAGGTGCTCGACCTCGGCGACGCCCTGAGCGACCTCACCATGCTGCTGCGCCGGTTGATCGGCGAAAAGGTCAAACTCGACCTCGTGCATGGCCGCGACCTGTGGGCGGTGAAGGTCGACGTCTCCCAGTTCGAGCAGGTGATCGTCAATCTCGCCGTCAACGCCCGCGATGCGATGCCGGACGGCGGCAAGCTGACGGTGCGGACCGTCAATGTGACGACGGAAGAATCCGGGCAACTCGCCTACAAGGGCATGCCGGCGGCGGATTACGTCCGGATCGACGTCGCCGACTCCGGCACCGGCATTCCCGCCGATATCGTCGACAAGATCTTCGAGCCGTTTTTCTCCACCAAGGAAGTCGGCAAGGGCACCGGCCTCGGCCTGTCGACGGTGTACGGCATCGTCAAGCAGACCGGCGGTTTTGTCTACGTCGACTCCGAAGCCGACAAGGGCACCTCGTTCCACATCTTCCTGCCACGCCACATTGCCGAGAAGGAAGCCGAGCTGGAGCCTGCCGCCAAGGCAGTACCGGCTGAGACAAAACCCCGGGCCGACCTGACCGGGCAGGGCACCATCCTCTTGGTAGAGGACGAGGAGGGCCTGCGCTCGCTCAATGCCCGCGGCCTGCGCTCGCGCGGCTACAGCGTGATCGAGGCCTCCAACGGTGTCGAGGCGATGGAGGCGCTGGAGGAAAAGAACGGCGCCGTCGATCTCGTGGTTTCCGACGTGGTGATGCCGGAAATGGACGGCCCGACGCTGCTGCGAGAGATGCGGATCCGCAATCCCAACCTCAAGATCATCTTCGTCTCGGGCTATGCCGAGGAGGCTTTCGACAAGAGCCTGCCGGAAAACGAGCAGTTTGCCTTCCTGGCCAAGCCGTTCGCGCTGAGCGCGCTGGTCGCCAAGGTCAAGGAGACCATGGCGCTGTCGTGAGCGCCGTCGCGTGTCCGGGCAACCAGGAGGAAATCACTCCCGCCTCCGGATCACGCCTTCGAGCTTCGTTGCCGCAGCCACGGTATTCGAGATGGTGCCGTATTTGCGGACATTCGTATGCAGGAGCTCGAGACGCTGATCGGTCTCGTCGGTATCGACGACGAGTTCGTAATCGACCGAAATCATCTTCGGCGGGCTGTCCTGCCGGATACCGTGCAGCTTCACTTCGACGCCGCGCAGATCGAACTTGATCATCGGGATTACCCGTTCAATTCCCTTGATCATGCAGGCGGCGATCGCCGCAAGGAACAGCTCCGCCGGATTGAAGGCGTCGGGCCGGCCGCCGACGTCGGTGTCGAGTATGATCTCGGCTTCCTTGGCCGAGGCGACGCTGCCATGCGAATCGATCCGCCTGGCGCCGACCCGGTATTCCAGCATCGGTTTCATCTCAAGCCGCGAGCCAGCGTGTGAGGTCGTCCGGCCTGGGCAGGCCGCCCGCATGAACCACCTTGCCGTCGATGACGATCCCCGGCGTGGATGCGATGCCGTAACCGGCGATGGCCGCATAATCGGTCACCTTTTCAATGGTCACGGGAACGCCGAGCTTGTCGGCCTCGGCCTGAACCATTTCGACCGTCGCGGCGCAGCGTTTGCAGCCGGGACCGAGAACTTTGACTTCCTTCATGGATATTCTCCGTCAGTTCACGAGAACAGGGCGTTGAAGATGAATCCCACGGCCATGATGCCGGCTCCGACGACGCCGAGAAACACGGCGATGAGGCGGATCGTGAGGACCTTGCGAAGGATGATCATCTCTGGCAGCGACAGCGCGATCACCGACATCATGAACGCCAGCACGGTTCCGAGCGCGGCGCCCTTGGTGATGAGTGCTTCAACCACGGGGATGATGCCGGCGGCGTTCGAGTACATGGGAATGCCGATCAGCACCGCGGCGGGTACCGACCACCAGGCGTCGCGGCCCATGATCGAGGCCAGCAGGTCGGAAGGCACGTAGCCGTGGATGAATGCCCCGACCGCAATACCCGCGATGATCCATGGCCAGACCTTGCCGACGATTTCCTTCACGGCGTCGATGCCGGCCTTGATGCGGTCGACCACCGAGAGTTCTTCCGGAGCAAGCTCGGCCGCGTCCGATCGAATGTTGCGAACCCATTGCTCCAGCCAATGCTCGAGATGCAGCCGGCCGATGATCCAGCCGGAGACGATGGCGATGGCAAGGCCAAAGGCGAGGTAGGTCAGCGCCACTTTCCAGCCGACCAATGCGAACAGAAGGCCGAGCGCCACTTCGTTGACCATCGGTGCGGAGATCAGGAAAGAAAAGGTAACTCCAAGCGGCACGCCCGCGCTGACGAAGCCGATGAACAGGGGCACGGCGGAGCAGGAGCAAAACGGGGTGACGATGCCGAGCGACGCAGCCAGCACGTTGCCCACGCCTTCGCGCCTCCCGGCCAGCAGTGCCCTTGTTTTCTCCGGTGAGAAGAAGCTGCGCACGACGCCCATGCCGAACACCACCAAGGTGAGGAGCATCAGAACCTTCGGCGTGTCGTAGGCGAAGAAACTGATCGCCTCGCCGAGATGAGTCCTGGGATCGATCCGGGTCGATGCGACGATCCAGTCCGAGAATGGAACGAGCTGGCTGTAGACGGCGCCCCAGGCAACCAGGGCAGCGACCGTCCATCCGATCCACTTGGCGGTCGAACGGCCGGCACCCGGGGCTTGTTGGGTGACCGGACTCAGAGTCATGCGGACTACCCCGATTTGCCGGGATCGCCAGGGCAGGGGTGCCAGGCCGGCCGATGACAACACCCCCGCGCGGCCGACAGGCCGGGCAAGACACCAGCATAAGGGCGGTCAGGCCCGGCGGGTTGAGCGAGATCAAGACCGGGTGCGGGATAAACGTCGCGCCATCGGCTCTCCGGAAGGGCGGAGGTGCATCCGGGCACCGCCCGGGAAACCGGACACCTGCCCAATTGACGCATCCCCGCGACCGAGGGCCGCAGCCATGCGTCGCTGTGGCGGCTTCACTTTTGGGCAGCGCTGCCCATCTTAGCGGCTACTTCCCCCTGCTGGGGATTTTGAGGAAACAGACATGAAATTCACGCAGCGTACGCGCGGCATCGTCCAGGCCCTTGCCGTCGTCCTATCGTTGGCGGTTCCGGTGATGTTCGCGATCTCCGCGGCCGACGCCAGGCCGGGCGGTGGCGGTTCCCGTGGCAGCCGAACGTTCTCGGCGCCGCCCCCCACCGCTACCGCTCCGAGGGCGGCGCAACCGCTCAACCGCACCATGGCCCAGCCGGGTAGCCCCGGAATGGCCGGACCTGCGGCCGCCGGTGCTGCCGCCAAGGGCGGCTTCTTCAACAAGCCCGGCATGGGCATGCTCGGCGGCCTCGCCGCGGGCTTCCTCGGCGCCGGCCTGCTCGGCATGCTGTTCGGCGGCGGGTTGTTCTCCGGCCTCGGCGGCTTGTCGTCGATCATCGGCCTGATCCTGCAGATCGGCCTGATCATCATCGTGGTCCGGCTGGCGATGTCGTGGTGGCAGCGCCGCAACGCTCCGGCCTCGGCCTCGGCCTATGCCGGTCCGGCCCCCGGAGCCGCAGTCGGCCCCGGCGGACCGTTGAACTCGATGCGAACCGGAACCGGCTTCGGCCTGGGATCGGGTAGTGCACCGCTCGAGATCCAGCCGGCCGACTACGAGGCCTTCGAGCGCTTGCTCGGCGACGTTCAGACCGCCTGGTCGAACGAGGATGTCGCCAAGCTGCACACGCTGGCGACCCCCGAAATGGTGATGTACTTCACCAAGGACCTTGAGGAGAACAAGGCCAAGAACGACATCAACAAGGTGTCCGACGTCAAGCTCCTGCAGGGCGACCTTGCGGAAGCCTGGCGCGAGGGCGAAACCGACTATGCCAGCGTGGCGATGCGGTTCTCGCTGGTTGATAAGACGCTGGAGCGTGGCACCGACCGTCTGATCGCGGGCAGCGAGCAGCCGATTGAGGCGACCGAGGTATGGACCTTCGTGCGGCCGCGCGGTGCCAGCTGGGAGCTCTCGGCGATCCAGCAGACCTGATCGTCTGCCAACGGCTTGATATCAGGGCGCCGCGGTTGATTCCGCGGCGCCTTTTCTTTTGTGGCGTCGGCGGCACTTTTCAACGTCGTGGAACCGGAATAACCATCGCTGTGTCGTGTTGATGTCAGACCAAGCCGGCGCTCAACGAGCCGGCGGATCAAATAACCCATCGGAGGATACGATGCCCGTTTTCGCCCAGATGATCTCGCGGCTGTGTTTCGGTATTGCCGCCGCCTCGTTCACCACGCTGGCGGCGCAGCCCGCTTTGGCGCAGGCCGCCAATACCGGTTTCTTCGTCACGTCTGTCGGGATCGGCAATGGCGGCAACCTCGGCGGGCTGGCCGGCGCCGACAATTATTGCCAGACGCTGGCGCAGGCGGCAGGCGCCGGCACGAAGACCTGGCGCGCTTATCTTTCCACCCAGCCGGCGGACGGCATGCCCGCGGTGAATGCCCGCGACCGCATCGGCAAGGGGCCGTGGCAGAACTCAAAAGGCGTCGTGATCGCCAAGGATGTCGCCGAGTTGCACAGCGCCGCCAACAACCTCACCAAGGCGAACGCGCTGAGCGAGAAGGGCGACGTCATCAACGGGCGCGGCGACACGCCGAATCGCCATGATGTGCTGACGGGATCGCAAGCCGACGGCACCGCGTTCGCGGCGGGCGATGACCGCACCTGCAAGAACTGGACGAGCAGCACGCAGGGCGCGGCGATGGTCGGACATGCCGACCGCGTCGGCTTGCGCGACGATGACGCGTCGAAATCCTGGAACACCTCGCATCCCTCGCGCGGCCCGGATGGCGGCTGCTCGCAGAACGACCTGAAGAGCACCGGCGGCGACGGGCTGTTTTATTGCTTCGCGGCGAACTGATCGTCTTCGCAAGGGGCGCCGGCGACGAAGCAATCCGTCCTGGCGTCACAGCCGTTGAGCCGTGATTGCTTCGCGGAGCCTGTCAACCGGCGCGCGTTCGCGCGGCCCGTTGGCTCTCAACGACGGTCAAGAGGTGATATCGAGGGCGACGCCACACGCGGCGTGTCGGTGAACCCTGAATCATCTTCAACGTCCCGGATCCTCGGCCAGGCCGGGGATGACGGCCGCCATCCGGATCTCGCTTTTTGGCTTGCGGGGAGCGTCGAAATCCCCCAAATAACCACACCAATTCTGAAGCATCCCGGACACTCGACCAGAGTTGCGGAGCGATCCTTCGATGCTGCTGCCCATTTACTACGTGAGACGGCTGCTACCCGAAAGCTGGCGGTCTCGACTGCATGTCATCACGCGGCGCCTGCCCAGCCGCTGGTTCTATTTGACGAACGACCGCCGGTTCTGGTGGTTCACGGGTGAAGCCGATGAGATGCGGAAACGGCCGAGGTTGGTCAGGTATGAGCTTCAGGACGGATGCTTCCTGGAGACATACCTGAACGACCAGACCGGCGCCGACGGCAGGCGGTATTTCGGCCCTGCTGCCAGCCTGGTCGTGCACGGATCCGACATCATGAGGTTCGATTGCCTCGGACACCCGCTCGGTCACTACCACATGGCGTCGCCCTATCCGTACGGCATTCGCAAAGGCCTGGTGGGGGAAATCTGGTTACCGGAAAAGACCATAGAAGAACAAATCGAGCGAACCATCTTCGAGCTGCAGCGAAACTCGAATTTCTACCTGCAAAAACACCCGAGACGAAAGGTGCGCAATACCCGCCTCGACCAGGAGCGGCTTGCCGCGGTATGCGCCAAAATGAAATCAAAAATGCTCGAAGATCTGAAATCTCACAGATAGTTCCGGATACAGCTTCGTCGGCTACTCTGGATGGACACGATGTTTCGCAACGTTGCGACGCCCGAAATAATCCAGGCCGCCAGGCGGTTTTTCCGGCGTAGCCCCGCCCGGATTTTCCGGAACGGCTACACGCCAAAGCCCGCAACGATGATCCCGATTTCGGTCGTCGTCAGCGCGCCGCATGGAATTTCCGGGTGCCTGATACCGCCGGATTTCTTTGCGGCGGCGGACGGTCACTCGCTTGAGCTGGTTTTTGCCGACGCCGGCGAGAACTATGTAGACCAGAGCCGTCCGGGACTGACGCACCTCAACCTCAGGGGCGCTGGAATCTTCGAACTGATCCAGGCCGGATTGCAGTGCGCCCGCAACGAGTGGATTTTTGTCGTCGAGGATCACGGCCAGCCGCTGCCAGGGTTGCTGGACACTTATCGCGCGGCCATCGCGGCCCATCCGGAGACAGACCTTCTGTTCGGCGGCATTGAAAACATGACGAGCGTGTCGCCATGGTCTTACGCCTGCTTCTTCTACAACAAGCTGGACTATTGGCCCGCGGCCCGGCTCGCGCCGAAGTCGCCCAGTTTGGCCAATTTGATGGTCCGGCGAGCCGCAATCCTGCCGTCCGAACTGTCGCAGGTCGGCGGCTTTCAGTTCGGCACATACCCGCGACTGCTGGTGGCGGGCCGGTTGCTCTATTGTCCGGAAGCGGTTGTCGACCACGTCAGGTGGTTTACGTGCCGTACCGCCCTGACGACGAGTTTCCACGGCGCGCGGTCCGTCACCGCCGCTGCGAAGGCGAGCCGGGGAGGGCGGACGGCGCCGAAGCGGCTGGTGCGCGACGGACTGGTCGCAACATATGGCTTCACCTATCTGCCTTGGCGCTTGATGCGCAGCCTTCACGGCACGCCGCAGGGCTCCTGGCTGATGGGTCTGCGGGTCGTGGCGATCGGATTGGCGCGCGCCGCCGGGACGCTGTGGGCCCACATCGCGGGTGCAGGAAACAGCGCGGTGAAGATTTCCGCAGACCTTGCACCGAAATAGCTGCGGGGAGTTACGTCGCTGGGGCTGCCGAACCAAGCAAGGAATCGCCGATGCGTTATGAGCTCTACTACTGGCCGCAGATCCAGGGACGCGGCGAATATGTCCGCCTTGCGCTGGAAGAGGCCGGCGCCGATTACGCCGACGTGGCGCGCCGGCGCGGCATCGGCGCGATGACGAAGATGATGGAGGCGCGCGGCACGCAGCCATTCGCCCCGCCGTTTCTCAAAGCGGGAAAACGCGTGATCGGGCAGACCGCCAACATCCTGCTCTATCTCGGGCCGCGCCATGGCCTCGCGCCGAAAGCGGAAGTCGGAAGACTGTGGCTGCATCAGTTGCAACTGACGATCGCGGATCTTGTGCTCGAAATCCATGACACCCATCATCCGCTTGGGCCTTCGCTGTATTATGAGGACCAGCGTGGACCGGCGAAAAAACGCACCGATGAATTCTGGAACGCGCGTGTGCCGAAATATCTCGACTATTTCGAGCGGCTGCTGGAGAGCAGCGGCGGTTCCTGGATCGCCGGCCGCCGTATCAGCTATGTCGATCTCTCGCTGTTCCAGACCGTCGCGGGGTTGCGCTACGGTTTTCCGAAGCGCATGAAAGCGTTCGAGCGCAGGATACCCGGCCTGGTCGATCTGCACGACCGCGTTGCCATCAGGCCGAACATCAAGGCCTATCTCGCCAGCGAGCGCCGCATCGCCTTTAACGAGGAGGGCATTTTTCGGCACTACAAGGAGCTGGATGTTTAAGGCATGTCATTCCGGGATGGTCCGTCAGGACCAGACCCGGAATCTTGGGATTCCCCGATGTGCAATCCCACATCTGAGGTTCGATGCTGCGCATCGCCCCGGAATGACGGCAATGCCTACCTGTTCCGTCCGTCGATCGGCGTCATCGTCAGTTTCGCTAGTTCGATGCCGTCGATGCAGGCGACGTTGAGCGCCACCACCTCGGTGCCGTCGGGTTTGCTGCCGCGGGCAAATACCTCGACGCCGCAGTCGATGCAGGACTGGTGCTTGATCGCGTTCTTGTTGAAGAGATATTCGCGAAGATTGTCCTCGCCGGCGCGCAGCACAAAACTCGTCGGCGCCAGGAATGCGAAATGCAGGCCCTTCTTGGTGCAGATCGAGCAGTTGCAGGCGGTGACCATCGCAAGGTCGCTGGTGCATTCGAAACGCACCATGCCGCAATGGCAGCCGCCGGTGTAGATCCTGGTATCGGGCATCGGTCCGCATCCGCTCCGTGAGTGCTGTGGCCGGCAGTATAAACGATTTTGCGGGATGTGTTTGACCGTTAACGGCACGAACAACGGCGCGTCATGGATGACCATGACGCGCCGTTTTCGGGGAGCGGTGCTTCGCGCTCTTCATCCTCCAGGGGAGAGTGGAGAGCGTTACCTCACGCGATCTGGTCGATCCGCGTTCCCTGGCCCGGAGGCAGGGCGGCCCGTGGTGGCGGCGTGCGATCGTCGCGGTCCAGCTTGACCTCCGGCGGTTTGAGCACGCTGGCCTCGGGTGGTCTCAGGGGGATGGAAGGGCTAACTGCAGAAACATTCATCGGACAGTATCCTTGGGCTTGGTTGCTGCCGACTGTGACGGGCTGGAGGCGAAAGCTTTATGAATCCGCAGCCTCGATTGCGAGGCATCGCGGCGATTCCCCTGGGAATGGTCAATGGCGGGCTCGAATATCGCTAGAATGCGACCGACTTTGTTGACAAATCGCTGGCGATACCGCTCGCCGTGATTGGCCTACTCGTCCTTGCCGCGCGTGATCGCGATCGCCGCCTCGGTCCTGGTGCGCGTGCATTCCATGTTGAGCCGGCGGAAGCGCATCTTGACGCGGTCGCCGCGCAGCAGCCCCATCCGCCGGATGCAGCGGGTGGAACCGGTCATCACGTCGGGCTTCGGGATGGTGAAGACGATGGCGCCGGCGCTGGCGACCAGCTCGAAAAATTCCGGCTTCGGCTTGCGGCGGTCGGCCTTGGCGTAGAGCTCGTTGGAGTAGTTGGCGCCGCGACAGCCGAGCGAAAGCTCCCTTGCCTGCGGGTGCGACAGATAGATGGTCTTTCCGGTGGTGATGCCGATCTTGATGCCGTCGACCTGTTGCTGCAGCTCCTTGGCGATATCCTCGCAGCGGTCGGCGCGCGCCGGTCGACTGTCCGACACCGTGAGAGCCGATGCGGCCAGCAATATTGCAGCCAACGTGGTCGATCTGCGAAAGTCCGTTCTCATGCAAAATGCCCCTTTACGCCATTGAAACGCGCAGATCGATTTCCTGCAAGGCCCGGTGGCGGAAGTCAATCCGAACTGGACTGCGCGGACGCTGAGCCTGTCGCAACGCTCGGTCACATTTTTCAAGCGCGCCGCCCGCCAGCGCCGTGTGCCGTACCAGCGCATGATCCGCGCGCTGGTGGATGCCTATGCGGAGAGGCAGGAACGGAAGGGGTGAGGAGGCTCCGTTCAGGGCTGGCGGT
>JBBQUA010000153.1:0-12970 GCA_038212905.1 Hyphomicrobiales bacterium
ATCATTCCCCATGTCCAGGTTCTGTGCGACATGCTGCCGACCGAATTCGCCGCGCTCGAAGCCGCGTTTGCGCCACCGGCCGACCTCAAGAGCGCGGCAAGCTGAAGCCAGATATCGGAGTGAGACCCCAGTGATGATAGAGATGCCGCCGCTGCAGTTCGCCCAGACCAACGGCATTCGCATGGGTTACTACGAAGCCGGTCCGAAAACCGACGCGCCGCCGGTCATCCTCTGCCACGGCTGGCCGGAGATCGCGTTTTCCTGGCGCCACCAGATCAAGGCGCTGAGCGAGGCCGGTATCCGGGTGATCGCGCCTGATCAGCGCGGCTACGGCGCGACCGACCGGCCTGAGCCGGTGGAATCCTATGACATCGAGCACCTCACCGGCGATCTGATCGGCCTGCTCGACCACCTCAAGATCGACAAGGCTGTATTCGTCGGCCACGACTGGGGTGGCTTCATCGTCTGGCAGATGCCGCTGCGGCATATCGATCGCGTCGCCGGCGTGGTCGGCATCAATACGCCGCACACCAATCGGGCGCCATCAGATCCGATCGAGCTTTTGCGCAAGCGTTTCGGCGAGCACATGTATATCGTCCAGTTTCAGGACCCGGCGCGCGAGCCCGACAGGATTTTCGGCGGCCGGGTCGAGCAGACCTTCGATGCCTTCATGCGCAAGCCGGTGCCGCGCGGCAATGCGCCGGCGGAAGAGGTGGTCGCCGGCGTCGGCGCATCGCCGCGGCTCAATCTCGCATTCCCGCAAATGATCGCGGGCTACGACGTCAGGCACGACCCGCGAACACCGATCCTGTCGCCGGAAGAGAAGAAGGTGTTTGTCGATACCTTCACAAAATCCGGCTTCACCGGCGGCATCAACTGGTACCGCAACATGTCGCGCAACTGGCAGCGCTCGGCCGAGATCGACCATACCGTGCGGGTGCCCTCGCTGATGATCATGGCCGAGAACGATCACGTGCTGCCGCCGTCCTCGGCCGACGGCATGGAAAGGATCGTCCCCGATCTCGAGAAATACCTGGTGCGCGACAGCGGCCACTGGACACAGCAGGAAAAGCCGGACGAGGTCAGCGCCAAGCTGATCGAATGGCGCAGGAAGCGGTTTGGGTAGGGACGCGCCGACCTCACGCGTCGTCATTGCGAGGAGCGCTTGCGACGAAGCAATCCATTCTTTCTTTTTGCGACACGATGGATTTCTTCGCTTCGCTCGCAATGACGTTGATAGAGCGGTGAGTTACACGAAATACGATTAGGCAAGGGAAACTATCGCGATGGCGTCGACCAACAAACTGAGCCCGATCCCGCATCCGCCGAAGAAGCCCGTGGTCGGCAACATGCTGTCGCTGGACCCCAATGCGCCGGTGCAGCACCTGGTGCGGCTGGTCAAGGAACTCGGGCCGATCTTCTGGCTCGACATGATGGGCGCGCCGCTGGTGGTCGTCGGCGGTCACGATCTGATCGAGGAACTCAGCGACGAAAAGCGCTTCGACAAGGCGGTGCGCGGCTCGCTGCGTCGGGTGCGCGCCATCGGCGGCGACGGCCTGTTCACCGCCGACACGTCGGAGCCAAACTGGAGCAAGGCGCACAACATCCTGCTGACGCCGTTCGGCAACCGCGCCATGCAGTCCTATCATCCGAGCATGGTCGATATCGCCGAACAGCTGGTAAAAAAGTGGGAACGGCTGAACGGTGACGAGGAGATCGACGTCGTTCACGACATGACGGCGCTGACGCTCGACACCATCGGCCTGTGCGGCTTCGACTACCGGTTCAATTCGTTCTACCGGCGCGATTATCATCCCTTCGTGGAATCGCTGGTGCGCTCGCTCGAGACCATCATGATGACCCGCGGCATTCCGCTGGAGAATCTGTGGCTGCAGAAGCGCCGCCGCGATCTCGCCGCCGACGTCGCCTTCATGAACAAGATGGTCGATGAGGTCGTCGCCGAACGCCGCAAGAACGCCGAGGCAGCAGAGGGCAAGAAGGACATGCTCGGCGCCATGATGACCGGCGTCGACCGCGCCACCGGCGAACAACTCGACGACGTCAACATCCGCTACCAGATCAATACATTCCTGATCGCGGGCCACGAGACCACCAGCGGACTGCTGTCCTGCACGCTCTATGCGCTGCTGAAGCATCCCGAAGTGCTGAAGAAAGCCTATGAGGAAGTCGACCGGGTGCTCGGCCCCGATGTCGACGCGCGGCCGACCTATCAGCAGGTCACGCAGCTCACCTACATCACGCAGGTTCTGAAAGAAGCCTTGCGGCTGTGGCCACCGGCGCCGGCCTATGGCATCTCGCCGCTTAACGACGAAACCATCGGCGGCAAATACCAGCTCAAGAAGAACACCTTTATCACCGTGCTGGTGATGGCGCTGCACCGCGATCCCAGTGTCTGGGGTCCCAATCCCGACGCCTTCGATCCCGAGAATTTCAGCCGCGAAGCCGAGGCGGCGCGTCCGGTCAATGCCTGGAAGCCGTTCGGCAATGGCCAGCGCGCCTGCATCGGCCGCGGCTTTGCCATGCATGAGGCAGCGCTGGCGATCGGCATGATCCTGCAGCGCTTCAAGCTGATCGACGTCAACCGTTACCAGATGGTGCTGAAGGAGACGCTGACCATCAAGCCCGACGGTTTCAAGATCAAGGTGCGGCCGCGCGCCGACTCGGACCGTGGCGCATACGCCGGCCGTGCCACGACGACCGCGGCGGTTTCGACCGCAGCCGCTGCGCCGCGCGCTGCACGCACCCGTCCTGGCCACAACACGCCGCTGCTGGTGCTTTATGGTTCCAACCTCGGAACCGCGGAGGAGCTGGCGACCCGGATCGCCGATCTCGCCGAGGTCAACGGTTTTGTCACCAAACTCGCGCCGCTCGATGATTTCGTCGAGAAGTTGCCGGTGGAGGGCGGCGTGCTGATCTTCAGCGCTTCCTATAATGGCGCAGCCCCCGACAATGCCACGCAGTTCGTCAACTGGCTCGGCAGCGAGCTGCCGAAGGATGCCTTTGCCGGGGTGCGGTATGCCGTGTTCGGCTGCGGCAACAGCGACTGGGCCGCGACCTATCAGTCGATCCCGCGCCTGATCGACGAGCAACTGGCCGCCCACGGCGCGCGCAGCGTGTATGAGCGCGGCGAGGGCGATGCCCGCAGCGACCTCGACGGCCAGTTCGAGAGCTGGTTCGCCAAGGCTGCCCCCCTGGCCATGAAGGAATTCGGCGTCGATTCGAGTTTCAGCCGCAGCGCCGACGATGAGCCGCTCTACCAGATCGAACCGGTGGCGCCGTCGGCGGTCAATTCGATCATGGCGCTCGGCGGCGTCGCGCCGATGAAGGTGCTGGCCAACAGCGAGTTGCAGAACAAGGCCGGCGCCGGCGCTTCGGACCGCTCGACCCGGCATATCGAGGTGGAATTGCCTGCCGGCGTCAGCTACCGGGTCGGCGATCATCTCAGCGTGGTGCCACGCAACGATCCCGTGCTGGTGGATGCCGTCGCCCGCCGCTTCGGCTTCCTGCCGGCCGACCAGATCCGGTTGCAGGTCGCGGAAGGCCGCCGTGCGCAATTGCCGGTCGGCGACACGGTGTCGGTCGGGCGCCTGCTTTCCGAATTCGTCGAGCTGCAGCAGGTCGCGACCCGCAAGCAGATCCAGATCATGTCGGAGCACACGCGCTGCCCGGTGACCAAGCCGACGCTGCTGGCCTGGCTCGGCGACGATGCGGCCGCCATCGAACGCTACCGCGCGGAGATCCTGACCAGGCGGAAATCGGTGTTCGACCTGCTGGACGAGCATCCGGCCTGCGAATTGCCGTTCCACGCCTATCTCGAAATGCTGTCGCTGCTGGCGCCGCGCTATTATTCGATCTCGTCGTCGCCGTCGGTCGATGCCAACAGTTGCAGCGTCACCGTCGCGGTGGTGCAGGGACCCGCGAGTTCCGGGCGCGGCCTCTACAAGGGCATCTGCTCGAACTACCTCGCCAGCCGCCGCGCAGGCGAGACCATCCACGCCACGGTGCGCGGGACCAAGGCCGGCTTCCGGCTGCCCGACGACAACAGCGTGCCGATCATCATGATCGGACCGGGAACGGGTCTCGCGCCTTTCCGCGGCTTCCTCGCCGAGCGCGAGGCGCGCAAGGCCGGGGGCGCCAGCCTCGGCCCGGCCATGCTGTTCTTCGGCTGCCGTCATCCCGATCAGGATTATCTCTATGCGGACGAGTTGAAGGCGTGGGCCGCCGCGGGGATCACCGAGCTGCACACCGCGTTCTCGCGGGGCGAAGGCCCAAAAACCTATGTGCAGCATCTGGTGGCGGCGCAGAAGGAGCGGGTCTGGAGCCTGATCGAACAGGGCGCGATCATCTACGTCTGCGGCGACGGCGGCAAGATGGAGCCGGACGTCAAGGCCGCGCTGGTGGCGATCTATCGCGAACGCAAGGGCGCCGACGCCGGGGCGGGATTGCGCTGGATCGAGGAGATGGGCACCAGCAATCGATACGTGCTGGATGTGTGGGCGGGGGGATAGATTTTCGACTGTCTTCCCTTCGAACAGGTGCAGGGACGACGAAGCCACTTTACCCTGCGGGATCGCATGGTTAGAAGTCCGCCATGCAGCCGATCCTGTTCCTGTTCCCATCCTACCAGCCGACGGTGCTGTTCTGCGAACTGCTGGAACGACTTCGGCGGACGGACCCATCTCCGTTCGTCGTGGTCGATGACGGCAGCGGCCCGGCCTACAGCGAATTGTTTCAGCGCGCCGGACGGGTGTCCGACACCGTCGTCCTGAAGAACGCGATCAATCTCGGTAAGGGCGCCGCGCTCAAGCATGGCATTAACCACGTCCTGGTAAACCATCCCGATTGTATTGGGGTAGTCACGGCCGACGCCGACGGGCAGCACGCGGCGGACGACATCCTGAAGGTCGCGAACGAGCTACGATCGCGGCCGACCGAGGTGATTTTCGGATCCCGCGATTTCAAGCGCGACGTTCCATTTCGAAGCAAGATCGGCAACTTCGTTTCGCGCTACATCTATCGCTTTCTGATCGGCCTCAATTTGTCGGACACCCAGACCGGTCTGCGCGGCATCCCCCGCCGGCTGATGGAGCTTAGTCTTGCTATCCGGTCGAACCGCTACGAGTTCGAGACCGAACAGATCATCGCCGCCAGGGCCGCCGGCCTGAAATTCAGGGAAGTGCCGATCCGGACCGTGTACATCGACGACAACAGCGGATCGCACTTCAACCCGGTGCTCGATTCATTCCGGATCTACTTTGTGCTGCTGCGCTACGCAGTGTCGAGCCTGACCACGGCCCTGACCGATCTGCTGATATTCTATATCCTGACGGCCAACGGGATGGCGCTGCTTGGCGCCAACATGTCAGCGCGCGCCGTCGCGCTGTGGATACAATTCATGCTGCTGAAGAAATATGTCTTCAAGAGCAAAGCTGGATTGTCGATCTTTGCCGCCTATATGGCCTACGTGTTTTTCTCCGGCTACGTGTCGTCGGTGATGCAGCAGCAATTTGCCACCCACCTCGTCGCCTCGACGCTGCTGGCCAAAATCGTGGTGGAGTCGATCATCTGGATTTTCAACTTCATGTTCCTGCGGGACATAATTTTTCGCCGATGGAGCGAAGCTTGAAGCCGGCGCAAACCGATTGGGACAGCTATTACGCGCGGCCTTACCGCACGGCGTCGCTGACTCGCAAGCATACCGCTTCCGTCCTGGTGGAGTTGCTGCGGAAAAATGGCGGAGCGCAGGCCTCGATCCTCGAATTTGGCGGCGCCAACAGCTGCTTTATCGATCAGATTCTGACGGAGGTCGCGCCCGCGCGTTACGACGTGATCGACAGCAACCGGATGGGACTCGATCTGTTGCAGTCCCGCTATTCCGGCGACGGCCGTGTCTCGGTCGGCCTCGGCGACGTGCTGTCGGCATCGAAGCCCGATCGGCTGTACGATATCGTGTTCAGCGTGGGGTTAATCGAGCATTTCGACCCCGCCGGGACCGCAAGGGCTGTCGCGGCGCATTTCGACTACTTGCGGCCGGGCGGTACGGCGATCATCACCTTTCCGACGCCGACCTGGCTGTATCGGGGCGTGCGGGGGCTGGCCGAGATGACCAACAACTGGATCTTTCACGACGAACGGCCGCTGCGGCTGCCGGAGTTCGAGCGGGCCGTCGCGGGCCTCGGCGAGATCAAATCGGCGCGCATTCTGTGGCCGCTGATCCTCACGCAATATTGCGTCGAGGCGCGGAAGATTGCCTAACGCTCAGTTTTTGGACGGCGGCGCATCGGTCACCAGTAGTTCCATTCCGTTGTCTTCGACCACCTTGACGTATCCCCGCGCCTTGGTCTGAGCAGCGATGAAATCCAGAATAGTCCGATGTGTCGTGCGCGGCGGATAGAGGATACCGGTGCAGCCTGCTGATTCACCAATCTGTTGTGCCAGTTGATCGGACAGCGGGTCGGCGACGTGGAAGAACTGGATCTGGGGCAGAAATTTCTGAAAGCCCGCGATCGTGGTGATATAACCGTCGACGCTGAAGAGTTTGCAACCGCGAGCCAGAACTTTCTCCGCGTTCCGATTGATCTCGATGCCATAGCCGTGGATCATCTGCTCGTGGGCGAAGCGTTGTTTGAGTTTTTCGTCGCTGAGCGCCAGCGGAAGTGTCAGAACGACGCACAGCACTGCCACCACCGCGGCGACGGTGAGATCCCGAACTTGCCATCGCCGCTCCCCCGATGCGTCCCGTGCCGTCGCCAATTGGCGCGCCACCGCGAAGAGCGGAATGAAGGCGGCTATCAGCAGCAGTCCCAGCAGATTGCGCAGGTCGTAGCTGGCAGTATTGGCCCACAGCCATAATCCAGCCCCCAGCGGCAATGCCAGCCATCGCACCCGCGGCAGGAAGGGGCTCAGTACAAGGCCGGCGCACAGCAGGATCCGGAACGGCAGCGTGAAGTTCGAATGGAGAAGATTGGCCGCCCGCGACAGCCGCTCGGACAATTCCGTCACCGGATAGTATGGCATCCCTCGCAGCGTCAGATGCAAATAATTAATGACATAGGTAGTGACGAAAATCGCGAAAACACCGATCGCCGCGGTGATGAACCTGTTTCGCTGGGCTCGCTCCAGATATTTGGTGGCATCGATGGAGGTCGCGATCAGGACCGCGAGCGCGACAAGGCCGTGCATTGGTTTCGTCATGGCGGAAATGGCGAGAAGGCACAGCGACAGCAGCGCGACGACGATTTTCCGTCGATCGAATCCGCTTTCGGACGCGTTGGTGAGAAACAGTGCGGTGCCGCCCAAGGCAAAGATCGCGGCGATCCAGTCCGGAAATCCCTCCTGCAAGGTACCCCTGATCCACGGCTCGCGAATTTCGGCCACGAACCAGGCGAACACGAACAGCAGGGAGGCCGCATAACGCCAGTTCAGCCGGCCCAGGATGGCCATCAGCAGGACGATGGGGACGATGATCAGCACGATATAGGTGTAGAAGGCAAAATACTGTTCGGCCGAGCCGGTGAAGATATAGGTCGTTGCCCAGGTGGTCGGGATGAATTGCGGGTAACCCATGGAGCGGACCGGAAACAACCCGTTCGACCAGATCCGCGCCCACAGGTTCCAATTCACGGGGTCACTGTTCTGGAAGATATTGGGCACGCCGTGCTTCCAGATGTTGAAATAGGTGAAGCCGAGCACGATGAGGCTGCCGACCATCCATTTCACGTCTGACAGCAGCAGGATGGATACGCCCGGCGGTGCCGGCGCTCTCGAAGCGACACCTTTCCTCACCATCATGAAGATCAGGGCCGCGACCAGCACGGCCGCGACGATGCGATAGGTCGTGAGTGGATCGAGATAGAACTGGGCAACCAGCGTCACCAGCACATGGTTCGCGACCACGCTGCTCAGGAACGCGGCGAGCCAGCGGTGCGGCGAATCCGGGATATCGAACGCGCGCGCAAGCACCAGCCCCGGCAGGACAAAGATAAAAAATATCGCCAGCAACCCGTTTAAGTAAATGGGTGCGAAGCCAAGAAATCCGGTCATGACGAAAGCATTTTGCCAAAGCGCCGCTGCATCGCCACCTTACGCCGCCTTAGCGACTGCCCCATGGGCATGCGTATCGATCGCGTCGATGATCTGCGGCCACATCGGAATCGGAATCGCGTGGCCCATGCCCTCGATCATCAGCAGTTTGGCGCCCGGGATCGAGGCTGCGGTGTCCTTGCCGCCCTCCGGGCGCACCAGCGGATCGACGGTGCCGTGAATCACCAATGTCGGCGCCTTGACCTGGCGCAGCCGCTCCTTGCGGCTGCCCGAGGCCAGGATGGCGCGGAGCTGGCGGCCGACGCCGTTGGGATTGAGGCCGCGCTCGAAGCTGCGTTCGGCGCGTTCGAGATCCTTGGCTTCGTCGAGCGGGAAACTGCCGACGCGCAGCACTTTCCAGGTCTGCGCGAAACGCGTGAGATATTCTTCTTTCGTGGTCGGGGGCGGCGCCATCAGCATCGCCGCCGCCTCGCGGCTCGGCGGCGGCACCTTCGGATTGCCGGTCGTCGACATGATCGAGGTCAGCGAGCGCACCCGCTGCGGAAACGAGATCGCGATTTCCTGGGCGATCATGCCGCCCATGGACGCGCCGACCAGATGCGCCGACTTGATGCCGAGGGCGTCCATCAGCCCGGTGGTGTCCTCGGCCATATCGCGAATCTTGTAGGGTGCGGCCACCGGAATTTTCAGGAATCGCAGCTTGAGCAGTTCGACCAGGGTCAGGCGCTTGCCGCCGCTTAGCCTGCCGGATTTGCCGATGTCGCGATTGTCGAAGCGGATGACGCGAAATCCGCGGGCCGCGAGTTCACGGCAGAATTCGTCGTCCCACAGGATCATCTGGGCGCCGAGCCCCATGATCAGCAGCATCGGTTCCGCGCCGGCGTCGCCGAAGATCTCGTAACAAATATCGATGCCGTTGGCCCGCGCGATCTGCGGCGGTTGATGGGCTGACGAATTCACGTAAAGGCCTCCTTCGGATGGCAAGCGACTGGGCACTCTATGGCACGGTTTTTCGCGCTGCAGAAGGCTTCTGGTGCGGCAGAGAGCCTGACAAATCGCACCCCCGATCAAATTGACGCCGGCGATGTTGACCCTCCCGTCGCAACAGTGTGGTATGAACCAAAAGGCAGGGCTCAAAAGCGCCCTCGTGATCACGCTGGAGGGCGCCGAT
This sequence comes from Hyphomicrobiales bacterium, assembly GCA_038212905.1. Lineage (GTDB taxonomy): Bacteria > Pseudomonadota > Alphaproteobacteria > Rhizobiales > Xanthobacteraceae > Bradyrhizobium. The sequence goes on from JBBQUA010000153.1 coordinate 9,236, forward strand.
GGCAGACAAGAGCAACGACCCGGTCGCGATGTGGCAAAACATGATCGGCGAGATGGAGAAGGGTTTTAATTCCTTCGCCAATCAGGCGATGGCGTCGCCGGAATTTTCCAAGGTCGTCAATCAGGTCGGCGGGGTCACGGCGGGCGCGCAGAAGCAGCTCGGCGACCTCATGGAGAAATACCTGGTCGGCATGAACCTGCCGAGCCGGGCGCAGATGGTCACGATGGCCGAGCGCCTGCAGTCGATCGAAGGCCAGTTGAACGAGATCAAGGCGATGCTGAACGCGATGAACAGCAATGCCGCCGCCGCGAGCGGCATTCCCGGCGCGCCGAAGCCGCCTCGCACCAAACGCCCGCCATCCGCCGGAGAGCCAAAATGAACGCCGGTCCTGGCCTCAGTAGTGCGGGCCTCGATCTGGCTGGTATTCCGGACCGGATCCAGTCCGAGGTGCAACGCGCGATCCAGCGCAGCATCAAGGGCGTCGAATATATCGCCTCATCCGGCCCGTCGCTGGGCTCGACGCCGAAGGACATCCTGGCGGTCCGCGGCACCATGAACCTCTATCACTACCGCCCGGTCGCGGACGAGATCTACCGCGTGCCGATCCTGATCGTGATGGCGACCACCAACCGCGGCTACATCCTCGACATGGTGCCGGGCCAGAGCTTCATCGAGTTTCTGCTGAAACGCGGCTACGACGTCTACATGCTGGACTGGAGCGCGCCGAAGCCGGAAGAGAAAAGCCTGCGGATGGAGGATTACGTCCTCGACTTCATCCCGGATTGCATTCGCCGCGTGCAGCAGGATTCGGGCGAGACCGACGTCACTGTGATCGGCTACTGCTTCGGCGGAGTGCTGTCGCTGCTGTACGGCTCGATCTTCAACGACGGGCCGATGAAGAATCTGATCTGCTTCACCACACCGATCGATTTTCGCGAGATGAAGCTGTTCTCGAATTTCTCGGACCGGCGCTATTTCGATGTCGACCGGCTGGTCGACAGCATCGGCAATGTGCCGCCGGAGATGATCTTGTCCTCGTTCGAGATGCTGCGGCCGGCCTCGCGCGCCGCCAGCCAGGTGCAGTTGTGGGAAAACATCTGGAACGACGAATACGTCAAAGCCTACCGGATGATGGATCGCTGGGGCACCGACACCCTGCCGCTGGCCGGCGAGTATTTTCGCACTATCACCAAGGACCTGATGTGGGACAACAAGCTGTTCAACGACACCATGTCGGTCGGCGGGCGCAAGGCGGATATCGCAGACATCAAGGTTCCGATCCTGCACGCGGTGGCCGAGCACGATCACATCGTGCCCTATGACGCGGCGAAACATCTGATCGCGAAGGTCGGCTCGACCGACAAGGAAGAGGTTGTTCTGAAAGGTGGCCATGTCAGCGTCGTCGCCGGCGCCAACGCCATCAAGCGGCTGTGGCCGAAACTCGATTCATGGTTATGCGAGAGATCGATATGAGCAGCGAGACCAGAAGCTATCCGCGCCGCGTCCAGACCGATGCCGGCGAGATTGAATTCCGCCTGATGGCGCAGGCCGACGAAGCCGCCGTGCTCAAGTTCGCGCAAAAACTGCCGGTGCATGATTTGCTGTTCCTGCCGCGCAACATCAGCGAGCCCAAGGTGCTCTCGGCCTGGGTCAAGGAGATCGAACGCGGCGCCATCACCAGCATTCTGGCGGTGCAGGCGGGCAGGGTGGTCGGATGCGGCACCCTGGTGCGCGATCCCTGGTCGTGGTCGCCGCATGTCGGCGAAATCCGCAACGTGGTCTCCGCTGATGTGCGGGGGCAAGGGGTCGGCCGGGCTTTGTCGCAGGAGACATTTGCCCTGGCTTTGAGCGCCGGTCTGGAGAAGCTGGTGGTGCAGATGACCGTCGATCAGTCCGGCGCCATCGCGATTTTCGAGGGCCTCGGCTTCAAGGCCGAGGCGCTGCTGCGCGACCATGTGAAGGACAAGGAAGGCCGGAACCACGATATCGTGGTGCTCGGGCATAATGTGGCGCAGGTCCGCGCCCAATTGGAAGCCTATGGGCTGCCGGGGGCTGTCCAGCATTAGGGCAGCCGTTTCGCCGGTTTAGCGGGCAATTCGCCTAAGCGCCGAGCCGATCACGTATTCGTGATATCGCATCGCACCATTGATGTTGCGACGCACCATTAACTGTGCCATAAAGAGATTGCCCCGGGCCAAGACCGGACGGGGTGAGCCCATAGCTCAAACCTGAGGATGGAGAGACCCCCATGGCCACCGAAACCAATTCCGTGCTGAACACCGTCAAGGAAGCCTTCGCGCCCGTCACCGAGGCGTTCACCAAGCTCCAGAACATGGAAGTTCCGGAAGCCGCCCGTGAGTTCGTGAAGAAGCAGGCCGAGACCGCGAAGGTTCGCGCCGCCGACATCCATGCCGGTTCCGAGAAGGTGACCGCCGCGATCGAGACCGCCGTTACCGGTTCGGTTTCCGAGGCCGCCAAGATCAGCCGCAATATCCAGGAAGCGCTCTACCAGGACGCCGAGGCCTTCTTCGCCGGCATCCACAATCTGGCTTCCGCCAAGTCGTTCAACGAAGCGGTCCAGATCCAGTCCGACATGGTCCGCGCGCGCGGCGAAGTGTTCGTGTCGCGGGCGAAGGCCTCGAGCGAATATCTCGGCAAGCTCGTCGCCGACGGCGCCAAGAACGCCCAGGACAACTTCTCCAAGGTCTACACCAAGACCGCCTGATCGCGTTTCGACCAGCCGATAATTCGAAGGCCCGCTTTAGGCGGGCCTTTTTTTTGGGCGGTATCTCCTTAGATCATCGTTGCTCCCCCGTCATTGCGAGGAGCGAAGCGACGAAGCAATCCAGCTTGCTTTGGCAAAGCTGGATTTCTTCGCTTCGCTCGCAATGACGGATGCGGGTATCGTCGAGCCTCCGACACCGTGAAAGCCGCCATGGCCTCCACCGCCACCTTCTCATTTGACTCCCCCGGCGATGCCGCCCGCGCGGCCGAGCTGCGGCGGGTCAAGGCGCTGGCGACGCTGGTGCTGGCGGGCACGCTGGCGCTGTTCGTGACGGCGAAGGCGTTGCTGCATGTGCATCCGGCTTTCGGCTTCGTCGCGGCGTTCGCGGAGGCCGCCACCATCGGCGGCCTCGCCGACTGGTACGCCGTGGTGGCGCTGTTCAAACGGCCGCTGGGCCTGCCGATCCCGCACACCGCGATCATCCAGAGCAATCAGCACCGCATCGCCGACAAGCTTGGCGAATTCATCGAGATACATTTTCTCGAAGCCGCACCGGTCGAGGCCAAGCTGCGCCAGATCGATTTCGGCTCCTTCGTTGCCGACTGGCTGCGCGACCGCAAGCGCAGCGACGACCTCGCCCGTTTCGCGCTGCGGCTCTTGCCGGAAGCGCTGTCGGCGACGGAAACCTCGGGACTGATGAGTTTCATCACCCGCCGGATCACCACCCAGCTGCAGGAAATCGATCTGGCGCCGCTCGCCGCCGGCACGCTGCGCGGCTTCGTGCAGGAGGGACGGCATCAGGGCCTGCTCGATGACATCCTGCGCGTGGTGCATCAGTCGCTGACGCAAGCCGAAACCATGGCGGTGATCCGGGAAAAAATCCGCGACGAACTGCCGACGCTCTTGAAACTCTATCGTGCCGACAAATTCCTGGTGAACCGGATCGTCGCATCCGCGACCACGTTCTTCGAGGAAGTGAAAAACGATCCGAAGCATCCGTTCCGCGACGA
>JBBQUA010000154.1:0-12938 GCA_038212905.1 Hyphomicrobiales bacterium
GGGAATCGATGCCGAATCCCATTCAGGCGCTCTGGCTTGCGCGGGGAACACTGTAGCGGTGTAGGGGTCCTCTTACCTCTCCCGCTTGCGGGGGAGGTCGACGCGCGTGAAACGCGCGGCGGGTGGGGGAAACTCTCTCAATTTGCGCCGGTGCCCGCGGAGGCAGCCCCCACCCCAGCCCTCCCCCGCAAGCGGGAGAGGGGCGCAGCACAGCGGATGAAGCAATCGCGTCCTATCTCGTCGCCCAAGCCCCTACCGCGCCAGCAGCGCCCCGGCCCAGGCCGCGCCGGCGACCAGCACCAGCCCCGGTATCAGGCGTAGCGCGAAGGACCGGCTGCCGCTGCTCCAGGCGAACACGATCTTGCTGACGGTGTTGGTGGTGAGTGCGGCGAGGATGGGAAACACCGCCTCTGCTGCCGACATCTTGTCGGACGCCACCAGCGAGGCCACCGCGACGGCGGCGGAGTGGGTGTCGACGAAGCCGGAGGCCGCGGCTGCTATGATGACTCCGGTGTCGCCGAACCGGTCGCGCAGCGCGGCCGAGGCGATCAGCATCGCGGCAAGCGTCAGCGCGAACAGCAACGCCATCGGGAGGCTGAACGCCTGTCCCGGCTGGGGATCCGGCGTGTCGGTTTCGCGCAGGGTCCGGATCGTGAAGAAGCCGCCATAGGCTGTCGCGGTAACGCCGGCGCAGAGCAGCGGGATGAAAAGCGCTTGCAGCGTGGCGATGCTGGTGGCTGCGAGCACCACGGACATCAGGACGATCGTGGCGACGGTCGAGAGTGCCGCGCCGGCGACCGCCGCGGTGATGATGCCCGGACTCTTCTGAACCCGCGTTCCCATGGCGCCGATGGTCGCGGTGCTGGAGATGAAGCCCGCCGCGAGACCTGCGATCGGGAGGCCAAAGCGCGCCCCGAGCAGCCGGATGAGAATGTATCCGGCGGCGCTGATCGCCATCACCAGAATGACGACGATCCAGATCGAGCGCGGATTGAGCGCGTCATAAGGGCCCATCGCCTGATTGGGCAGCAGCGGGAGAACCACCAGGGTCGCGCCGGCGAAGATCAGCGCATCTCTCACCTCTGCCTCGGTCAATACCGAACGGACGAAATGATGCAGCGGGGCGCGGGCCGCGAGCAGCGCGGCAAGTGCGACGGCGATGCCTGCCGCCAGCGCGGGCTGTTGCATCGAGAGACCGCCGAGCAGCGCGGTCAGCACCAGCGCAATCTCGCTGGTAAGACCGGGATCTTCGTCGCGCGATCTGAAATAGGCGATGGCGGTCAGAACGGCCACGCCTGCCACCGTGACGGCAAGCACCAGCGCGCCGCCCACCATCACGCTGGTGGCTCCGGCCAGCGCGACGACGGAGAACGTGCGGATTCCCGCCGGCGCGCGGGCAGGGCCTTCCCCCTTGCGGCGCTCGCGCTCGGCGCCGATCAGAAGTCCGATGCCGAGCGCGACCGCGAGGTTCAGCAGCAGGGGAGGCAGATTGAACATGTTTTTCCTGTTCGCCGTATAGGAATGCTCAGTCGTCCGTCGTCGCCATAGGGCTGATCCGACATAAAGGCTGCAATCTCCTGCTAATTGATCCAGATCATTGACGAAAGCTGGAACAGCCTGTTGGTGGCAGAAGCCCAAGAAGCAAGTTCAGCCAACTCAGGTCCCGACGAATGTCGTCCGAACAGTACCAAGCCTATAATGTCTGGGACGCCCCTACGCGCTGGTTCCATTGGATCAATGCGCTTGTCGTGCTTGGTTTGAGCATTGTTGGCGTTATCCTGCTCAACGACAATGCTCTGGGGCTGTCCGCCCACGGCAAGATCCTTCTCAAACAGATTCATGTTGTGCTCGGCTATGTCATGGCGCTGAACCTGATCTGGCGCTTCGTCTGGGCGTTTTTCGGCAACCGCTATGCCAGATGGAGCGCTATGCTACCTTTTAGGTCCGGCTTTTGGGGCAAGCTGCGCGCTTACGGCAATGCCTTTCTTAGCGGAGAGCCACAAGAATATATCGGGCATAATCCCGCCGCACGCCTCGCAGTCGCAGCTCTCCTGCTGCTACTTGTCCTGCAAGCAGCGACCGGCATGATCCTGGCGGGGACCGACCTGTTCTGGCCACCGTTCGGAAGTTGGTTTGCCGGTTGGGTTGCCGCCGCCGGGGTCGATCCGGCGACGGTCTCGCCGCTCGCAGCGAAAACGCTGGATCAGGCGGCCTATCAGGCAATGCGTGCGTTTCGTAGTCCTGTCGCGATGATCCATCTTTATGCGTTCTATGCGCTCGCGGGCTTCATCCTGCTGCATCTGGTTGCGGTGATCGTGACCGAAATTCACGAGGGCGGAAGCATCACGTCGGCAATGTTCACTGGTCGCAAGATATTCAAAAGGCCGCCGGAGGACCTGTGAAAGAGCACGCTCGACAGAAAGATCGATGAATGAGTCGCCTCCATAGAGAGAACCACCTCGTCGAGCGCATCGGCTGGTTGCGGGCGGCCGTGCTCGGCGCCAATGACGGGATCATTTCGACCGCGAGCCTGATCCTGGGCGTCGCATCGGCTTCTGCCTCGCAAGGCGATGTGCTGCTGACCGGCGTTGCCGGGCTGGTCGCCGGCGCGATGTCGATGGCGGCTGGCGAATATGTATCGGTCAGTTCGCAGTCCGATACCGAGCACGCCGACCTCGCCCGCGAGAAGCGGGAGTTGGTCGATGATCCCGTATTCGAGCGGGAAGAACTGGCCCAGGTCTATGTCGCGCGCGGCGTCGAGGCTGACCTCGCCCGCGAGGTCGCAAAGCAGTTGATGGCGAAGGATGCGCTGGGCGCGCATGCCCGGGACGAACTCGGCATCTCCGAGATTACCACCGCGCGCCCGGTGCAGGCGGCGCTTGCCTCGGCCGCGACCTTTTCAGTCGGCGCGGCGGCGCCGCTCGTGCTCGTCCTGATCTCGCCATCCAGCGCCCTGATCCCGGCCGTGTCGGCGGGATCGTTGCTGTTCCTCGCCTTGCTCGGCGCGATCGGTGCAAAAGCCGGCGGCGCCGGCTTGCTGAAGCCGACCATCCGCGTGACGTTCTGGGGCGCCTTTGCGATGGCCCTGACGGCCGGGATCGGCGCCGTCTTTGGTAAGGTCGTGTGAACGCAGCTCGCGTGATGCTACCGCGCCGCCGACTTCGCCGCCGGCGTCACGCGCCAGATTGCATTGCCGACGTCGTCAGCGACCAGCAGCGCGCCCTGCTTGTCGAGCGCGACGCCGACCGGCCGGCCCTGCGCTTCACCGCTGTCATTGAGGAAGCCCGTCAGCACGTCCTGCGGCTTGCCCGAGGGTTTTCCATCGGCGAACGGCACGAAGATCACCTTGTAGCCGGCGCGGGGTTTGCGATTCCACGAGCCGTGCTGGCCGATGAAGGCGCCGCCGGCCATCTCTTGCGGAAACAGAGTGCCGGTGTTGAAGGTCAGGCCGAGCGAAGCGGTATGCGCGCCGAGCGCGTAGTCCGGCGCAATCGCCTTCGCTACCAGTTCCGGCCGCTGCGGCTCGACGCGGGTGTCGACGTGCTGGCCGAAATAGCTGTAGGGCCAGCCGTAGAACGCGCCGTCCTTCACCGACGTCATGTAGTCCGGCACCAGATCGTTGCCGAGTTCGTCGCGCTCGTTGACGACCACCCACAGCGCGCCACTCTGCGGCTGCCATGACGGGCCGTTCGGATTGCGCAGGCCAGATGCGAACACGCGCCACTTGCCGGATGCGCGATCGACTTCGAGTACGGCGGCGCGATTGGTCTCGGCCTCCATGCCGTTCTCGCCGACATTGCTGTTGGAGCCCACCGTCGCATACAGCTTCGTGCCGTCGGGGCTGACGGTGAGGTCCTTGGTCCAGTGATGGTTGATCGGGCCGGCCGGCAGGTCCGCGAGTTTCACGCCGGCGGCATTGATTTTGGTGTCGCCGGTTGAATAGGGAAACTTCATGATCGCATCGGAATTGGCGACATAGAAAACATCACCGACCAGCGCCATGCCGAACGGCGAGTTCAAATTGCTGAGAAACACGCTTTTGACCTCGGCGACGCCGTCACCATCGGCATCCCGCAGCAGCGTGATGCGGTTGGCGCTGGGGACGCCGGCGCCGGCCCGCCCCATCACCATTTTCATGATCCAGCCCTTGATGCCCTTGCCGTCCTCGGGCTTCGGCGGCGCGTTGCTCTCGGCCACCAGCACGTCGCCATTCGGCAGCACATGGACGGTGCGCGGATGATCGAGCCCGCTGGCAAATGCATTCACCGCCATGCCGCCGGCGGCCTTGGGCTTGCCGCCGCCGGGCCAGCCTGTGGCCTTGGCAATATTGACGGTCGGAATCCAGGATTTTTCCGGGGCCGGCAGGGTCGGGGAGGGGCCAAAGGTCTGCTCGGCCACGGTGGTATTGGCGGGCTCGTTGCAGGCGGCGAGCGGAAGCGCCAACGCGCCGAGAGCGATGCCGAGCAGGATTGGGTTGCGCATGATGGCTCCTTGTAATTGCTCTGTACAATGCGGCAGTCCTGCCGATGTTCACGGCCTGCGCCATGAATTTCGCGTGATGGAAAACAGTGTCAAAACAACATCTTGCTTTCTGTGCATGGGGTTGTTTTCGATGTTTTGGTCCGGGTTGGGACAGCAACAGGGTTTTGGGAGATCGTGATGACCGGAACAACCGACGCCGCGCGCGAGGCGCAATGGCTGAAATGGCGCAGCGTCGCCGAGCTCTATCATGCGTTTTTCACCGGGCTCATTCTCACCGTGGTGACCCGGCGCGGCACCGCCGACGCCGCGGAATTCGTGTTCCGGGTATTTCGCCGCCAGCAGCAGGAGCGCTTTCTGCCCGGCCTGGACAAGCTGGGCCTCAGCCATTTGCCGCCGGCAGTGGCGGCGGCGCAGTATCATTACCTCTCGAACTGGATCGGCGGCGTTCATGTCGAATACATGTATGAGAACGACCGCAAGGCCTGGATCCGCTATCCGCCGCCGCGCTGGATCTGGAAGGGCACCGCGATCTGCGGGGTGCCGGGCGAAGTGTCGCGCGCGATGCTGCGCGGCTGGCATGCCAACAATGGCGCGGCGCTCGGCGATCTCCGGCTTGGTTTTGTGTGTACCAAGCAGAGTGTCGACGGTCAGGACGGGCTGGAAGGCTACTATTGCGAATACGATCATCCGCTCGAGATCGATCAGCGCATGGTGTTTGCGCGCCATCTCGAAGCGCCCTTATTCGATCCCGCCACCGCGCCGGCGCTGCCGGTGGCAAGCTGGCCAAAACCGCGGCTGGAAAAGGCCTACCGCAACTACGCCATGGAATATGTCCGCACCGCCGCCCCCGTGATGGTGCAGGTGTTCGGTCCCGAAGATGCCGGCTACCTCCTGCATCTCACCGGCAAACTGATCGGCATGCAGTATTTTGACGAGATCGCGCGCGGTCTCGCCGGCACACGCGGTTCGGCCAGGGATTTCACGGCGTTTTTGCGCGCGCTGTTCGACGCACAGGACGATGTCGCTGAGATCAGCGAGTCCGGCGGCGCGTTCGAAATCCGGCAGCAGACCTGGAAGCTGATGGCCGACCTCGGCGATTATCACCCGGCTTGTGCCAAAGTGCTGGAAGGATTGTTCGAGGGCCTCGCCGCCGGCTGCGGCCGCCACATTCCCGTACATTTGAAACCGTCGCCGGGCGGCAAGCCGCCCTTCGTCTGGTCGATCGGCTGATTGAGCTTCGCACAGGTGCGCTCCCTCTCCCGCTTGCGGGGGAGGGTTGGGGTGAGGGTGCTTCAACAAGCACCGGCGCGAGCGGAGAGCATTCCCCCACCCGACGTGCTTCGCACGTCGACCTCCCCCGCATCCGCCTTCGCCCGAAGGCGGGCTTCGGCGGACAAGAGCGGGAGAGGTAAGTAAGAAGGCCGTGCCGGCGCAGGCGGCCCATGCGCCCGGCGCACATGGAATCGCGCCGGAACGGTGCTAGGAAGCGATCGGCACGGCAGTCGATCGGGCTGCAGCGCGGTGACGCGCGGGAGAAGAAATGTCCGATATCGGTGTCGCCGAAATCCCCGTAGACGGCGACGAACGCCCGCTTCCCCCGCCGGAGGCGCCGGTGAAGAACGCGCTGGTCGAGGGGCCGATCCTGCGCACGCTGCTGTGGCTGGCCTGGCCGAACGTGATCGCGCTCTCGGCCGGCACCTGCGTGGTGATCGCGGAGACCTCCTATATCGGCCGGCTCGGCGTCGAGTCGCTGGCGGCGATGGCGCTGGTGTTTCCGTTCGTGATCCTGACCATGACCATGTCGGGTGGCGCGATGGGCGGCGGCGTGGCGTCGGCGATCGCGCGCGCGATCGGCGCCGGCGATATCGACCGCGCCTCGACGCTGGCGGCGCATGCGATGCTGATCGGCATCTGCCTTGGCCTCGTGTTCATGCTGGGCATGCTGATCTATGGCCCCACGCTGCTGGAACTGCTCGGCGGCCGCGGCAACGTGCTGGCCCAGGCCATCGGCTATGTGCAGATCTTCTTCGGCGGCGCCGTGGTGCCCTGGCTGATGAACACCTTTGCGGGAATTTTGCGCGGCACCGGCAATATGAAGCTGCCGTCGCTCCTGATGCTGTCGTCCGCCACCTGCCAGATCATTCTCGGCGGCACGCTCGGCCTCGGCCTCGGTCCGATCCCGTCCTTCGGCATGCGCGGCGTCGCCGCGGGCTCGCTGGTCGCCTATGTGATCAGCGTATCGGTGATGGCCTGGTACATCTTTTCCGGGCGGGCGCGCGTGGTTCCCAAGATCAGGGGCCTGCGGATTCAGCGGGCGATGTTCTTCGATATCCTGAAAGTCGGCGCCGTCTCCTGCTTCTCGCCGCTGCAGTCGGTGCTGACCGTCGCCATCTTCACCCACATGCTGGCGCAATTCGGCACCGAAATCCTCGCCGGCTACGGTGTCGGCGCCCGGCTCGAATTCATGCTGACCTCGATCGCCTTCGCGGTCGGCATCGCCTCGGTGCCGATGGTCGGAATGGCGATCGGCGCGCGGCGGGTGGCGCGGGCGCGGCGGATCGCGTGGATCGCGGGCTGCGTCGCCTTCGTGTCGGTCGGCGCATTCGCCACCGTGATCGCGATATTTCCCGATCTCTGGGTCAACATCTTCACCGACGATCCGAACGTGCGCGCCGCCAGCCGGCAATATCTGTCGATCGCGGCGCCGATGTACGCCTTCATCGGGCTGTCGATCTCGATGTATTTTTCCTCGCAGGGGGCTGCGAAGGTGTTGGGTCCGGTGCTGGCGCAAACCGCGCGGCTGGTGTTCGTCGCCGCCGGCGGCTGGTGGCTGTCGACCGCCAATGCGTCCGCGGCGAACTATTTTGCGCTGGCGGCGGCGTCCATGGTCGTGCTCGGCGTGCTGTCCGCCGCCAGCGTCATCTTCACGCGCTGGGGACCGAAAAGCGGCTTGGCGCCGGATATTCGTCCCGCATTGTCTTAGCGAATATCCGGACGCTCATGCCGCGTCGCGCCGCAACGCCTTCTGCACAGCCGCTGCGCCGAGATCCATCTGGGCGTCGATGTAGGGCGCGATCTCGTTGGGCAGCACATCGACGATCCAGGCCATCCGGCTGCGCGTCTCACCATCGGCAAAAACCTGCACCGAGGCGCTGTAGTGGCTCACCCGCTCGTTGCTGATCGCATAGACCAGCCGCCGCCGCGACTCGTCGCAATCGACCAACTGCTCGCGTGCGACGCTGCCGTTGGCAAACGTCACGATCCTCGCGTCGCCATCGAGCCTTGTGTCGGTGACAAACCCCGGCACAAGGCGTGTGTGCAAGGCGCCGAAATCGCGCACCGCGGACCAGACGTCGTCGGGATGGGCGTCGAGTGGAATGTCTTTGTGGATCGAAGCCATGGCAGTGGTCCTTCTAAAGGGTAAAAGTCTGTAGCGGTTAGCCGTCATTGCAAGGAGCAGAGGCAATCCAGCTTGCTGCGGCAAAGCCGGATTGCTTCGCTGCGTTCGCAATGACGACGGTTGAAGCGGGGCGCCAAACGCTTACGTGCAGACCGCCTCGACATTGTTGCCATCCGGATCGATCAGGAACGCGGCATAATAAGTCGGGCTGTAATCGGCGCGCGGGCCGGCGCCGCCATTGTCAGTGCCGCCGGCCTTCAGCCCATCGCTGTGAAACTTCTGGATGGCGGCGTGATCCGGCGCGCGGAACGCGACATGGGCGGCGCCATGGGCCGGCCCGTTGTGCAGATGCAGCCAGAGCGCCGGCTCACCCCTGGGGCCGAAGCCGGCGCCGCTGTCGTCGCGCGAGCACAGTACGAATCCGAGCGGCGCCAGTGCGGCAGTGTAGAAACGCACGCTGGCGTCGAGACTTCCAACTTTCAATCCGATGTGGTCGTACATGGCGAACTCCGGTGCAAGGCGCGCGGGAAGCGCGCGGTTCGGAGACGACCCTAGTCAGTGCAAAGCGAGCCGTTCTTGGAAAATCTTGCGGTCGCCCCGCAATGCCTCGCGGAACCGGCGCGGCGACGTCCCGGCGGCGCGGTGGAAGGTACGGACGAAATTGGAGAGGTCGGCAAAACCGACGTCGTAGGCGACATCGGTGACGGAGATTTCGTCGTCGGCCAATAGCCGCGCGGCATGGCGCAGCCGCGAGCGCACCAGATACTGGTGCGGGGTGACCCCGAGCACACTGGCAAACAGCCGCAGGAAGTGGAACGGGCTGATCCCGGCATGGGCGGCGGCCAGCTCCAGATCGATATTTTGAGGCGAATGCGCGTCGATCCACAGCGCGGTTTCCACCGCGCGGCGGCGATCCCTCGCTCCCCCCTTCGCGGGCTTTTGCGACCGCCCGGAAACCACCTCGACGAACCGGCTGGCGAACAGCGCGCCGGCCTCGTCGAGGCCGATATCGCTGCGGCCGTCGGCGGCGGCCTGCGCCAGCTCGCCGAGCACCATCAATTCCGGCAGCGGCGGTACGGCGCCGATCTGCCAGATATCGGCGCGGTCACCGATGACGTCCAGCAGTTCGGGGCCGAGAAAGAACGACAGACACTCGTCGCCGCAGACATGGTCGTGGGTGCACATGTATTCGTCGCCGGGATGGCCGACCAGCACCGATCCCGCCACCAGTTCGAAGCTCCGGCCGCGGCTGCGGCAACCGAAGCTGCCTTTGCGGACAAAGGAGACCGAGTGGCCGGTATGCTGCTCCACGAACGGCGTGTCCGCCGGGCCCGCGGTGCAGCGGAAGTCGAACACGGAGATGGAATCGCGCTGTAACAGGGGTCTTGCCGTCATGCGGCGATGTTAGCTCTGCAGACGCGGCGGAGCAACGGGAAGCAGCACGTCGAACAGCGTCTTGCTGCTGACGGCGCTGCGGGCGCCCTCGATCGAAAGCAGCCTGCGCTTGGAAATACTGCCGCCGTGCGGGGACATCCGGTCGGCATAGCTGCCGGCTTCGAGCACGCGATGGCAGGGCACGATGATGACAAACGGGTTGCGGGCCAGCGCCTGCGCCACCGAGTGCACCGCGCCGGAGGCGCCGAGCCGTGCGGCGATTTCGCCATAGGTGCGGGTTTCGCCGCGCGGGATCGCCTGCGTCAGCTGGTAGACCCGCAGGTTGAAGGCGTGAATGCCGGAGATATCGAGGGCGACGCCGGTGAGGTCGCCGGGCTGGCCGCGCAACAGCGCCACGATGCCCTCGATCGCGATTTCGACGTTCGGCGGCGGACGCGCTTCGCGGGAATCGGGATAAAGCTGATACAGCCGGCGCCTGGTTTCGATCTCGCGCGCCTCGGGCAGCTGTACGCCGACGATGCCGCCATGGCCCCATGCGATGCCGCACCGGCCGATCATGGTGTCGAAAATAGTGTACCCACGCCCCGACATTACGCTACCCACCCTGGAAGGGATCATAACACCGTCACAAACGGCTGCACCTGGAATCTTCGGGGTCGGTTAAGGGCGGCTAGGGCAGGGCCGGCAAGGCGCTTGGCGGACCGCCCGGTCTCGGCTAATTAGGGGAGAGCATGATCCGGAAAAGTCGGCACCGGTTTTCCGAGAAGATCATGCGCCAAAGCTAAAGGCGACCGCGGGCGTAGCTCAATGGTAGAGCAGGAGCTTCCCAAGCTCACGACGAGGGTTCGATTCCCTTCGCCCGCTCCAAGCCTTTGAAGCACAGCATCTTTTCCGCTGCGTAAGACCATGAAGCGAGTTCGCGTTCTCGTCCACGACAGTCCGACATGGGTCGCCGGATCCAACGCCATTTGACAGGTGATTTCCATGTGGACCTTCGTCAAAAAGTCGCTGGCGAAATTCAAGAGTTTGAATCAGGCCCTTGGCGAGGTCGTCTTTGAAACACCTGAAATCAAGGGCGCATCTTCACACTCCTTCTTTCAATTACGTATCAAGAAAAGCGTGGAGGGCGGCCAGTATTTCGTTGCTATCAGGATGCGGCCCGATGCCTATGCAGGCCCGGAAGGGTCGCCGACCAACTATTTGAACCTCGATATAGAAACCGCGCACCGCCTGAAGTTAAATCTGGATAGTTGTATTTCCAAATATTATCGGTTGGCGGGAAATGCTTCGGCGCGCCTGGGTTGAGGGCGAAGCCAATTGAGTGACAACCGACCGCTATTAATCGGGGACAATTGCTCATGACGATTTTGGTTAGAAGCTGGATTGGCGCCACTCTGCTTGGCTTTTCCATGGCGCTCATGATCAGTCCGGGCACGACATACGCGCAAGGCAGCACGGGGGGCAGTATCGGAAATGGCGACAAGGCGCTGTCGGGCTCGCGGGTCGTCGAGCCTCGCGCGGTCGAAAAGCCGAAACGGCGAAGCCGCACCGATACGGACGCGCCGCGCCGCTCATCCTCCCGAAAAAGCGGTGGGGGCGGCGGCAGCTTCGATGGCGCATGGATTGTCAACGCCGCGGGCGTGACGTGTTCAGGTACCAGCAGCAATGCCGTCGTCGTCACCAGCGGCAGGATTATCGGCAACAACGTGACATCGGGCCGTGTGAGTCCAAACGGGTCCGTTTACGCTACCGGCGGCGGTGGTGGTATCACCAGCGTGACCACCGGGCGCCTGTCCGGCCGCACCGGCTTTGGAACCTTTGTCCAATCCGACGGCTGCCGGGGACGCTGGACCGCGAGCAAGCAGTAAATTCAGACCCGTTGTCGGACTCCGATCCCTCCGTTCGTCTTCCAGCCGGGCACCCCGCAAAAGGGGGCCATGCTGTGCCCGTCGCAGATCTTTCCCGAGCCACCGCCTCGGGGATGAGGCGCGACGGCTAGCAGCCGATCTGAACCGGACCGACAAGGAAACCCGTCATGACTTCGATCACCCCGTTCCTCTGGCTCGACAACAACGTCCCGGAGGCTGTCGCCTTTTACAAATCGGTGTTTCCCAACGCCAAGGTCGAGACCGTCAACGACTTCATGGCGAGCTTCGAGCTCGAGGGGCAGAAGTTCAACGCGCTCAATGGCGGGCCACGATACAAGTTCAACGAGGCGATCTCGTTCTTCATCAGCGTCGATACCCAGGAGCAGGTCGATTACTTCTGGAGCAGGCTGACCGCCGACGGCGGCGAAGAATCGATGTGCGGCTGGCTCAAGGACAAGTTCGGCCTGTCCTGGCAGGTGGTGCCCACGGCGCTGGGCCGCTATTTGAGCGATCCCGACCGCACCAGGGCCGACCGCGCCATGCAGGCGATGATGAAGATGCGAAAGATCGTGATCGCCGATCTCGACAAGGCCTTTGCCGGCTGATGTCCGAAAAAAGCGCTGTTTCCAGCCACGTTCAAGCGTGCTGACGTCGCGATCTTGCCGTCTGCCGGGTGAAGCTCCGGCGCTACTGCTTGCCGGAGGGGGGCAGGTCAGCGGCGCCCGCGGCAGGCGGATTACGCGATAAATCGGCGATCAACCCCTTCATCTCGCCAATCTCCCGAACCTGGGCCGCAATGATGCCGTCCGCGAGCTTGCGGACCCGGGGGTCGCGAATATGGGCCCGTTCGCTCGTCATGATCGCGATCGAATGATGCGGGATCATCGCCTTCATGTAGCTCACATCGTCGACCGTCTGCTGGCTACGGACCAGATACAGGGAACCGGCAAATACAATGACGCTGCCGGCAATGATGGCGGCGTTGACGCGCCTGTCCCTGTACATGGACCACATGAAGCCCAGCATGATCACGGCCATCACCGCGCCCATGAAGAGCGCCATCCACATCCGGGTCTGACTGTAGAAAACATGGTCGAGCGCATAGGTGTTGAAATACATCAGGCCGAACATGACGACGGTTGAGACCGCGATCATCGCGGAGAATCGTGCGTAAGACATCATTGAACCTCTATCCTCAAATTTTCATCCAGACCGCCATAGCGACCGATCATCAGATCCGTTAGCGAGACGAAGCCCAAGGGCACGTTGCTGTCGTCGCTGTTGCATGACCACGCGATAAATCGTGGCAGGTTTGGGGCTGGTCATGGTCAACACGGTGCTCCTTGGGCAGACAACGCTGAAACAGCCGAACAGGTCCTTGCGCCGACTCCAGAGCGGCAAGTTCGCCTGGCGAGGTTTGCGCGTGACCTGGGCGGTTCCTCCGCCGGTCAGCCAGGCATTGCCGGTGAACCCGGGTTCCCCGGGGGCGAGTGCCGAAGGCAGCCTAGCTTTCGCCCTCGATCGCGCCTATATTCCGGGGGTCGCAAGACGATGGCGCTGAAACTCAAAGCGGACTGCAGGCAGACCCGGGGGCAGTACCCGGCGCCTCCACCCTAGCAGCCTGATTTTGCCGGAAGGCAATGTGCAGGGGCTGCTACGGCGGGGGCGAAACAGGATCGATGGCTGCGAAGAAGCTCTGAATTGTGCTCGGCATGATACCGCCGTTATCGGGTCAAAAACCTAAATGCAAACGATAACGTTGCATTGAACGAAGTGCGCCTCGCGGCGTAACC
>JBBQUA010000155.1:0-12929 GCA_038212905.1 Hyphomicrobiales bacterium
AAAACGCGCTTGCGATTTCGGATCGTTCTTGTTGGCGTCGGGGTGATGCTTCTTGGCGAGCTTGCGATAGGCGCTCTTGATCGCCGCAGCACTGGCGCCCCGCGGCACCCCCAAGACCTCATAGGGGTCGCGCATCCGTCAAGTCTCCTCTAGGGAATTTAGATCATAGCGTATGGGCCGCCGGCCCGCTTCAGGCTTCATCTGGGGTGTCAGTGGTATTTTTGCAACGGGGAACCCTTGGTTTGGCGCGAGATCGCTGGACAAAAGAAGTCTTTTGTCCGGGAAAACCGGGGTCCACTTTTCCTGATCGCGCTATCCCCGCCGCCACGGCTTTAACGTATGAATTTCCCAACGGCCATGGTCGGCCTTGCAGGCAGCGCCCTGCAGCCAGCTTTCGGAGCGGCCGTTGACGTAGCTCGCCAGGAAATCCCGGCAGGTCCGGCCATCCTCGGACGAATAGGCCTGGGCCAGCGGCGTCACCGAGCCGCGGGCGCCGGTCTCGGGATTTTCCCAGGGCTGGCTGGAATCCTTGCTGCCCCTGGTCAGCACGTCGGAGGCGGCTGTGCGGGCAAAGGCCAGATCGGTCTCGGTGGGTACCGGCGACTGCGCCGGCCCGATCGATCCCGTCACTTCCTTGTCCTTGTCTTCCATTTTGGCATAGGCGCCGTCGCCCCGGGACAGGCTGCAGCCCCCGGAGCCGAGGCCGATCAAAATCAACGTCACCACCGCGCCCGCCGGCCGGATCGCCGGTAGGCCAATGCGTTCCCATGTCTTATATAGGGCGAGCCTGCATGGGGACTGCAACGCGCTCTGGAACGCGGGCGGACGCAACTCGGAACTCCTGACATGACCGACACAACCTCCATCAAACACCCGACACCGTTAACATCAGGTGATTTTACCGCCGCCGAGGAACCGTTTGCGCTGTTCGGCGACTGGTTCGCCGAGGCGGTGAAGGCCGAGCCGAGCGATCCCAACGCGATGTCACTGGCCACCGTCGACGCCGACGGGCTGCCCGACGTGCGCATGGTGCTGATGAAAGGCTATGACGCCGACGGTTTTGTCTTCTACAGCCACATCGCCAGTCAAAAAGGCCGCGAACTCGCCACAAATCCTAAGGCGGCTTTACTGTTTCACTGGAAATCACTGCGCCGGCAGGTCCGCATCCGCGGCAACGTGTCGCCGGTGACCGACGCCGAGGCCGACATCTATTTCGCCACCCGCCCGAAGCAGGCGCAGATCGGCGCCTGGGCCTCCAAGCAATCGCAGCCGCTGGAAAGCCGGTTTGCCTTCGAGCAGGCGATCGCCAAGGTGGCGGCGAAGCACATCGTCGGCGAAGTGCCGCGGCCGTCAGGCTGGAGCGGTTGGTGCATTACGCCCACACGGTTCGAATTCTGGCACGACCGCCCGTTCCGCCTGCATGACCGCATCGAATTCGCGCGCGAGGCGCCGGACCAGGCGTGGTCGAAGACGCGGCTTTATCCGTAGAATTGAAAGTCTGAAGGACCTTTATGCCGAACCCAACCAATCACGGCCCGCGGCGCACGATGCTTCTCACCGGAGCCAGCCGCGGTATTGGCCATGCCACCGTGATCCGCTTCTCCTCGGCCGGCTGGCGCGTACTGACCTGTTCGCGGCATCCCTTTCCCGAGGAGTGCCCGTGGGGCGCCGGACCCGAGGACCACATCCAGGTCGACCTCGCCGACCATGACGACACCACGCGGGCGATTTCGGAAATCCGCCAGCGGCTGGAAGGCGGCGAACTGCACGCGCTGGTCAACAATGCCGCGATTTCGCCCAAGGCCGACGGCGGCGCGCGGCTGGGGTCGATCGATACCGACATTGAGACCTGGAGCCACGTGTTCCGCGTCAACTTCTTCGCGCCGATCATGATGGCGCGCGGGCTGATCGAGGAATTGAAGGCCGCCAAGGGCTCGGTGGTGAACGTCACCTCGATCGCGGGCTCGCGCGTGCATCCGTTCGCAGGCGCCGCCTACGCCACCTCGAAGGCGGCGCTGGCCTCGCTGACCCGCGAGATGGCGTCGGATTTCGGCCGCATCGGCGTCCGCGTCAACTCGATCGCGCCCGGCGAAATCGATACCTCGATCCTGTCGCCGGGCACCGAGAAGATCGTCGAGCAGCAGATCCCGCTGCACCGGCTAGGCACGCCGGATGAAGTGGCGAAGATCATCTATGTGCTGTGCACGGAGACGAGTTCTTACGTGAACGGGGCGGAGATTCATATCAATGGTGGGCAGCACGTGTAGATCAGCGGGATCGACGCCTTGACAAACAGCCCTCCCATGTACAAATATTTGTACAACTCGGAGGAAGGTCCATGGCGCACGTTTCCTACAGTGAGCTTCGTACCAATCTGGCGTCCTACATGGATCAAGTGTGTGACGACCGCGCGCCGCTTTTGGTCACCCGTCAGAATGCACGCAGCGTCGTCCTCATGTCGGAAGAGGACTACGAAGGCCTGATGGAGACTGTCCACCTCCTCAAGAGCCCTGCCAACGCAGCGCGTTTGCTGCGATCCATCACGCAAGCCGATCAGGGCAAGTTGACTGAGCGTGACGTTGCCGAACCAGCGGAAGCCGGTTCAAGAACGAAATGAAGACGGCCTGGAGCGAGGATGCCTGGCAGGATTATCTGCACTGGCAGCAGGAAGACGGGAAGATCCTCATCTCCATCAATGACCTGATCAAGGATATCAAGCGCGATCCTTTCAAGGGGCTCGGCAAACCGGAGCCCCTTAAACATGCGCTACAGGGGTGGTGGTCGCGCCGCATCACAGGCGAGCACCGTTTGGTCTATCGAGTGTCCGGCAAGGGCCATGAACGGCAACTCGACATCGTTCAATGCCGCTATCACTATTGACTCGTGCGCCGCGGTCACTCGCGCCCCGTGTAGGCACCGCGGCGGCCCCGCTCAAACCAATCCGCGCAGAATCTGCGCGGCCTGCCAGCGCAGGCTGTCGGCCTCGGCGTTGAAGGTGCTGGAGCATTCGTCTTCGCGCTCGCCTTCCTGCAGTGCCGCGCCGCAATGCCGGCAGATCCGCGCCGACATCGCCTGCGCCCGGCCCGCGGCGTTGCGGTCCGCCTGGTAGCGTGCGAAATCGATCACGTTGCGGGGTGACGTTATGAATTTCTCAACCATGGCTGTCCTCGCGGCTTGTGACAGCGTTATCGCAGAAAGCCGTCGCGCAAACGTTGTGCGCAACGCTCAAATTTTATCCGTAGAAATGTGGCGGACAGGCTGGTTTTCCGCAGGTGTATGAAAGCCGGGGAGGACGGGTGTACCTTTTAACACCTCGGTGACTACAGCCACTTCTTCCATCTGAAAAAGAAGTACGACCCCGCCGCTGCGAACAGCATCATGAGCAGCGCCATCGCCTATGTCTCGACGTATTCGGCAATGCTGGTCGGTGGCGGAACCACGATGCCATCGGCCTGCAGGCCGTCGATATGGAAACGGATCGCTTCGCGAATTTCGTTCTCGACCGCCGCCACCGTGTCGGCGGTGGTAACGCAGCCCGGCAGATCCGGCACATAGGCCGAATAATTACCGTTGGCTTTCTCGATCACGATGGCGTAGCGCATCAAAGTTGGTCCTTCAGCCCAAACTGCTTCAAGATACTATTCAGGGTGCCCGGCGCAAGATCACCGATGGGCTTGCCCGCGATCGTCACTATAGCTACAGCCACTTCTTCCATCGGAAAAAGAAGTACGGCCCGGCCGCCGCGAACAGCATCATGAGCAGCGCCATCGGATAGCCGTGCTCCCATGAAAGCTCCGGCATCAACCTGAAATTCATGCCGTAGACCGAGGCGATCAGGGTCGGCGGCATCAAGACCACCGCCATCACCGAAAACAGCTTGATGATGTTATTCTGCTCGAGATTGACGACCCCGAGCATGGCGTCGAGCACGAAGGTGATCTTGTTGGAGAGGTAGCTGGCGTGGTCGGTCAGCGAGGTGACGTCGCGCTGCATGGTCTTCAACTGCTCGCGCATGTCCTTGGACCATTTGACGCCTTCGGTGCCGGCGGCAACGAAGGTCACCACCCGCCCGATCGAGACCAGGCTTTCCCGCACCTTGGAGGTCAGATCACCCTTGCGGCCGATCGCGATCAGGATGTCGGAATAGCGTTTGGCGTGGCCGCTGCGCGCGGACCCTGCGGGTTCGAAAATATCGTGGCTGATGGTGTCCATATCGCCGCCGGCGCGCTCCAGAATGTCGGCATTGCGGTCGATCACCGCATCCAGCAATTCCATCAGCACCATTTCGCCGGTGATCCCCGGCGCACAGCCGCGCGCCAGCTTGTTCTCCACCAGCATGAACGGCTTGGGGTCGTCGTAACGCACGGTCACCAGCCGGTGGCCGGCGAGGATGAAGGTTACCGCCGTGGTGCGCGGGTTCTCGGTGTCGGACGCGCACATCAGCGTCGCCGTCATGAAGCGCGCGCCGTTTTCGATATAGAGCCGGCTGGAAATCTCGATTTCCTGCATGTCCTCCCGGGTCGGAATCGCGACCCCGGCCAGCCGCTCCACCGCCTTGTCCTCGCCCCCGCTCGGCTTGACGAGGTCGAGCCAGACCGCGCTCTCCGGCAATTCGGCAAGATCGGTGGCGTCGATTTTCTTCAGGGAGATTTCGGCAGGGACGAATACTGAGAGCATGGGAGACTCCGGGACCAGGCACGCGGGGCTACCCAACAGGACTTAGCTCGATTCTGGCAAGCGCTTGATGACCGGCAGATCAAGCTCCATCGATATTTGCGGCGACCGGGTGGCGACACCGTGGCGGCGATTTGGCGGCACCGGCGCTTCTGCTCAAAAATCAGCCGGAAATCGCAATACTTGCGGCAAAAAAGTCACAGCCAGCGTGTTGCGGCGCGGGACAGGCATCTAAGCTCTGGAATTATTGGCGATTTCGACGATAATGCAATTAATGGAATCGTGGCGTTTCAAGCGCAGGGTTGGCGCGCGACCTCGAAGACTTCGATTGGAACTGAACCATGTCGTCGCTGAAGACAATGTTGGGAATCCTGGCCGCCGGGCTGATGTTGTCGGGCTGCATGCAGGCCACGACCTACCAGTCCGCCCCCGAGGCGACGCTGAAGCCGGCTGACAAGGCCCAGCTCGCCAAGGCGCGTTACGCCAAGGTCGCCGTGGCCGAGCCGTTCCGCCGCGCCATCGTCGACTATCACCGCAAGGAAATGCCCGGCACCATCGTGGTCGATTCCGACAATCATTATCTTTACCTGGTGCAGGATGCCGGCAAGGCGATCCGCTACGGCGTCACCGTCGGCGAGGAAGCGCTTGCGTTTTCCGGTATCGCCCGCATCGGCAACATGGCGGAATGGCCGAAATGGACGCCGACCGCTGACATCCACAAGCGCATCGAGGGTTTGCCCGCCTCGGTACCCGGCGGCGTCGACAATCCGCTCGGTGCCCGCGCGCTGTATCTTTACCAGGGCAACCGCGACACCCTGTTCCGGATCCACGGCACCAATCAGCCGGAATATATCGGCGCCTCGATTTCATCGGGTTGCATCCGCATGACCAACGAGGACGTCATCGATCTCTATACCCGCGTCAAGCAGGGCACTGTCGTGGTCGTGCTCGACCCCAAGCAGGGCGACTCGCCGTACAATTCCAAGATGGCGCTGCAGGGCGGCGGCAACGGCCCGATGATGCAATAACCGGCCGGACCGGCTTCGCATCCTCGACAATCCGATTAAAAGCGCCGGTCTTGCCGGCGCTTTTTCGTTGGCGACGTGGTCGCGGCGGCTTCCGTTTCAGGCGCCGCCGGTTTGGCCGCATCGGACTTGATCTGCTCGGACCTGGTTTGCTCGACTTCGGCGACGACTTCGCGCGGCGGGGCCTCCTCCGGCCGCTCGGCCGGCAGCAGCGGGGCGGTTTGCGGCAGCTGGTCCCACACGTTCCATTGGCAAATCTTGTAGTTGTTTCTCCGCTCCATCAGATCGAGATGGATGTGGTCCTCGTGATACCAGTCCGAGCCCGGCCCCAGCACCGTCGGAAACCGCGCGCACATCGAATGCAGCACGCTTTCGCGGGTCTCGCGCGGCACGTTACGGTCGGTGAGCGAGATCGAGCGGCCGTTGGCGAGTTTGATCGCGCGAATATCGAGCGCGTTGGCGCGGCCGTGTTCGGACAGTCTGGCGCCGACCACGCGGTTGCGGCCGCGGCATTCGAAGGAATCGAAATTGTCGAGGTCGCTGATCGGGCTGCCGAGGCTTGCGGCCAGCGGCGCCATGTCGGTGCGGATCCAGTCGGCGATCGCGGTGGCCATGGCGCAGCGCAGGATGGCCGCGGGCTTCACAGAAACCCGCCGCTTGTCCGGCAGCACCACGGCCTCCAGCCGCACCAGGTCCTCGCCGCCGCAGCCGCCGGCGCCCTTGATGTCGGGAATGCTGGGGGCGATCGCGACCGCTTCGGTCAGCGCCAGCCGGCAGGCCGAGGGCGGCGGAGCTGCGGAAGGCGCCTGCTCGGCCGCCTTCTCGGCGCCGGCGGCGGCCGGCTTTTCCGGTTCGGGCTTGTCGGATTCTACCCTGTTGGGTTCAGACCTGGAC
Organism: Hyphomicrobiales bacterium; assembly: GCA_038212905.1. Lineage (GTDB taxonomy): Bacteria > Pseudomonadota > Alphaproteobacteria > Rhizobiales > Xanthobacteraceae > Bradyrhizobium. The sequence continues at coordinate 6,594 of JBBQUA010000155.1, forward strand.
AGAGGCTCGGACTCCGCGTTGGGCGCCTCGGCCGGGCGCGGCTTCGGCAGCGGCACCGCCAGCACCGCCCGGCGCGGCTTGTTCGGCCGGCTCTCCCCGAACAAGCCGCTCCAGGGCCCCTGGGGCCATATCCCCGCTTTCGCGGCGGCGGCTGGTTCGGCCAGCGCGCCAAGCGTCAGCAACATCGCCGCGACGGTAACCATTGCCGCCCGGGTGTGGCCAAAGGCGTCATAAGGCCATTTGCGGCTTGATTTCTCCGCGCTACAGTTCATGACCATTCCGGGTGCGATCAGCACAAGCGGTGACCGGTTTTGCGCCCGATCGCGCGCCAAAATATAAGATGCGCAGCAACCTTTCGCCAAACCGCTCGTATCCGGGTAGGTCATGCGCGAAGGAATAACGATCTGGAGGGACGTCCGTATGCTTGGATTGATGCAAGACTGGCCTTTGCTTTGTCACCGGATTATCGAGCACGCCGCCGAAGTCCATGGCACCCAGGAGGTCGTCACCCGATCGGTCGAAGGCCCCATCCACCGCACCAATTACCGGCAAATCCGCGACCGCGCACTGAAAGTCTCGCAGCGGCTCGACCGCGACGGCATCAAGCTCGGCGACCGCGTCGCCACCATCGCCTGGAACACCTGGCGCCATCTCGAAGCCTGGTACGGCATCATGGGCATTGGCGCGATCTGCCATACCGTCAATCCCCGGCTGTTCCCCGACCAGATCGCCTGGATCATCAACCATGCCGAAGACCGCGTGGTGATGACCGATCTCACCTTTATTCCGATTCTGGAGAAGATCGCCGACAAGCTTCCCACCGTGGAACGCTACATCGTCTTCACTGACAAGGCGCACATGCCGCAGACCACGCTGAAGAACGTGGTCGCCTACGAAGACTGGATCGCGGAAGCCGACGGCGATTTTAAATGGAAGACCTTCGACGAAAACACCGCCGCCGCGATGTGCTACACCTCCGGCACCACGGGCGATCCCAAAGGCGTGTTGTATTCGCATCGCTCCAACGTGCTGCACGCGCTGATGGCCAATTCCGGAGATTCCCTCGGCGCCAACGCTGCGGATACAATGCTTCCCGTGGTTCCATTGTTCCACGCCAACAGCTGGGGCATCGCGTTTTCGGCGCCCTCGATGGGCACCAAACTGGTATTTCCCGGCGCCAAGCTCGACGGCGCCTCGGTCTATGAGCTGCTCGACACCGAGAAGGTGACACATACCGCCGGTGTGCCGACGGTGTGGCTGATGCTGCTCAACCACATGGCGGCCAGCAGCCTGAAACTGCCTCATTTGCGCATGGTTGTCTGCGGCGGCTCGGCGATGCCGCGTTCGATGATCCAGTCGTTCCTCGATCTCGGCGTCGCGGTTCGCCACGCCTGGGGCATGACCGAAATGAGCCCGATCGGCACGCTGGCCGCGCTGAAGCCACCGTTCGCCGAACTCAAGGGCGAGGCCCGGCTCGATATCCTGCAGACCCAGGGCTATCCGCCGTTCGGGGTGCAGATGAAGATCACCGACGACGCCGACAAGGATCTGCCGTGGGATGGCAAGACCTTCGGGCGGCTCAAGGTAAGCGGGCCCGCAGTGTCGAAGGCGTATTTCCGGGTCGATGCCGACATCCTCGACAAAGACGGTTACTTCGACACCGGCGACGTCGCCACCATCGACGAGCACGGCTACATGCGGATCACCGACCGCTCCAAGGACGTGATCAAGTCCGGCGGCGAGTGGATTTCGTCGATCGATCTGGAAAACCTCGCGGTCGGACATCCCGCGGTGGCCGAGGCCGCGGTGATCGGCGTCTATCATCCGAAGTGGGACGAGCGTCCGCTGCTGATCATCCAGCTCAAGCCGGGCCAGAGTGCTACGCGCGAGGACATCCTGACGTTCATGGACGGCAAAATTGCCAAGTGGTGGATGCCGGATGATGTCGCCTTCGTCGACGGCATTCCGCACACCGCGACGGGCAAGATCCTGAAAACCGCGTTGCGCGACCAGTTCAAGAGCTACAGGTTTCCAAACGCCGCGGCGTAAGGATCTCGTGCTTCTTTCCTTCTCCCCCCTTGTGGGAGAAGGAAAGAAAGAGACCGCATTCTGATCCACGCCTGGATCTGCCGCAGGCGGCTTATCGCCGGACAGCGGCCTGATGCTTTCCGGAAGCTCGCCCGGACTTTGCGATCGGCGCGAGGCTTGCGCGAACACCTGACATCATCTCGCGCACCATGCGAATGGCTTTTCCGGCCGAGGCAGCCATCGCCGCCGCGCGTTCACGGTGCGCCAGCTTCGCGTAGGCTGCACAATCGAAGCTCCCGTCCGGATGGCGCAAGACGCCTTCAATGTCCTGCGCCCGCGGCGCGTGGTCGTTCAGATTCACTTCCATGGACATATCGATCCTCCTTCGTTGCGGAGGATCTTATTATGTATTATGAACGTTATAATGATCTGTAATATACATTTATACGTGAATTTAATTCATGAGTATCTACGCCGCCTCCGCCGAGATGAATGCGTTTGTGCGCGTAATCGAGCGCGGCAGCTTTGCCGCCGCGGCTGACGATCTCGGGATCACGCCTTCCGCGCTGTCCAAGCTGGTGACCCGCATCGAGGACCGGCTGGGCGTCAGCTTGCTGACGCGGACGACGCGCCGGCTGGCGCTGACCGCGGAAGGCGAAGTTTTTGTCGCCCGCAGCCGGGACATCCTCGCCGCCATCGAGGCCGCGGAAGCCGAAGTCACGGCGGCAAGCCGGCTGCCTCGCGGTCACCTCCGGATCAGCGTCGGGACAGCGATCGCCAAACAAATACTCGGTCCGGCACTACCGGTTTTTCTGAGCCGTTATCCCGATATTACCGTCGAGCTTCACGTTTCGGACCGGCAGATCGATCTGGTTGCCGAGCAGGTGGACGTGGCGATCCGCTCCGGCGCGCTCGGGGACTCAACCCTGGTGGCGCGCAAGATCGCCGAAGCGAAACGCATTATCTGCGCCAGCCCGCTCTACCTGAAGCAACACGGAACGCCGCGCGTGCCCGCCGATCTGCTGCAGCATAATTGCCTGACGCTGCCGGGACTGGCATGGTCGCAATGGCCCTTTCACACCCATGAGGGCATCAACCGGCTCGCCGTATCAGGCACGTTCACGACCGACAATGCCGACCTGCTGCTCGACATGGCGGTGGCGGGGCTTGGCATCGCGCGCCTGGCGGACTTCATGGTCGCGCGCGCGGTACGGCAGGGCACGCTCGTTCCGCTGCTACAGGACAGTCAGATGCCGGAGTCGTTTCCGATCCACGCGTTGACGGTTCCGGGCCGTCACCGCGCGCCGCGCGTCAAGGCCTTTGTCGACTTCGTGGCCGAGCAGTTCGACCATGTGCCATGACGGGAAGGCCCACCCCGCCCCCAATCCACCCTTGAATTTGCCCTTAGTCCGTGGTCTCAAGCGGGCCAGTGTGCAGCCCGGCGCCATTTGCCCGGCAAGGCTTCAACCGGCAGATTTCTGAGCTATGGCCCGCAGGTTTTCCGCTCCCTATCAGTCGGAGCCCGTGTCCAGCCTCGCCACATGGGCGCGCAATCTCGCGGTGTTTTCGGTCGTCGCGGTGGTGGTTTCGATTCTCATCGTCCGCTTCGGGTTCCTCGAAGTCAAACCGGCGCTGGCGACATTTTTCGGCGCGCTGGCCTGCGCCGGGCTTGCCATCCTGGCGGGGTTCGCCGCCTTCGTCGCGATCTGGCAGAACGGATCGCGCGGCATGGGCCGCATCCTGCTGGCGTTCACGATCAGCGCGGTGGTGCTGGCCTATCCGGCCTATCTCGGCCTGCAATATCGCAAACTGCCGAAGATTCACGACATCACCACCGACCCGATCGATCCGCCGCGCTTCGAGGCGCTGGCGCGCTTGCGCAGCAGCGACGCCGCCAACCCCGCGGTGTATGCCGGGCTCTATTCCGCCGAGCAGCAGCGGCTGGCCTGGCCCGATATCGAGACCGTCGAACTCGAGGTCCCGGCGCTCAGGGCCTATGAAGTCACGCTCGCACTGGTCAACAAGCGCAAATGGCGCGTGGTCGACGAACGCCCGCCGCAGCCGCGCCGGGACGGCCGCATCGAGGCGATCGCACAAACGCCGATCATGGGATTTCGCGAGGACGTCTCGATCCGGATCAAGCAGGACGGCGAAGGCGCGCGCGTCGATATCCGCTCCTCATCGCGCTATTTCGAAAGCGATCTCGGCAGCAACGCCGCGCGGGTGACAAAACTGATCGACGACATCAACTCGGCCGCCGACCAGGCCAAGCCGGCGGCGAAGAAGCCGCAGGCGCCGGCCAAGGCGCAGGCGAAGAATGTGAAGAAGTGAAGAGGGCGAATGGCGAGTAGCGAATAGCGAGTGGAAAACAGAGCGGCATGCCGCGTTCTTCCCTATACGCCATTCGCTACTCGCTATTCGCCACTCGCCCCCTACCCCACCAGCCGATAATTCCCGCCGATCACCGGATCGCCGTCGGTCGCGACCACGCCGCGCCCGGCCAGATCCTCCAGATGCGCCAGCACGGAATAGCCGGCGGCATTCGTCAGTCGCGGATCGATACCGATATAGACCGCGCGCACGATGGTCGGAATATCCGCCTCGCCCTTGGCGAGGCGATGCAGGATCGAAGCTTCGCGCGCGTGGCGATGCCTGGTCAGGAAACGCACATAGCGCTGGGCATCCGGAATCTCCGGACCGTGACCGGAAAAATACAAATCCTCGTCACGCGCCGCCAGCGTATCCAGCGAGGCCATGTAGTCGACCATCGATCCGTCCGGCGGCGCCACGATCGAGGTCGACCAGCCCATCACGTGATCGCCGACGAAACTGATCTTTCGCGCGGCCCAGGCGAACGCCAGATGATTGGCGGTGTGGCCCGGCGTCGCCACCGCTTCCAGCGCCCAGCCGGCGCCCTCGACGGTGTCGCCATGCTTCACTTCGATATCCGGCTTGAAGTCGCGGTCGGCGCCGGATTCCGGATTGTGCTTCTCGCTCTCGTAGCGCGGCCGCGAGGCGCGATGCGGACCCTCGGCATAGACGGTCGCGCCAGTGGCGCTCTTGATCCGTGCTGTGTTCGGCGAGTGGTCGCGGTGGGTGTGGGTGACCAGGACATGCGTCACGGTCTCGCCGCGCACAGCGTCGAGCAGCGCCGCGGCATGGGCCTCATCGTCCGGGCCGGGATCGACAATCGCGACCTTGCCGGTGCCCACGATGTAGCTGACGGTGCCGGTGAAGGTGAATGGGCTCGGATTATTGCAGAGCACGCGCCGCACGCCGGGGCGGACTTCTTCGACCACGCCGGGTTTTAAGGGGAAGTCGCGGTTGAACGGGATGTCGTCGTTGTCGGCCATGGGGATTCCTACTCAGAGTCGGGCGCGCGCGGTGCGAAACACTCACCATCGTCATACCCCGCGAAAGCGGGGTATCCAGTACGCCGCAGCCTCTCGATTTTATCGCTGCCGTCTCTGGAATACTGGATCGCCCGCCTTCGCGGGCGATGACGGTTGTGGGTGGGCATGGACCGGCCCGGTTCGACGAACTTACGAAAACGCCTGAATGCCGGTGATCGCGCGGCCCAAGATCAAAGCGTGGACGTCGTGGGTGCCTTCATAGGTGTTGACGGTTTCCAAATTCGCGGCGTGCCGCATCACGTGATACTCGATCTGGATGCCGTTGCCGCCGTGCATGTCGCGCGCCATCCGCGCGATGTCGAGCGCCTTGCCGCAATTGTTGCGCTTGACGATGGAGATCATCTCCGGCGCCATTTTGCCGTCGTCCATCAGGCGGCCCACCCGCAAGGAGGCCTGCAGGCCGAGCGCGATGTCGGTCTGCATGTCCGCGAGCTTCTTCTGCACCAGCTGGGTTGCCGCCAGAGGGCGGTTGAACTGCTTGCGGTCGAGCGTGTATTGCCGCGCGCGCGCCATGCAGTCTTCCGCGGCCCCCATCACGCCCCAGGAAATGCCGTAGCGGGCGCGGTTGAGGCAGCCGAACGGGCCCTTCAGGCCGGAGACGTTGGGCAGCAGCGCGCTCTCCGGAACTTCGACGCCTTCCATCACGATCTCGCCGGTCACCGAGGCGCGCAAGGAGAGCTTGCCGCCGATCTTCGGCGCCGACAGCCCCTTCATGCCCTTTTCCAGAATAAAGCCGCGGATCTGGTTGTTGTGTTCGGCCGATTTGGCCCACACCACGAACACGTCGGCGATCGGTGCGTTGGAAATCCACATCTTGGTACCGGTGAGCCGGTAGCCGTCCGAGGTCTTCTCGGCGCGGGTCTTCATGCCGCCGGGATCGGAACCGGCATCCGGC
>JBBQUA010000156.1:0-12829 GCA_038212905.1 Hyphomicrobiales bacterium
GCCGTGAGTTTGGCACGAACGCTTTCCGGCACCGCCAATTCCACTTCGAGTGCATTGCCTTCGGTCCAGACCCGCGGCGCCTCGACCGCTTCCTGCAGGCTCATGCCGTGATCGATCAGGTTGACCAGCGCCTGCATCGCGCTCGGGAAGATCCGCTTTCCGCCGGGCAGGCCCAGCGCGTAAACCAGCTTGCCGTCGCGCAGCGCCATGACAGGCGACATCGAGGTGGTGACGCGCTTGCCCGGCGCCAGCGACAGCGCGTGGCCCGGCCGGGGATCGTACAGGTTCATGTAATTGTTCGGCACCGTGCCGAGGCCGGGGATCAGGATTTTGGCGCCGAACAGATTGTTGATGGTCTGCGTGGTCGCGACCACGTTGCCGAATGCATCCGCCGCGGTCATGTGCGTGGTGTGCGCGCCCTCGAGCTGCGCCACCCCGGCGCTCCATTGCTGCGCGCGCCCTGGCTCGATCGCGCCGCGGCGCTCCCTCGCATAATCCTTCGAGGTCAGCCGCTCCACCGGCACACCGATGAAATCGGGATCGCCGCTGGCGGCGGCGCGATCGGCGAAGGCGATCTTCAGGACTTCGGCGAGATAATGGATGGTTTGGGCGGTGCCGAAGCCGAGCGCCGCGATGTCGTAACCCTCCAGAATATTCAGCATCTGCGCGATGTGCACGCCGGAGGCGGCGGGCGGCGGCGGCCCGAGAATCTGCCAGCCGCGATAATCGGTCCGGATCGGCGCGCGCTCGACGGTCTTGTAGGATGTCAGATCCTCGCGCGCGATGAAGCCGCCATGCGCCTTCATGTAATCGACGAGGATGTCGCCGAGCGGCCCCGTATAGAGCGCGGCGTCGCCATGCTGCGCAATATAGCCCAGCGTCTCGGCATACTCGGATTGCACGACGCGCTCGCCGGGCTTCAGCGGCGAGCCATCAGGCAGATAGATCGCCGATATCGCCTTGTCCTTCAGCATCTCGGCCGCGCCGTCGGTGATGCATTCATGCAGATAAGGCGTCGCCGCATAGCCGCGCGAGGCGTGCTTGATCGCGGGCTGCATGACATCGGCGAGCGGCATGGTGCCGAACCGACGCAACGTTTCGCACCAGGCCTTGAGCGCGCCCGGCACGGCGACCGCCTTCGCGCCGTTCAGGTTCTCGTCACCGACGGTATCGAACACATCATGCGCCGAGCCCGGCTTCGAGCGATAGGTATCCGGCCGAACCGCCAGCGGAACGGTGCTCTGGCCATCGATAAAACGGTGGCTGCCGTCGCTGAGTCTGATATGCGCCATGCCGCCGCCGATGATGCCGACCATCATCGGCTCGACCACGGTTAGCGTGAACAGCGTAGCGATCGCGGCATCGATGGCGTTGCCGCCGGCGGCCAGCATCTCCGCGCCCGCCGCCGAGGCCAGCGGATGGTTGCTGACCACCATGCCGCGGCTGCCCGACGCTGGCTGCTTTTGGCAGTCGAAAACGGTGTCGGTGCGATCGCGCCAGTTTCCGGTCATGCCCTGCTATCCTCCTTTGTCAGTGGGAGACACTATGTATCAATCGTCTTGATCGTGTCGGGAATCTCAAACTGCGACGCGCGGTTCCATGCGCCGTTCAGAGCCGCCCCGATCGAGACCTTCCGCATCGTGCCGGTCGTCTTTGCATTGGATGGACAACCCTGACGGTCAACCGAGCCATGCCTCCCGGTCCCGTATTGTTCCGGAATAGCCAGATACCTCAAAAAAGGTACCGTCGAAGAGTTAGGTGATTCGGACAGCCGCGATCCCAGACCCTTTCTGGATCGGACCGGCAGGTCCTGAGCGAGAATGCTCGGCATCGCAGAATGTGATGCACCAGTAGAGCGTACCGCAAATCCCTCAAAAATTCTTCAAAGGAACTACAATGCATACGATCGTTCTAGCCACCCAAAAGGGTGGCAGCGGCAAGAGTACGCTCGCCATCGGCCTCGCGCTGGCAGCCATCCAGGCCGGACACACCGTTCGCCTGATCGAAACCGATTCACAAGGCACGCTTTCGAACTGGCAGGGGCGCCGCCCCTATGCCGAACCGCTGGTAGAGCTGATCTACCGCGCCGGCGAGATCGAAGGCAAGCTACTGTCGCTGGACGGCAGCGGCGTGACCCTGACCATCATCGACACTGCCGGCGGCGTCAGCGCCGCGACCACGGCGGCCATTCGCTACGCCGATTTGTGCCTGATCCCGTCGCGCCCGAGCGTTGCCGATGTCGAAGCCACCGCATCGACGCTGAACCTCGCCCGCGCCTGGAACACGCCATTCGCCTTCGTCCTCAACCAGACCCCGATCCGCGGCCAGCGCGTCAGCAATGCCGCGATTGTGCTCGGCGATGAGTTGTCGGACGACCTCGCCAGCGTGGTCGCGCAACCCTACATCGTCATGCGCAACGATCATCAGGATGCGCTGGGTCTGGGCCTGGCGGTTATCGAATACGCGCCGTCAGGCAAATCGGCCGACGAAATCCGCGGCCTCTGGCAGTGGGTCGAGACCAGATTGAATGGCGGAGTGACCGCTGACGAGCCGCTGATGATCAGCCTGCTCCCGTCCTCGCCCGATATCGTTCCTGCGATGTTCGTGCCGGCGCCGGAAGAGACCGCCGCGCTGACCTCCTGAACCTAATCGCTCGGGACCGCCACCAACACTCGGCTCCGCGCAGGGCATTGCGCGTAGCAGGCGACGAAGCAATCCGGCTACCAGCCCCGCCGGATTGCTTCGCTTCGTCAAACTGATCTGGTCCGGCCTCGCGTCAGCCAGCTTTCGCGGGTCACCTTCCATTTTTCGGCTTTCGTTTGGCCGTCGTGATGCGAAAGCTCGATGTTACAGACAAATTCAGCGCCGGTCTTTTGCTTGACCCGGCGCGACGCGGTGTTGGAAGCCGCGTTGCAGACATAGAAGCTCTCGATACCGAGCGTAACGAATACGAAATCGTTCACAGCTGAAATGGCTTCGGTCATCAGCCCCCGGTTCCAGCAGGGCTCCGCGAGCCAAAAGCCGCGATTGCCTTTTGGATTATCCGTCCCCTGACGAAAACTGATATTCCCGATAGCCTCGCCATCACCGTCCCTTAACACCAGAACCCATTGATAGATTTCTTCACCCGCGGCGATTTTTTCCGCCTGTTGCCTGATGAAGGTCTCCGCACCGTCATCGGGGTATGGCCAGGGCACAACGGACGCCAATCTCCTGATGATGTTCCAATTATTGAAGTGGCGCTGGATGGCAGGTGCGTCGGAAAACGTCAGCGGCCTCAGGACGAGCCGCCGGGTCTGAATGACCGGCGTAACGTGAATTATTTCTGGCATTTCGGGCACCAGAAGGTCGAGCGCCCGTTCTGGGTGAAGCGCTTGACGATGCCGCCACATTTGGCGGTCTGGCATGTCTCGCCTTCGCGATCGTAGACCTGGAACGAATGCTGGAAATAGCCGAGTTCACCCGAGGTCTGGCGATGATCGCGCAGCGACGAGCCGCCGGCCTTGATGGCCTGGTTGAGCACGCCGTGAATGGCGGTCACCAGACGTTGGGCACGATCGGTCGGCTCGTTTTTTTTCGCCAGCGTCGCGGCCGACCTTCGCGGAGACAGTTGCGAGCGATACAGCGCCTCGCAAACATAGATGTTGCCGAGGCCAGCTACCACGCGCTGGTCGAGCAGGGCGGCCTTCAGGCTGGTTTTCTTATCAGCGCAGGCGCGCGCCAGCATGGTGGCGTCGAATTCATTGCCGAGCGGTTCGGGGCCAAGCCCTTTCAGCAATGGCTCTTGCTCCAGCGCGTGGCGCGCGATGATCTTCATGTAACCAAAACGGCGCGGATCGTTGAAAACAACGGAGGCGCCGGACGACATGTGAAACACCACATGATCGTGCACGCGGTCGTCGCCTCGCGGATGGTGGAATTGGCCCGGCGTTTTCGCTTCATCATTGGCGACCACCCGGAACGAGCCCGACATCCCCAGATGCATCAACAGCACGTCACCCGAGCCGAGATCGGCCATCAGGTATTTGGCGCGGCGGCCGAGCCCGGTCACGGTCTGGCCGTCCAGCCTTGCGATAAAATCCTTCTGGAACGGAAACCGCAGGTCCTTGCGCCGGGCCTCCGCTTTGGTGATCAAAAATCCCTCCATCACGGGTTGCAGGCCGCGGCGGACGGTCTCGACTTCGGGTAATTCGGGCATAGGGGGCGTTCACCTTGGGGACGTGACGTGATAGCGCCATTGCGGCGGGCGCGCTATGGTCCGGCGACGGAGAAAAGTTGATGGATCGACCCGACCAGACCACGCATTTTGGCTTCAGGGACGTCCCCCTGGGGGACAAGCAGACGCTGGTGAACGATGTGTTCCACAGCGTGGCGCAGCGCTACGACCTGATGAACGATCTGATGTCGGTGGGGCTGCACCGGGTCTGGAAAGACCTGATGATCAACGCGCTCAATCCGCCGCGCGCGGATACGCCGTTTGCGCTGCTCGATGTCGCCGGCGGCACCGGCGATATCGCCTTTCGCGCCGCCAAGGCGGCAGGCGCAGGGTTTCGGGCCACTGTCTGCGACATCAATTCCGACATGCTGGAAGTCGGCCGCACCCGCGCCGCGTCACGGCAGCTCGACGACCGGGTGTCGTTCGTCGAAGGCAATGCCGAGGCGCTGGCCTTTCCGAACAACAGCTTCGACGCCTACACCATCGCGTTCGGCATCCGCAATGTGCCTCGGATCGATCTCGCGCTCGCAGAAGCCTATCGGGTGCTGAAGCCGGGTGGACGATTTCTGTGCCTGGAGTTCTCCACCGTCGACATGCCCGGACTCGACCGCATCTACGATCTGTTTTCGTTCAAGGTGATTCCACGGCTCGGCCGCGCCGTGACCGGCGACGCCGAATCCTATCAATACCTCGTCGAATCGATCCGGAAATTCCCCAAGCCGAACGCGTTCGCCGAGATGATGCGCACGGCCGGTTTTTCCCGCGCCGGCTGGCAGAGTTTTTCGGGCGGCATCGTGGCGTTGCATTCGGGCTGGCGTTTGTGATTTCAGCCATTACCCACATTGCGCGGCTGGCCCGCGCCGGTTTCGTGTTCGCGCGCGAGGGCGTGTTCGGCGTGGTCGATCCCTCGCTGGTGCCGCCGCCCGGGCAACTAGCGCTGCGTCTTGCCCGCATCATCGAACGCCCCGGCGTCAAATCCGGTCAGCGGCTGTCGCGCGCACTGACCCGGCTCGGTCCGGCCTATCTCAAGCTCGGACAGTTTCTCGCCACCCGGCCCGACGTGGTCGGCGCCGGCATGGCGCGCGATCTGGAAAGTCTGCAGGACCGACTGCCGCCGTTTGCGCAAGACGAGGCCGAAGCCGTCATCGCGGCATCGCTGGATCGCCCTGTGGCGCGGGCGTTTGCAAGTTTTGGGCCCGCGGTCGCCGCGGCCTCGATCGCGCAGGTGCATCGCGCCGAAACCGAGCGCGACGGCGTCCGCACCTCGGTTGCGGTCAAGGTGCTGCGGCCCGACGTCGCCGCGCGTTTCCGCCGCGACCTCGCCGACTTTTTCTTTGTCGCGCACAAGGCGGAGGCGCATTCGGCCGAAGCCCGGCGACTGCGCCTGATCGAGGTCATCAATACGATGTCGCGCTCGGTCGCGATGGAGATGGATCTGCGGCTGGAGGCGGCCGCACTCTCCGAGATGGCGGAAAACACCCGCGACGATCCGGATTTTCGCGTCCCCACGGTCGACTGGGACCGCACCACGCACAATGTGCTGACGATGGAATGGATCGACGGCATCGCGCTGAGCGACCATGCGCGGCTGGAGCAGTCGCAGGTCGACCTGCCCGAGCTCGGGCGCAAGGTGATCCAGAGTTTCCTGCGCCATGCGCTGCGCGACGGCTTCTTTCATGCCGACATGCACCCCGGCAATCTGTTCCTCGACGCTTCAGGCCGTCTAGTCGCGGTCGATTTCGGCATCATGGGCCGGCTCGGCATGAAGGAGCGCCGCTTCCTTGCCGAGATTCTGCTGGGCTTCATCACCCGCAACTATCGCCGCGTCGCGGAAGTGCATTTCGAGGCCGGTTATGTGCCGGCGCACCACTCGGTCGAGAATTTCGCGCAAGCCATCCGCGCCATCGGCGAGCCGATCCATAACCGCGTCGCCGAGGAAATCTCGATGGCGAAGCTGCTGACGCTGCTGCTCGAGGTCACCGGCCTGTTCGACATGCGGACCCGTCCCGAACTGATCCTGCTGCAGAAGACCATGGTGGTGGTCGAGGGCGTGGCGCGCGGCTTCGATCCGAAACTCGATATCTGGAAGGTCGCCGACCCCGTGGTGCGCGAATGGATCGAGCGCAATCTCGGACCCGTAGGGCGCATTCAAGGCGCTGCAGCCGGCGCCGGCGAGCTGGGACGGGTGCTGGCCGCCTTGCCGTCGATTGCCTCGCGATCGGTCACGGTGCTGGAGCAGCTGGAAACCATGACCCGGGAGGGCATTACGCTGTCGCCGGAGACGATTGCGGCGATAGGCCGGACCGAGGGCCGCAAGAGCCGATGGCGCACCCTGGCGCTGTGGATCATCGCCGGGACGTTTATTGCGATCCTGTTCGCCGTCCGTCAGCTTTGATTGCAATGCAAGCATAATGTGCTAGCATTGCAATCAAATCAGCCGGATATCGTCCATGGCCAGCCTGACCATCCGAAAACTCGATGAGACCGTCAAAGCCTATCTGCGGCTGCGTTCGGCCGGAAACAGCCGCTCGGTAGAAGAGGAAGTCAGGGTGATCCTGGGCAACCTCATCCAGGGAACCCCCGCCCCGCGCCCGCAAGCCGCCTCGCCGCCTGAAGCCCCATCCCGTGCACCCCTGCGTGCCCATCACGCGTTGGATCAGGCCCGCGTCACCCTGGTCATCGGCGGCGGCATCGCCGCCTACAAGGCGCTGGACCTGATCCGGCGGCTGAAGGAGCGGCAGATTCACGTCCGCTGCGTGCTGACCCGCGCCGCGCAGCAATTCGTCACGCCGCTTTCCGCCAGCGCGTTGTCGAACGAGCGCGCCTATACCGACCTGTTCGATGCGGCGAGCGAGTTCGACGCCGGCCATATCCGGCTCGGCCGCGACTGCGACCTGATCGTGGTGGCGCCGGCGACCGCTGACCTCTTGGCCAAGATGGCGCAGGGCCATGCCGACGATCTCGCCAGCGCCATCCTGCTGGCGGCCAACCGGCCGATCCTGCTGGCGCCCGCGATGAATCCCCTGATGTGGAACAATGCCGCGACCCGGCGCAATGTCGCGCAGCTCGAACGCGACGGCGTAGCCTTCATTGGGCCCAATGCCGGCGAAATGGCCGAAGCCAATGAGGCCGGAATCGGCCGGATGGCGGAGCCCACGGAAATCGCGGCCGCCGCCGAAAAATTTCTGCGCCCGCCACAGCCACGCCCGCTGGCAGGCAAACGCGTGCTGATCACCGCGGGGCCCACCCACGAGCCGATCGATCCGGTGCGCTACATCGCCAACCGCTCCTCCGGCAAACAGGGTTTTGCCATTGCCGCGGCGGCGCAGGCTGCCGGTGCCGACGTCATCCTGGTCTCCGGCCCGGTCGATCTCGACGATCCCGCAGGGGTCACTGTGAAGCATGTGGAGTCGGCGCGCGACATGCTGGGCCAGGTGGAGGCGTCGCTACCGGTGGACATCGCGATCTTCGCCGCCGCCGTCGCCGACTGGCGCGTCGACAATGCGGGCGAGCAGAAACTGAAGAAGACATCCGCCGGCATGCCGCCGCTGCAGCTGGTGGAAAACCCCGACATCCTCGCTACGATTTCGAAGCCAGGCGACAAGCGTCCGCCGCTGGTGATCGGTTTTGCCGCCGAGACCGAGCACCTGATCGACAACGCCAAGGCGAAATTCGCGCGCAAGGGCTGCGACTGGATCGTCGCCAATGACGTTTCGCCGGCCACCGGCGTGATGGGCGGCGACCGCAATACAGTTCATCTGCTGACCCGCGACGGCGGCGAGATCGCCGTCGATTCCTGGCCGGTCATGACCAAGGAACAAGTCGCCACCGAACTGGTGGCGCGGATCGCCAACACCCTGACAGTCAAGACCCGGGAGAAAACCTCGTGAGCGAAATCGTAAGAGTCGAGATCCGGCAATTGCCGCATGGCGAAGGTCTGGCGCTGCCGGCCTATCAGAGCGCGCATGCCGCGGGGCTCGACCTGCTGGCGGCGGTGCCGGAAGGCGCGCCCATCGTGCTCGCTCCCGGAAAATACGCGCTGGTCCCGACTGCGCTGACGATCGCGCTGCCGCCGGGCTTTGAGGCGCAGGTCCGGCCGCGATCCGGGCTTGCCGCCAAGCACGGCATCACGGTGCTGAATTCGCCTGGCACCGTCGACGCGGATTATCGCGGCGAGATCGGCGTGCTGCTGATCAACCATGGCGACGCACCGTTCCCGATCCGGCGTGGCGAGCGCATCGCGCAGATGGTGATTGCCGCTGTGGTGATGGCGGAGCTGGTTCCGGTCGCAGCACTTTCCACCACCGATCGCGGCGCCGGCGGCTTCGGCTCGACCGGCCGCTAGGCGCAAGAAGTCTCATCGCTGCAGGCGTTTCGCGGACAATCGCCAGGTTGACTGACCCGCGCCAAATCGCATCATTGACAATTACCTACTAGTAGGTCAGTTTTGGGCATGCCTTCCAGAAGGAGCCCATCGTGACCACTGAACTCTATTGGCTGACGCTCACTATTCTCATGACGGCGCTGTTCTGGGTGCCGTACCTCCTCGATCGCCTCGCCGTTCGCGGATTTTGGCCGGCCATCTCCGACAGCAAGCCGGAAACCGGTGAACCGCATTCGCTATGGGCCCAACGCGCGATCAAGGCGCACCAGAATGGCGTGGAAAACCTCGCGATTCTGGTGCCCGCGGTGCTGATCGCGCATCTGCTCAACATCTCGACGCCTGCGACGAAAATGGCGGTCGTGGTCTACTTCTTCGCGCGGCTCTTGCATTTCTTCGTCTATATGGCCGGCGTTCCCCTGGTCCGTACGCTTGCCTTCGCTGTCGGCTGGGGCGCACAGCTGATCATCCTCGCCTCCATCCTGCGCTGGATCTGACCGCGATGGGCGATCCGGTCCGTCGTACGCTGCTTCTCAACGGGGCGGCCGAAGGTCTCGGCGCCAGCATCGCCACGACTTTTGCGGCTGGTGGCTACGATGTGGTGGGCCTTGCGCGGACGGAACGATCGTCCGCGCAATTGAGCCAACGCGTCGAGCAAAGCGGCGGCGCGTACACCCATCTCGTCTGCGACGTCGGTCAACCGATCGACGTCGCGGCAGTGCTTCAGCCGCATGCCGGTTGCATCGATGTGTTGGTGCATAATCCGCACCTGCTGGTGATAAAGCCGTTCGAGCAGACGCCGGCGGGCGAATTCGAGCAGGCGTGGCGCGTGGCCTGCCTCGGCGCCATGGCATCGGCTCAGATGGTGCTGCCGCACATGATCGCGCGCGGCAAAGGCACCATCATTCTGACGGGGGCAACGGCCGGACTGCGCGGGGCGGCGCAATTCTCGGCCTTCGCCTCGGCGAAATTCGCCCTGCGCGGCCTCGCACAATCTCTGGCGCGCGAATTCGGCCCCAGGGGCATTCATGTCGCCCATGTCATTCTCGACGGGTTGATCGACGAGCCACAGACCGACCGGAGATTCGGACCAGCCCGATCGATGCGAATTGACCCTGACGCCGTTGCCACTATCTATCTCGAACTTGCATCGCAGCGTCCCTCGGCCTGGACCCACGAGATGGATCTGCGACCCTTCGCAGAGCGCTTTTGAGGAGCCCGCCAATGTCCCAGCAACTCGTCAATGCCAACTTCGCCCAGCGGGTGGTGATCGCCACCGGCGAATTGCCCTGGATTCCATCGCCGCAGGCCGGCGTCGAACGCCGCCTGCTCGATCGCGTCGGCGGTGAAGTCGCGCGCGCGACGTCATTGGTCCGCTATGCTCCGGCCAGCGCCTTCCCGGCGCATGAGCACGCCCTTGGCGAAGAGTTTCTGGTCCTCGATGGGGTATTTTCCGATGAGCGCGGCGACTATCCGGCGGGAACCTATGTTCGCAACCCTCCGCAAAGCCGCCACACGCCGCGAACCGCGCCCGGATGCACCATTTTCGTGAAGCTGCGACAGATGCCGCCGTCCGAACGGGACCGAATCGTCATCGACACCAACATCGTCACATGGAAGGCCGCGGGTCCGCCCGGCCTGCAGCGGCTCCCACTGTTTTCCGCTCCCGATGCGCGCGAACAAGTGTCGCTGGAGCGGCTGGAAGCCGGCACGGATCTCGGCGATGTGGACTGTCCCGGCGGTGAGGAGATATTCATCCTGTCCGGCGACCTCCGCGACGAATCGGGGATATACCGAGCCGGAACCTGGATACGGAACCCGGCGGGTTTCCGGCGCAGGCTGGCATCAGACGGCGGAACGACATACTGGACCAAACGAGGTCATTTGTGCCCGTCGTGACAGGAAACCGATGACGACGACGACGCCGAAGGTACTATCCAAAACCGCCGAACAGATCCTCGACCTCGCCGAGATGCTGATCCAGACGCGCGGCTACAACGCCTTCAGCTATCAGGATATCTCCGACGCCCTCGGCGTCACCAAAGCCAGCATACACTATCATTTTGCTTCGAAAACCAGGTTGGGGATGGCGGTGGTCGACCGCTACGTCGACCGCTTCGGGGCAGCACTGGTGGCGATCGCCGAAGATCAAGCGCGGCCCGCGATGGCGATGCTGGATTTCTATGTCGAACCCTATCTCGGCTATGCCAGCACGCCCGATCAGGTCTGCCTCTGCGGCGCGCTGGCGGGGGAGATCCTGGCGCTGCCGCCGGAATTGCGCGCGCGCGTCGATCGCTTCTTCCGGGCACACCAGAGCTGGCTGACCGGGATTCTCAAGCGCGGGGTCGCACGCGGGGAATTCAAGCTTGCCGCCCCGGCCGGCAAGGTGGCGCGCCTGATCTTCGGCGCGCTGCAGGGCGCGCTGCTCGTGAAGCGCACGACCGGCGACCCCGCACAGTTGCGGGATGTCGTCACCGTGATCAAATTGCAGCTCGCCACCGGTTCCACATGACGGCGTGACCGGCCGGCAAAACAACGCCAAATTTTACCAAATCGGGTTTCGCAAACCTCACTTCAACGCATTTTTTTGCGATGAGATTCACGTTCACGATCTGGACTCTTACCCCCCGAGTCCCGTTGGGGATATTGTGGTTCGATTCGCGAACGGCGGGTTGAAGCGCGTCGGGCGTAAAGTCGTGCGGTTTGGGGCAAACCATGTCGGGCGTGATCGTGGCGATGCGTCGGACCCTGCTGTCGTGCACTTCACTGGCACGCAACGGCCTGATCGCCCTTGGCATGACGGCATTGCTGCCGGTCGCACCGGCCCATGCCGGCGAATTGCCCTTCATTCAATCTGTTGTGGCCTGGCTCGATCTCGATCACCAGGAATTCGTGATCGTGGCCACGGCACTGGCGTTGCTCGGCTTTTCGGTGGTGGCCGCGATTCTGTTGATGCGCACGCGGGTTCGCGCGGCAGCCAATGAGGCGCGGCTGCGTTCCGACATCGCGGATCTGCAAGTCCAGGCCGACCGGCTACGCGCGCTGTTGTTCGCCGAACCCCAAATCCTGATCGCGTGGCCCGCGGGCGACAATCGCCCGCAGATATCAGGCGATACCGCGCTGCTGATGGCGCAGGATTCGCCACAGCGCATTCTGGCGTTTGGAACCTGGCTGCCGCCGGAGCCGGCGCTGCAGATGGACCATGCGGTCGACGCGCTGCGCGAGGCCGGCGAAGGCTTTCTGATCAACCTCACCACCTCGAACGGGCAAGCGCTGGAGGCCATGGGCCGCGCCATCGGCGGCCAAGCCATTGTGCGGATTCGCGAACTCGGCGGATTGCGCCGGGAACTGGCGGAAACCAATTTGCGCTACAAGGCGCTGTCAGAGGAAACCGAGATGCTGCGCGGCTTCGCCGCCGCCGCACCATGGCCGATCTGGGCCAAGGGCGCCAAGGGCGGTCTCAATTACGCCAATGCCGCCTATGCGCTGATGACCGAAGCCGTCAGCGTCACCGACGCCATCGATCGCGGCCTCGAACTGCTCGGCAGCGACGACCGCGGCGCGATGGATCGGGCGTTGAAGGAAGCACCAGCCTTCAACGCGCGGCTACCGATCGTGGTCGGCGGCGAGCGCCGCATCTACGATGTGCGCGCGATGAATGTCGGCGCCGGCAGCGCCGCCATCGCCGTCGATGCCTCCGAGGCCACCGCGCTACGCGCGGCGCTGGAGCGGATGGCGGAAGCGCATCGCCGGACCCTCGATCAATTGTCGTCCGGCGTCGCGGTGTTCGACGGCCAGCGGCGGCTGGCGTTCTACAATGATTCCTATCGCCGGCTGTGGGACCTGGACCGTGCCTTTCTCGACGGCAATCCCGACGATTCCAGCGTGCTCGACCGCCTGCGCGCCGCGCGCAAGGTTCCGGAACAACCGGATTTCCGCGCCTGGAAGGCCAGGCTGCACGAAGCCTATCGCGCGGTGGAGCCGGAGAAGGACACCTGGTACCTGCCCGATGGCCGGACGGTCAGCGTCGTCACCACACCTAATCCGGAAGGCGGCGTCACCTATCTGTTCGATGACGTCACCGAAAGCTTCGATCTGGCGCGGCGGTTCGACGGCCTGATCCGGGTGCAGCGCGAAACGCTCGACAATCTCGCCGAAGCCGTCGCGGTGTTCGGCAGCAATGGCCGCGCCCAATTGTTCAATCCGGCCTTCGCCAGGATGTGGAAGCTGTC
>JBBQUA010000157.1:0-12817 GCA_038212905.1 Hyphomicrobiales bacterium
CGCGAAGCAGCTGCGGGAAAAACGCCGCTATTTCATCGTGGTCGCCTTCGTCATCGCCGCCGTCCTGACACCGCCCGACGTCATCAGCCAGGCCTCGCTGGCACTGCCGCTGATGATACTTTACGAGGGCTCGATCCTCGCGGTGGTGATGGTGGAGAAGCGGGTCGCCGCCGCCGCCAAGGCGACCGCTGCCGCCGCGCCACCCCCCGCCACCCCGCCGCCGCCCGAATCCAATCCGGCGGAGTAGAGGCACCCTGTAGCGCCGGTTTCGGCCGGTCATCCCCGCGGAGGCGGGGATCCAGTACGTCGCGGCCTCACGGTTCAAGCACTGCTGGCACTGGAATACTGGATCGCCCGCCTTCGCGGGCGATGACAAGCGGGGCTCATCCGGGTTACCAGATGCCCGCTTTGCCGGCCCGACTCAGGACTGAACCGCCATGCACGACATCAAATCGATCCGCGACAATCCGCAGGCTTTCGACGCCGCCTTGAAGCGGCGTGGGCTGGAGCCGTTGTCGGCGTCGCTGCTGGCGATCGACGAGACGCGCCGCGCGGCGATCCTGAAGTCGGAGCAGATGCAGGCACGGCGCAATGCCGCCTCGAAGGAAATCGGCGACGCCAAGAAGTCAAAGGACGACGCGCGCGCGGGCGCGCTGATGGCCGAGGTCGCCGAGCTCAAGACCACCATGCCGCAACTCGAACTGGCCGCGAAGACGGCGGACGATGAACTGGCCAAAGAACTGGCCGCGATTCCGAACCTGCCGCTGGACGAAGTGCCCGAGGGCGTCGACGAGCACGGCAATGTGCAGCGCCATGTGTTCGGCAAGATCCGCAACTATGCGTTCGCGCCGAAGCCGCATGACGACATCGGCGGCGCGCTGGGTTTCATGGATTTCGAGGCGGCTGCGAAACTTTCGGGTGCGCGCTTTGTCGTGCTCAAGAAAGGTCTGGCACGGCTCGAACGTGCGCTTGGCCAGTTTATGCTCGATCTCCACACCAACGAGCACGGCTATGCCGAAATCAATCCGCCGCTGATGGTGCGCGATCATGTCATGTACGGCACGGGGCAACTGCCAAAGTTTGAAGACGATCAGTTTTGGGCGATCAAGGGAGAGTCGCTGGCTGCCGTTGATGAAAATACCATGGACAAGCTAAGGAGTGAACGGCTCGGGCTCATCCCCACCGCCGAAGTGCCACTGACAAATCTCGTGCGTGAATCCATTCTCGACGAGAAGGAATTGCCGATGCGGCTGACGGCGCTGACGCCGTGCTTTCGCGCCGAGGCCGGCGCCGCCGGGCGCGACACCCGCGGCATGATCCGCCAACATCAATTCACCAAGGTGGAGCTGGTCTCGATCACGACGCCGGAAAACGGCAAGGACGAGCACGAGCGCATGCTGGCCTGCGCCGAGGAAGTGCTGCGGCGGCTCGACCTGCATTACCGCGTGATGACGCTCTGTGCCGGCGACATGGGTTTTTCGGCGCAAAAGACCTACGATATCGAGGTCTGGATGCCGGGCCAGGGTGAGGGCGGCGCCTACCGGGAAATCTCGAGCTGCTCGCTGTGCGGCGATTTCCAGGCGAGGCGGATGGACGCGCGCTATCGCGGCCCCGACGGCAAGCCGCGTTTCGTGCACACGCTGAACGGCTCCGGCACCGCGGTCGGCCGCGCTTTGATTGCGGTGATGGAAACCTATCAGCAGGAAGACGGCTCGATCGCCGTGCCTGAGGTGCTGCAGCCCTATATGGACGGGGTGAAGGTCGTCGCCCGCGAGTCCTAGGATTCTCGCGAATTTGGCGCACAATCCAGGCGCCGGGTGTTGCCTGCGCGGCGGCGCCCGGTATCTTCGTGCGGGGCAGCGAGCCCCGAGGGAAGCGAAGACCTGATATGGCCTTGCATCGCGACATCTACTGGGTCGGCCGTCAATGGGCCGTCACCGGTTACGGGATGCAGGCGGTCGATCCAAAGCTGAAGGGCCAGTTCGACATCGAGGCCTCCCGGCTGTGGGAAGACGGCCTTTCGGAAAGCCTGAATGCCGGGGGATGGCTCAACGCTGAGGATTTCGCCAAGGCGCTTGCGGTGGCGCAAACGCGATATCCGCAGCCGCCCGGAAAAGTCCCTGACCCGCCGCAGGAGAGCGCCTTGAGCTTGAGCACGGCCTCGGGCTTGAACGGCGGCGCTCCGACGGAGCCGCCGCATCCGTTGGCGCCACGATTTGCCATGCGGATCGAACGCTGGCCGGCCAAATTCCTGCGCCCCTGGCGCGCGCGTATTCGGCGATAGCGGTCCCGGGACTGCCGCTGCACCGCAAATGGCGGGCATTTGAATCGCAGTGGCGCGAGCCACCGTCCAAACCGTTCACCCTCACATTCGCAATGTTTTTCAAAGTGAGCGGTTTTGAACACAGCCTGAGTCGTCGGAAGGGCCATTCTCAGCCATCGCCATCTGCTTGCTGGCAGATTAGGTGGCAAATCAGTCCAGGTGCGACATGCCCGAATATCAGCCGGTATCCTCAGCGCATGTTGCCGCGATCGAGCGACCGCGCTGCCCGAATTGTCACCAGAACCGCATGTTGTTTTCGAAGCTGGAACAGGGACCCACCGGCTTCGACTACCACAGCTTCGAATGCCAGAAGTGCGGCCGGGTTCAAACGACTGTCGTAGAACGAGACCCGATGACCTCAAGCGCACTGGGCTGGCTTGCCAGCGAGCTCAAGCCGCCAACGTAGCGAAAGAAGAGTAAGCCCGCCCATTGAGGGTTTGTATCATGCCCCCACTCGATGCCAGCGCGGCGAAACCTCGTCCGAAACGGCTTGATCGGGCACTCTCCCTGATCGCGGCATTGCTCATCGCCGCCATTGTCGCGGTTGTGCGCTACTGATCCGGCCATTCGCAGTGGCGGACCGATTCTCTGTTCCGCGCGGTTCGAGCGGTGTCGGTTCGCGACATGGCTCAACCAAACGTGACCGGCGCTTTTCAGTCTGGGGCCATTTTTCGCCGGAATTGATGATGTTCGTCGCAATTTTTGGCAGATATCCGGAACTGCTTACCATTTCCGGTTGCGATTTATGTCGCCTAACCGACACAACAGGAATAGGATGGGGCATCACCGCCCCGCCCCAGGCTTTCGTCGGTGAATGAGAGTGTTGCGCTCCCGCCTGTTGGACCAGCACCATGCTCAACACGCCACAAATTCGCACTTCCCCAGGCGACTTCGATCCGAGGGTTTTTCTTGCCCGAGCCGGGCCGGGCCGGGGGACCGAGCGATACGGAAAAAACCAGAAGATCTTCAGCCAGGGCGAGGTCGCCGAGTCAGTCTTTTTCATCCACAAGGGCAAGGTCAAGGTCACGGTCTTGTCCGAGCTTGGCAAGGAAGCGGTGGTCGGGATTTTCGCGGAAGGACAGTTTTTCGGCGAGGCGGGTCTCGAAGGGGAGACGATACGCTCCACGACCAGCCATGCCATGGAAGATTGCCTGATCACGTCGATCACCAAGCAGGCCATGCTCGTGGCGCTCACTTCGGAGCCGAAGTTCGCGACGTTCTTCATCGCCTGTCTGCTGTCCCGGAACAGCCGGATCGAAGACGATCTGATCGACCAGCTATTCAATTCCAGCGAAAGGCGGCTGGCGCGCTTGCTGCTGCTGCTCGCCAATTTCGGCGAGGATGGTGGCGTACCGATTGCGATCAACCTCAGTCAGGAGACCCTGGCGGAAATGATCGGCACCACCCGGTCCCGTGTCAGTTTCTTCATGAACCAGTTCAGGAAAAAGGGATACATCGACTACAACGGCAAGATCGAGGTTCACCGCTCGCTGCTGGACGCCGTGCTGCGCGAAAAACCGCAAATCAGGCAAGACGAGGAGTAGTCGGCTTTGCCGACAGGGATGATCGCACGTCGCACGATCCCTTGATTGTACGGTGCAAGCGTCCCGACGGGTCGCCATTTGAATGACGCCTGCTTCATTCCGCGCGGCATAAACACAAATCCCCGAAGAAAAATCGTTACCAGGTGACGGCGGCTGAATCGTCTGGCTTCATCAAGGGTGGGGACTCCGGTTCGGTTTGCCGGTTTGCCTCGGCGGCGATAGCCGGATAAGAGGGCATTGGGACTGCGATGCAGTCGATCGAAAAGGGCGTTCAGGCGGATGCGAATTCTCTGCACCAATGACGACGGAATCCATGCGCCCGGCCTGAAGATCGTCGAGCAGATCGCGCGTGCCCTGTCCGAGGACGTCTGGATCGTGGCGCCAGAGCTCGATCAGTCCGGCGTGTCGCATTCGCTGTCGCTGAACGATCCATTGCGGCTGCGCGAAGTCGGCCCGCGGCACTTTGCGGTGCGGGGCACGCCGACCGATTGCGTGATCATGGGTGCGCGCCACGTTCTCGGTGCGACCATGCCGGACCTCGTGCTGTCGGGCGTCAACAAGGGCCGGAACGTCGCCGAGGATGTGGTCTATTCCGGCACCATCGCCGGGGCTCTTGAAGGTACTATCCTCGGGCTGCCGTCCTTTGCGCTGTCGCAGGAGTTCAGCCTGGAGACGCGTGACAAGCCGCTGTGGGAAACCGCGCTGAAATTCGGTCCCCAAATCCTGCGCAAGGTGATCGACGCCGGCGTGCCCAGGAACACCGTGATCAACGTCAACTTCCCGGCCTGTGCGCCCGAGGAGGTCAGGGGTGTGCGCGTGACCCGGCAGGGCAAGCGTAACCTCGGTTTTCTCAAAGTCGACCAGCGCCGCGACGGCCGCGGCAATCCTTACTTCTGGATCGGCTTCGAACGCGCGGCCATGCTGGATACGCCGGCCGAAGGCACCGATCTCGCCGCATTGGCGGCACGCTATGTTTCGGTGACGCCGCTGCGGCTCGACCGCACCGACGAAGCATTTTCGGAAGCGCTGACGGCAACGCTGAAGTAGGAGCGGCGCGCCAGGGAATCTCTCTCGTCGTCCCGGCGAACGCCGGGACCCATAATCCCAGGCGCTCGCGAGAGTCGAAGGTGTTTCGTTACGTTGTGTCGGACATCAACTCAGAACGCCGATGGCACGGCGTATAGGTCCCGGCGTTCGCCGGGACGACAGCGGTGATGCTTCCCTAGACCGTCGCGCTTTTCAGCGCGGCGTCGATCATCTTGGCCAGGGTTTCGAGCTGGAAGGGTTTTTGCAGCGCGGGGCGGTCGCGATATTCTTCCGGAAGGCCCGACGAGCCGTAGCCGGTAGCGAAGATGAACGGGCGGTTGCGCGCCTTGATCAGTTCGGCAACCGGCGAAATCACCTTGCCGTTGACGTTGACGTCGAGAATGGCGAGGTCGAAATGAGTCGATTGCGCCAGCCGCATGGCCTCGTTGATCTCACCGGCCTCGGCCGCGACGCTGAAGCCCAGCTCCTCCAGCATGTCGGCGACCATCATCCGGATCATCACCTCGTCCTCGACGAGAAACACTGAACCCCGCGGCATCCGCGTCGCAGTCATGATGATGTCCTTGCCCGTCCCACGGTAAAGATCGCAGATAACGCTATTAGCCGCAATGTCAACGTAGGCCGGCCCGCTGCCCGCGCCGGTGACAGGGTTGCCGGCCCGATCACCAACGCCAAGAGATAAAGCCGGGTTCCCCGGACGGAACCTGGATTGGCAGAGAAACTTGCTTTCTATATTGCATCGAACTGTCCGGCCGAGGCGCGCTAGGGTGTCTCGGCAGAGCCTTGCGAGACCGAGATGCCCACCGTTCAAAATCCGCCGGAAAAGATGATGTTTCAGCTCAACCTGCGGCGGCGCGGGATCAGCGATCAGGCGGTGCTGCGTGCCATGGAGGCTATTCCGCGCGACGTTTTCGTGGAGCCGGCCGATCGCGCCGACGCCTGGCGCGACAGCGCGCTCGGCATCGCCTGCGGCCAAACCATCAGCCAGCCGTTCGTGGTGGCCTACATGACCGAACAATTGCAGCTGCAGAAGCATCATCGCGTGCTGGAGATCGGCACCGGCTCGGGATACCAGGCGGCCATCCTGTCGCGGCTCTGCGACCATGTCCTGTCGATCGAGCGCTACCGGACGCTCGCCGACAGCGCCCGGGTGCGGCTCGAGCAGCTCGGATGCGACAATGTCGAGGTGATGCTGGGGGACGGCTTCGACATCCCGGCCGGCGCCGGCAATTTCGACCGTATCATTGTGACGGCGGCGATGGAGCAGATCCCCGAGGCGTTAACGCAGCGGCTGGAGCCCGGCGGCACGCTCATCGCCCCGGTCGGGCCGCATCAGGGTACCCAGACCCTCATTCGCCTGACCAGGACGGAGACCGGCCTGGAGCGCAAGGCGCTGGTGGACGTGCGGTTCGTGCCGGCGCTGCCAGGGATTGCCCGCGAACTGTAAAACCCCGGATTGGCTGTTCCGCCAACGTCTTATTCTCAGGGTTAAGCGGTTGTTTACTGGGGAGGTGTTTACTCAATTCAGTAATTTGTTGCGTACCAGTGAGTAACCATGTCCCGTGTCGTCGAGTTGCTTTACTCGCGTCGCGTTCCGCACGTTGCGGCGCTGGCGCTGATGTCATTTGGGTTTGCCGGCTGCAGCGCCGACATGCAGACGCGGCTATCGCAAAACAACCTCTCCAATCCGTTCGCCTCGCAACCGGATACGACCAGCTCGGTGCGGACGCCTGCGGTCGAGCGCCGCGAACTGCCGCAATATTCCCGCCCGCAAACTCAATACCAGTCACAGCCGCTGCCGCCGCCGATCGCGGCCCCGCAGTCCTATCCGACCGCGCATTCCGGCGTGTCCGGAGGAGGGCGCGGCCTGTCCTCGTATGCACCGCCGACGCATCAGCCGATCGAGACCACGGCCACCGTCGCTCCGCGCTCGGTCGCGGCGGTTCGCCCGTCCGCTCAATCCGGCACCACGATCATCGTCGGCACCAGCGACACGCTCGATACCTTGTCGCGCCGCTACAACGTTTCCTCCGCCGCGATCCTGCAGGCCAATGGCTATAAGGGACCACGCGCGCTGTCGCCTGGTCAGCAACTGATCATTCCGCGTCAGCCCACCGCCGTCGCAGCGCCTGCACCGGCCCTGGCGGCGCCTGCCAGCAAGACCGTTGTTGCCGCGCCGACGGTTCATGTCGTCAATCGCGGCGATACATTGCTCAGCATCGCGCGTCGCAACAAGGTAAGCGCGGCGGATCTCTCCAGGGCCAACGGCCTCGACTCCTCGTCCAAGCTCAAACTCGGCCAGAAACTGATCGTGCCCGGCGCGAAGACCGCGACGGCGCCCCAGGCCGCCCAGCCGGTCGCCGCGGCCGCATTGGCCGCACCGGCTACCCGTACAACCGCCGTCGCCGGCACGCCCCCGCAAAGCGCGCGGCTCGCCTCGGCCACGGCCAAGGTCGAAGACGCGCCTGCGGCTGAAGCGCCTGTTAAAGCCAGTGAAGCAACCGGCGCGCTGCCGACGTTCCGCTGGCCGGTACGCGGCAAGGTGATCACCAGCTACGGCGCCAAGACCAATGGCAAGTCGAACGACGGCATCAATCTGGCGGTGCCGGAAGGCACGCCGGTCAAGGCGGCGGAGGATGGCGTCGTCGCCTATTCCGGAAATGAACTCAAGGGTTACGGCAATCTCGTTCTGGTTCGGCACTCCAACGGTTACGTCACCGCATATGCCCATGCGAGTGAACTGATGGTGAAGCGCGGCGACACGATCAAGCGCGGCCAGATCATTGCCAAGTCGGGTCAATCGGGAGAAGTGGGGTCGCCGCAGCTCCACTTCGAGATCCGCAAGGGATCTTCACCGGTTGACCCACTTCAATTCCTCAACGGGGCGTGAGCGACCAGTCTTCGGGCGCACTCAGCTTCCACGTTGGCAACTGTCATCGCCCGGTCTTTGGACCGGGCGATCCGTTATTCCAGAGACCTGAGGGTCAGCCGAGACGCCGCTGCGCACCGGGTCTGCCGCTTTCCAGGGGAATGACGACGGCGGTTCCGCCGCGCTGACCGCGCGAGCCCCGGATGTATACATTTCCAACCTGATCGGCTATTTCCCTAATCTTTAGGCCTGCCGTTGCAGGGCAACTTTTACAGCTCTCAGCGCTTCGCTTCCTGCGGTCCATAGATACGCCGAAACCGCGTCTGGCACGGCGTGAGACAATGATTGCGCGACGCCCCATGATCTGGCGGACGACTTCGACAAGGATTGCCACCTGGTTCGGTTTCGTCCTGATGTGCCTCGGCATGTTCATGGCGATCCTCGACATTCAGGTGGTCGCGACCTCGCTGCCGGCGATCCAGCATGCGCTCGCGATATCGCCTGATGCGATGAGCTGGATCCAGACGGCGTATCTGATTGCCGAGATCACCGCGATTCCCCTGACCGGCTGGCTGACGCGCGTCCTCACACTGCGCTGGCTGTTCGTGATCGCCATCTTCATATTCACGGTGACGTCGGTCGGCTGCGCCTTCTCCACCAATTTCGCGTCGCTCGTCACCTTCCGCATCCTTCAGGGGTTTGCGGGAGGCACGCTAATCCCCGCGGTGTTCTCGGGCATCTTTCTGTTGTTTCCGCCGCGCGCCCATCCGATTGCCGGCACCATCGCCGGCATTGTGGCCGTGCTGGCGCCGACGGTCGGGCCGGTGGTCGGCGGCTGGATCACGCATCATTATTCGTGGCCCTGGCTATTCCTGATCAATGTCATTCCGGGCGTCGTGGCGATGATCGCGACCCCATTTCTGCTGCCGCGGGGCAGGCCGCGCCTGAACCAGCTGAAGCATTTCGACGGAATGTCGCTGGCGCTGATGGCGGTGGCACTGGCAAGCCTGGAGATCGGCTTGAAGCAGGCCCCGCATCATGGCTGGTTCTCCGCGGTCTGCTTCGGTCTGTTCGCGCTTTGCGCGGCCGCGACGGCGGCGTTCGCGGTGCGAACGCTGAAGGCGGTGCAGCCGGTGGTCGAACTGACAACGCTGAAAGTGCCGTCATTTTCGGCCGGCTGCGGGCTCAGCTTCTGCCTCGGCGTGGGATTGTATGGCGCGGTCTATTTGATGCCGGTGTTTCTCGCCTATGTGCGGCAGCAGGATCCGCTGCAGATCGGTTCGATCATGCTGGTGACGGGAGCCGCCCAATTGGTGGCCGCGCCCATCGCCGGGGCACTGGAGAGCCGGGTCAATTCGCGCTGGCTGTCGGCGTTTGGGTTTAGCTTGTTCGCCATCGGGCTCGGCCTGAGCGCGTTCGAAAGCCGCACCGCAGATTTCGACGAGATGTTCTGGCCCCAGGTCTTGCGCGGCTTCGCGGCGATGTTCTGCCTGCTGCCGCCGACCAGGATGGCGCTGGAGAGGTTGCCGCACAAGCAGGTGCCGGACGCCAGCGGCCTGTTCAACATGATGCGAAACCTCGGCGGCGCGGTCGGCATCGCACTGATCGATACGGTCCTTTACGGACGCACCAGCGGACATGCCGAAGCCATCCGCCAGCGCCTGATCGCGGGTGACGTCGCGACCGCGAAGGCGATCGGGCTCGACCGGCTTCCATCGGATCTATCCGCCGCGGCTTCAATGATCGAGCAGGCCGCCTTCGCCACCAGCGTCAATGAAGCCTGGGCTCTGCTCGCCGCGGTGGCGGTGCTCGGGCTGCTGATCATTCCGTTGGCGCGGTCGCAACGGAATGCCGACGGCGGCTGAGAGGGTCAGTCCGGCTTCAGCCGCACCCCGAGCCGTCCCGCCAGTTCCTGCGTGAATTGCCAGGCGACGCGGCCCGATCGCGAGCCGCGCGTGGTCGACCATTCCAGCGCCTCGCGCTCGATTTCGGCTTCCGCGAGCTTGATGCCGAAATGGCCGCAATAGCCCTTCACCATCGCCAGATATTCATCCTGGCTGCAGCGGTGGAAGCCGAGCCAGAGACCAAAGCGGTCCGACAGCGAGACCTTC
Source organism: Hyphomicrobiales bacterium (assembly GCA_038212905.1). Classification (GTDB taxonomy): domain Bacteria; phylum Pseudomonadota; class Alphaproteobacteria; order Rhizobiales; family Xanthobacteraceae; genus Bradyrhizobium. Next base: position 9,895 of record JBBQUA010000157.1, read on the forward strand.
TCCTCGACCGCTTCGCCGGGGTTGATCGCGGTCGAGCGTTCGTTCTCGATCATCTCGCGCGCCAGCAGGTGCCGGCGGTTGGAGGTCGCGTACAGGATCACATTGTCGGGACGGCCCTCGATGCCGCCCTCCAGCACCGCCTTCAGCGACTTGTAGGAGGCATCGTTGCCGTCGAACGAAAGATCGTCGCAGAACACGATGAAGCGAAAATCCGAACGGCGCAGCCGGTCCATCAACGCCGGCAGGCTCTCGATGTCCTCGCGGTGAATCTCGACCAGCTTCAGGCGTTGCGCCGGTTTGCGCTCGACGTTGATACTGGCATGCGCGGCCTTCACCAGCGACGACTTGCCCATGCCGCGTGCGCCCCACAGCAAGACGTTGTTGGCGGGCAGGCCGTCGGCGAAACGCTCGGTGTTTTCGATCAGGATATCGCGTACCCGATCGATCCCCTTGAGCAGGCCGAGCTCGACCCGGCTGACACGCGGCACCGGCGCCAGCCTTCCATTCGGGTGCCAGACGAAGGCGTCGGCGCTGCCGAACGAGTCGGCGGCATTTGACGCCGGCGAGGCGGCCGCAAGGTGCGCCACGATGGTTTCGAGCGCGCGCGCGATGCGCTCGTCGGTGGCCTGTTTTGGCGGGGCGGGCGGGCGTTTTGTCGCGGGCTTCGCCGATTTCCGCCGGCCGGCCCTGGAGGCGGCGCGAGAGCCAGTTTTGCTGGGCTTTTTTGACATCTTGGAGGTTCCTGACGACGCACCCATATCGGGCCTTGCGGAAGGCCGCAAGCGGCCCAAATGAGGGGGCTGGCAGCGTTGCAATTGGAGCGCCGGCCGCTATAGTCCGCGCGAATTTGACCGAACCGGCCTGACGCCGATGGGTCGCTGGTTTACCCCCGTTTCACGAGGATTGTCCGAATGCTGATTACTCCTGCGTTTGCTCAGGCCGCGGCCGGCGGCGATACCAACAGTATGTTGATGTCGCTGCTGCCGTTCGCGCTGATCTTCGTGATCATGTACTTCCTGATTCTGCGACCGCAGCAAAAGAAGGTGAAGGACCACGCCGAACTGGTGAAGAACATTCGCCGCGGCGACACTGTCGTCACGTCGGGCGGCCTGGTCGGAAAAGTGACAAAAGTGGTCGACGATGACCAGATCGAATTCGAGATCTCCGACGGCGTCCGGGTGCGGCAGATGCGGCAGATGATTTCCGGCGTCCGCGCCAAGGGTGAGCCGGCGAAGGAAAAGGCCGAGCCCGCCAAGGACAAGGACGAAACGTCCGCGAGCTAGCTTTTTGCGCGCCGTATTCTCCTGAATTGACGGGTCAACTCGATGTTGTATTTCTCGCGGTGGAAGGCGCTGGCGATCATCCTCACGGCGCTGGTGGTGTGTCTTTGCGCCGTTCCGAACTTCTTCCCCGAAGCGAGGGTCAAGACCTGGCCGCTTTGGGCGCAGCGTCATCTGGTGCTCGGCCTCGATCTGCAGGGTGGTTCTCATCTGTTGCTTGAGGTCGACGCCAGCGCGGTCAGGAAGGACAAGCTCGACCAGGTGCGCGATGACGCTCGCCGTATCCTGCGTGACGCCAAGATCGTCTACACCGGTCTCACGCCCCGCGCGGACTACGTCGAGGTCCGTATCACCAAGGAAAGCGACCTGCCGACCGCGCTCACCAAACTGCGCGAGTTGTCGCAACCGCTTGGCGGCTTGCTCGGCTCCAGCGGCCAGCGCAGCCTTGAAGTCAGTGACCCCGGTGGCGGGCTGATCCGGCTCACCGTGCCGCCGGCGGCCATTGCCGACCACGTCAGGAAGGCCGTCGAACAGTCGATCCAGATCGTCGAGCGACGGGTCAACGAACTTGGCACCGTGGAGCCGCTGATCCAGCGCCAGGGGCAGGACCGCATTGTGGTCCAGGTGCCGGGACTGGGCGATCCGTCGCGGCTGATCGACCTCCTCGGCCAGACAGCGAAGATGGATTTTCGCATGGTCGATTCGACAGTCTCGCCGGATCAAGCCGTTGCGGGAAGTGTTCCGCCGGATTCGGATCTGCTGCAGAGCACGGAGGCGGGCAGGCCGCCCGAGGTCATCAAGAAGCAGGTGCTGGTTTCCGGCGGCGACCTGACCGACGCTCAGCCCGGTTTCGACCAGCGTTCGGGCGAGCCGATCGTCAGCTTCAAATTCAACACGTCGGGCGCGCGCAAGTTCTCGCAAGCGACCTCCGAGAATGTCGGGCAACGCTTTGCGATCGTGCTCGACAACAAGGTAATCTCGGCGCCGGTCATCCGCGAACCGATCACCGGCGGTTCGGGCCAGATTTCAGGCAGCTTTACCGTGCAGTCGGCCAACGATCTCGCCATTCTGCTGCGTGCCGGCGCGCTGCCGGCGCCGTTGAAGGTGATCGAGCAGCGAACCGTGGGACCCGGGCTCGGCCAGGATTCGATTCAGAAGGGTGAACTCGCCGCCTATGTCGGCTCGATCCTGGTCATCATCTTTATGCTGCTGACCTATCGGCTGTTCGGGGTATTCGCCAACATCGCCGTCGCCATCAACGTCGCGATGATCTTCGGCGTCCTTTCGCTGCTGAACGCCACGCTGACGCTGCCCGGCATCGCCGGCATCGTGCTGACGGTGGGTATCGCGGTGGACTCCAACGTGCTGATCTACGAGCGCATCCGCGAGGAACTGCGCGGCGGACGTAGCGCTATCAACGCGATCGATGCCGGCTTCCGGCGCGCTTTGTCGACGATTCTGGATTCCAACATCACCACCTTCATCGCCGCCGCCGTGCTGTTCTTGATCGGCACCGGGCCGGTGCGCGGCTTTGCCGTGACGCTCGGCATCGGCATCATCACCACGGTCTTTACCGCGTTCACGCTTACCGCCCTGATCGTCGCGACCTGGGTGAGATGGAAGCGGCCGCAGACCGTGCCGAT
>JBBQUA010000158.1:0-12749 GCA_038212905.1 Hyphomicrobiales bacterium
TCAGCACGAACCAGTCGCCCGCGCCGGGATTGGCGGCCGAGGGATCATCGGTGATCGGCTTGGACAGTGAAGGATCGCTTTCGAGCAGGTGCATCGAGATAATTCCGTCCAGCTTCCCGGTGTCGAGTTGATCCCGCAGTGCGGTACGCAACCTGTCCCTGTCCGCGGGACGCAGGCGCATGATGCCGAGTGCGGCACCCCGGCCCTGGCCACGGCTGATCGTAATGCGCGCGACCGCGCGGATCATGTTCCTGAAGCGCGCGATGTTCGCCTTCGACCAGGCGGTCTGGTTGGCGAGCGCCGTGCGATAGGCCGGGCTGTCGAGCGCCTCGAAGGTTTCGGTGGAATAGAGGCTGAGATATTTCGGTTGGCCGACATGGGCGACGTAGCGCCGGGCCTCGAGGAAGCCGGGAATCGCAACGCGCTCCTCGAGATGCTCGCGGTCGTACCAGCGGTTGAATTCGGCCTCGTCGGACGGGTCGATGTCCATCGACGTCAGCAGCATTCCCTTTCCGGCGAGCGGCATGGTCAGATTGTCCTTATCGCTTGATGATGGAAGCCAGATCCGCGATCGCCTTCATCACGGCGTCCCGCACGCCGGGATCATAGAGCGAGTGGCCGGCGCCTTCGACGACGCGGATTTCGGATCCGTGCCATGCTGCGGCCAGTGCGTGCGAGGTCGCGGGCGGACACAGCAAATCATAGCGGCCTTGCACGATGATGCCGGGGATGCCTTCGAGCTTGCCAGCCTCGCTGAGAAGCTGATCGGGTTTCATGAAGCAGTCGTTCTGAAAGTAATGCGCCTCCATGAACGGTGTCGAAGGTAGCGCACGGGTCGAGTTCAGCGAGTTGAGATCGAGCCGGACCCGCGACGAGGTGTGTTCCGAAAGGATGCGTTCGGTGTCGCCCCAGGCACGGGCAGCGGGGCCGTGCACCGCCGGATCGGAAGCAAGGATACGGCGGAAGTAGGCATCCAGCGGTTTTCCGCGCTCCTCCGGCGGCAGCGCGCCCAGAAAATCCTCGGAGAGTCCGGGATGCAGGCGCGGCAGTGCATCGAGGAAGGCGCCTTCCAGCTCCCGGCGGGTGCCGAGAAAGGTGGCGCGCAACACGATGCCGGTGACCCGCTCGGGATGGTTTTGCGCGTAAGCCAGCGCCAGCGTCGCGCCCCAGGATCCGCCCACGATCATCCAGCGTTGAAATCCGAATTTCTCGCGGATCAGCTCCATGTCGGCGATCAGATGCGGCAGCGTGTTGTCGTCGCGGCGGCCCTTTGGACGGCTTCGCCCGGCGCCGCGCTGATCGAACAGCACCGCGTGAAAGCGCTCGGGATCGAACAGCCGCCGATGGTCGGGCTGGCAGCCGCTGCCGGGGCCGCCGTGCAGATAGACCGCCGGAATGCCGTCTACGCGGCCGACGGTTTCGACATGGATCTCGTGGCCGTCGCCGACAGACAGCAACTCCGAGGTCAGCGGTGCGAAAGGGTCGGAGCGATGGCCGCTGGCTTTGCCCGCCTCGGCGTCAGGCGCCATGGTCGCCGCCGGTCTCGGGCGTTCCCCCGGCGAAATTGCGGTAGATGAAGCGGTCGCCGCCGGTCGCGGACTCGACCTCGGCCTGCTTGAAAATCTGCTCGTGCATCGGCGACAGCGTGCAGGCTGGATCGGTATTGCCGGCATCGCCGGTCAGGGCAAACGCCTGGCAGCGGCAGCCGCCGAAGTCGATTTCCCTGAACTCGCAGCTCTTGCAAGGCTCTTTCATCCAGCCGGTGCCGCGATAGCGGTTGAAGGCTTCGGAGTTCTGCCAGATCCAGGCGATCGAATGATTGGATCGCACGCTTTCGAATTCCATCCCGGTGATCGATTCGGCGGCGTGGCAGGGCAGGACTTTCCCCGCGGGCGAGATGTTGAAGAACTGCCGGCCCCAGCCGCCCATGCATTTCTTCGGCCGCAGCGCATAATAATCCGGCACCACATAATCGATGGCGAGGATGCCCTTCAGCCTCACTTCGGCTTCCTCGACGATACGGCTGGTCTCCTCGATCTGTTCGAGCGTCGGCATCAGCGCCGCGCGGTTTTTCAGCGCCCAGCCGTAATACTGCACGTTGGCGACTTCCAGCCGGTCGGCGTCGAGATCGACCGCCATCTGGATGATGTCGGCGAGCTGATGCAGGTTTTGCCGGTGCATCACGGCGTTAACGGTCAGCGGCAGATCCAGTTCGCGGGTCCATTTTGCAACCTGGATCTTCTTCTCATGTGCGTTCTTCAAGCCGGCCACGCGGTCGGCTACCGTGGGCTCGTTGCCCTGAAAGCTGATTTGCACATGGCACAACCCTGCATCGGACAGCGCAGAAAGCTTTTCTCTGGTCAGCAACACCGCCGACGTGATGAGATTGGAATACAGCCCGACATCGCTGGCGTGTTGCACCAGTTCGACGAGGTCCTTGCGCGCGGTGGGTTCGCCGCCGGAAAAATGGATCTGCAGCACGCCGATTTGCGCCAGCTCGGTGAGAACCTTCTTCCATTCCTCGGTGGTGAGTTCGCTGCCACCGCGGTCGAGTTCGACCGGATTGGAACAATAGGGGCACTGCAGCGGACAGCGATGCGTCAGCTCGGCCAGCACCGCCAGCGGAATGCCAAAAGCCTCCGCCGTCGAGCCGCGCGCCTCCAGCACTGCGAGCCCGTCATGGGGGTCGCTGGCCGCGGCGCCGGCATCTGTGAGCGTCGGGCTCATGAGGCCTTCTCGCGTGCTTCCGTCAAAAATCCTTTGTCGGCCAGGTCCTGCAGCATGGCGATGACGTCGATGGCGATCGCTTCGCGTTCGGCGGCATATTTGGCGGCGAGTTGGTCGACCATGTCGGCGACGCTGCGAACGCCGTCGCATAACTGCAGCACTTCCACCGCGATTTCGTCCGGCGCAAGCACCCGCTCCGGCGCCAGAATGACCCAGACCTGCCGCGTATCATCGAACTTCAGCTTGGCATGCCGCGGCAGAACCGGCCTGCTGGTCTCGCTGACGCTGATGTTGCGGGTACGCGGGGTTGCCATTGTCTTTATCTCTAACTGCGGCTCGTCTCTAACCGGCTTTGGGAACAAAAGCGCCCGGGGGTATGTGGCCATCGACATAGGCATGATACAGCGCATCGAGCTGAACCCATAGTACATTGGTCTTGAAGATAAGCGCATTGCAGACATCAGCGCGTTCCGCCGGCGTCGTTGCGTGTTCCCTGACATACTCCAGCGCAAAGCCGGCGTCGCGCGGCGCCTGGGTCAGGCGCCGGCTGAAATAGCTCATGATGTCGGGGTTGACGAAATCGTAATGCGCCAGCATGCCCGAAATACGCTCTTCGTGCAGGTTCGGCGCGAACAGCTCCGTCAGCGACGAGGCGATGGCCTCCAGCGGACTCTTGTCGCGAACGAAATGCACATAGGCCTCCACCGCGAAGCGCGTCGCCGGCAAAATGCCTTCGGTGGATTCCACATAGGCGCTGTCGAGCCCGAGCCCTTCGGTCAGCTTCAGCCAGCGCTCGATGCCGCCCTCGGCGCCGATGTCGCCGTCATGGTCCTCGATCCGGTGCCGCCATTCCATGCGGATGCCGCGGTCGCGGAAGCGCGATATCACCACCGCGTCCTTGATCGGAATGGTGCTCTGGTAGAAATAGCGGTTCAGCGCCCAGGCCTGCACCTGGCCCTTGTTCAGTTTGCCGCCGTGCAGCAGCCGGTGAAACGGATGCAGATTGTGATAGCGGGTGGCGCCGATGTGGCGAAGCGCTGCTTCCAGTTCCTCGGCGCTGTTGAGCGGCGCGCCGTCGGCGAGCGAGAAGGCTGTCATCCCGTGGGTCATGGCGTTCACAGCGTAATCTCCGTTCCATCGGCGGGGATTTGCCAGCCCGCCTGCTCGGCTTGTTTGCGTTCGGTGGAATCGTGCAGCAGCGCCGGGTTGGAATTGTTGATATGCAGAAACACTTTCCGGCCGATATTGAGGCCTGACAAGGCTTCGATCGCGCCGCTCTCGCCTGACATGGCAATATGTCCCATGCCTTGCCCGGTCTTGTTGCCGAGGCCGGCTGCGATTAGCTCATCGTCGCGCCACACCGTGCCATCGAAGAAGATCAGGGGCGCGCCGGCAAGCCTGGATTTGAGGTCGTCGGTCACATCGGCGCAGGCGGCGAGAAAATAGAAATACTTGCCGGTTGCCTTGTCACCAATTCGTAGCCCGAGCGTGTCGCCTGCGCCGGTATCACCCGCGGGGTGGGCCTTGCCCTCCAGATACCAGGCACCCTTGCCGGGAGCGGCAAATGGCAGGATTTCGATCCCTGACGGCGCGCCGTCGGGCAGCGTCGGCTCGAAAATTGTGTCCAGTTCGATCGGCTGGCGCCTCACGTTCTTCGCGTTCAGCACGTTGAAGATGCTGTTATCCCCCAGGATCGAAAGCACCCGGCGGTGGGCGTAGATCGTGAATGGGGACCCCTCCCGCATCGACAGCAGGCCTGCCACGGCATCGATTTCGCCATTGGTCAGGATCACGCCCGATATCGGACTGTGCCGGACCTTTCCGGCCTTGGGGTGAAGCTGCGGTGTCGCGATCAGCTGCTGGCGCAGGTCGGGAGAGGCATTGATCAGGAACCAGTGTTCGCCGTCGGCGCTGATTGCGACCGAGGCCTGGGTGCTCTGGAGTTCGGGATGCTCGCTTCTTGCTGCCCGGCAGACCGGACATCCGCAATTCCACTGCGGAACGCCACCACCTGCCGCGGCGCCCAGGACGACGACGCGAAGCATGATTCGTCTCCTGGAAATTCCAAAGCCTTGAGGTCTAAAAGGCGCGAGGTCTAAAGAGCACGACGTCTACAAGCGTCGAAGGTGGACCCCGGTACGGACACAATGCCACGATCGGGATCGTGTCACGCCCGGAGGTCCACCTTAAATCACGTGAAGCTGTCGCAGCCGCTTACTTGCGGGCGGCGCACGCGTACATGTTGATTTCCATGCCGACCGGCACTTCGACGATTTTGGGCGTTTTCCAGGCCATTTGGCTCTCCCTTATGAACGGACGACTTCCGTCCTCCGGGATAAACTACTGCGGAATGAAAAGTTCGCCAGTTAAATCTTTGGTCGCAGATCTTCGGTTTTCTTGCTGCGATGCACAAGGAGCTCACTTACAAGGAACTCACTTAATTGTGCGAGCCCGCCCCAAAACAACGTGGGATCAACGGGTTCAAAGTTGCGTGCAGCCACCTAGATGGGGACTTCGCGTCGAGGTGGCGGGCTGCCGCCTTTCGGATAAAGAACATGTGAGATGTCGCGGGGCTTTGGCTGGAGCCCGCAACGGAAAGTGGTTTGCCATGCCCCGGTACTTTTTCAACACCCGGATCGGGGACGAGCTGATCTCCGATCCCGAAGGCGAACAGCTGAGGGATCCCGATCAGGCTTGGGAAATCGCGCGCGCCATGATCCGGGAATTGCTCAAGCTCGATGGCGCGGAAGGTGGCCTGTTGAATGCTACCCTCGAGGTGACGGATGACGCAGGCGAACTCGTGCTGGAATTTCCGTTCACCGAGGCAATCCTCGACATGACAGGCGAAGCAGCCACCAGGCACTGAAGCAACGGCGCTGGGGTAGAGGCCTGCCGCGGATAATTCCGATTGCGTATCCGCGATGAAATATTGATAACTGCGGCGCAGGAATGCCACCGGTGCGGACAGCGCACGAGGATAAGGCTTCCACTTGAGGGAGGACATCATGATGATCGGCTCATCGGCGCCGCGCAGTCTGTTGCTGGCCGGCGCTGTTATCGGCGTATTCACATTGGGCGCGGCGGCGCAACAGCCCGCCACTCCGCCCGCTGCGGCAGCACCTGCCGCCGCAGCGCCAGCGCTTCCGCCGGGCTCACCGCTGATCGGGCGGCCCGCCGGCAATGAGGCCGCGGCCAAGCTTGCTCCGGTCGCGCCGCCGCCGATCGCGGCGGCTCCGGACAAGCTGCCGGTCGCCAAGCTCAAGGTGCCGCCGGGCTTCAATATCGAAGTCTACGCCGCCGGCATGGCCAACGCCCGTTCGCTGGCGGAAGGCGACAAGGGTACCGTGTTCGTCGGCACCCGCCTCGTCGGCAACCTCTATGCCATCTCCAACAAGGACGGCAAGCGCACGGTCAAGACCATGGCCTCAGGGCTTTACCGGCCCAACGGCATTGCGTTCAAGAACGGCACGCTCTACGTCGCCGAACTCTCGAAAGTCTCGAAGATCGACAAGGTCGAGGACAATCTCGACAGTCCGAAGCTGACGATGATCTACGACTATCTGCCGAAGGACGAAGCTCATGGCTGGAAGTTCATCGGTATCGGACCTGACAACAAGCTCTATGTTCCTGTCGGGCAGCCCGGCAACAACGTGCTGCATAGTGACGCGCACGGCCAGATCAGGCGGATGAATCTCGATGGCAGCGGCGCCGAAGTGATCGCGAAGGGTGTCCGCAATACCGTCGGCTTCGACTGGCATCCGGAAAGCAAGCAGCTCTACTTCACCGACAACGGCCGCGACTGGGTGTCGGAAGATGTTCCCGAGGACGAACTCAACCGCGTGACCAAGGTCGGCGAGCATTTCGGCGCGCCGTTCTGTCTGCAGGGCAATATCGTCGATCCCGAATTCGGTTGGGGCAAATCCTGCAGCGACTACACGGCACCGGTCGCTCTATTGGGCCCGCATTCGGCCGCGCTCGGCATGCGGTTCTACACCGGCAACATGTTCCCGAAGGCCTACAAGAACGCCATCATCGTGGCGCGTCACGGTTCGTGGAACCGGTCCAAGAAAGTCGGCGGTGACGTTCTCGTCGTCAAGCTGAACAAGGATGGTACGGTGAAGTCGACGGAGCCGTTCATCACCGGCTTCCTGGAAAACAACAGCTATATCGGCCGTCCCGTCGATGTGTTGCAGATGAAGGATGGCTCGCTGCTGGTGTCCGACGACTGGAACGGCGCGGTCTACCGCGTCACCTACGGCAAGCCGAAGGTCGCCGCGAAGTAAAAAAGCCGGAGCGGGACCGAGGGCGGTACACAGCCCTCGGTCCTCTGCTTGTCGCCAGGAAATAGCCGATGCGAACAACGATAGCGGCCCTGGCGCTTGCCCTCGTTGCGTCCACCGCAAGCGCGGCGACGCTGGAAGAACGCATCGCGCCGTGTCTCGCCTGCCACGGCGAGAAGGGGCAATCCGAAACCGAAAACACGCCGTCGCTCGGCGCGCAGCAGGCGCCCTATACGCTGATCCAGCTTTTCATGTTTCGCCAGAAGCTGCGTACGTTCGAGCCGATGAACGAGATGGCGAAGGCGCTGAGCGACGACGATCTCAGGACCTTCTCCGACTACATCGCAAAAATGCCGAAGCCCGCGTCGCCGGCCGACGTTGGCGATCCCGCGCGGATGCAGCGCGCAGCGGCGCTGGCGCAACAGCATCGCTGCGATGCTTGCCACAACACCGATTTTTCCGGCAAGGAGAACGTCCCGCGCATCGCCAACCAGCGCGAGGAATATCTCGCCAAGACGCTGGCCGAGTACAAGGACAACAGCCGGCACGGCTATGATGGCTCGATGGCGGACGTGATGGCGCAGGTCACGCCGGAGCAGATCGCCGAACTCGCTTATTTCCTCGCCCGCGTACGCTAGATCCAGGGCCAGAGAGGCTTTTTCCGGGTGGCCTTGCCCTCTGCGCGGCGCTACAAGCGGGCGTCAAACGGAGCTATTCATGCAAGATCTCTGGCGTCTGCCGGCTACCGATATCGCTGCCCTGGTGCGATCGAAGAAGATCTCGGCGACCGAGGCGGCTTCCGCGGCGCTGGCCCGGCTTGACGCGGTCAACCCCCAAATCAATGCCGTGGTCGACCATCGGCCGGCGGACGTGCTGGCGCAGGCCGCCGTCATCGATGCGGCGATCGCGCGCGGCGATGAGTTGGGCCCGCTGGCGGGGGTGCCGGTCACCGTCAAGGTCAATATCGACCAGCAGGGCTTTGCCACCACCAACGGCCTCAAGCTGCAGCGTGACGTCATCGCGACAACCAACAACCCGGTAGTCGACAATCTCCGCAAGGCCGGCGCCGTCATTCTCGGGCGCACCAACTGCCCGGCGTTTTCCTATCGCTGGTTCACCACCAACCTGGTTCACGGCGACACCAAAAATCCGCGCGACCCCGGCATCACGCCGGGCGGATCGTCGGGCGGGGCGGGGGCGGCGGTTGCTGCCGGCATCGGCCACATCGCGCACGGTACCGACATCGCCGGATCGATCCGCTATCCCGCCTATGCCTGCGGCGTGCATGGCCTGCGTCCGACCATCGGACGCATCGCGGCCTTCAATGCCGCGCTGCCGGAGCGCCCGATCGGGCCGCAGATCACGGCGGTGTCGGGTCCGCTGGCGCGCACCATTGGCGATCTCAGGATCGCGCTGGCGGCGATGTCGGGCGCCGATTCGCGTGATCCCTGGTGGGTGCCGGCGCCGTTGCAGGGGCCGGCGATGCCGAAGCGCGCCGCGCTGTGCGTCAATCCCGACGGGCTCGATCCGGTGCCGGAAGTAAGGGCCGCCGTCGCCGATGCCGGCAAGCGGCTGGAGCGCGCCGGATGGGTGGTCGAAGAGGTCGAGACGCCGCCGTTGCGCGAGGCCGCCGAACTCCAGACCAAACTGTGGCTCGGCGACGGCTACGAGGCGCAGCTGGCCACGGCCGAGCGCGAAGGCGATCCCGGCGCGCTGGCCTGCCTGCGCGGCAACCGAAGCAAGGTGTTTCCGTTTGATGTCGATACCCTTTCGAAAGCGCTGACGCGGCGCGCCACCCTGACCCGCCAATGGCTGCAATTCCTCGAGAAATACGCCGTGCTGGTAATGCCGGTATCCGGCGAATTGCCGTTTCCCGATCAGCTCGACGTCAAGGACGATGCTTCCTTCGCCAGGGTGTGGCACGCACAATTGACGCAGATCGCGATTCCCTTCATGGGGCTGCCGGGGCTGACCGTTTCCACCGGGCTGGTGGGCCGCGTTCCCGTCGGCGTTCAGGTCGTCTCGGGCCGCTACCGCGAAGATCTTTGCCTTACTGCTGGCGAGGCGATCGAAGCCGGCGGTACCCCGTCGGCGGCGATCGATCCCGCCGGTTAGTGGATTTACGTTTCCTGACGAAAGAGCACGATGACTGGCGTTCTTGATTTCACGGCGAAGTCGCTGGCCGGCGATGACGTTCCGTTGAACCGGTTCGAGGGCCAGGTGCTGTTGATTGTCAACACCGCGAGCAAGTGCGGATTCACGCCGCAATACAAGGGCCTCGAAACGCTGTATCAAACGCTGAATCCGCGCGGCTTTTCGGTGCTCGGATTTCCGTGCAACCAGTTCGGCGGCCAGGAACCGGGCGACGCCGCAGAGATCGAGCAGTTTTGTTCGAGCCAGTATGCCGTCACCTTTCCGATGTTCGCCAGGATCGATGTCAATGGCAGCAATGAACACCCGTTGTTTGCGTATCTGAAGAATGCGAAATCCGGTCTGCTCGGCCCGTCGATCAAATGGAATTTCACCAAGTTCCTGGTCGACCGTTCCGGCAGGGTCGTCGCGCGGCATGCGCCGACGGCGAAGCCGGAAGGTCTGACCAGAGAAATCGAGGCACTGCTATGAACGAGAAGAACGAGACCATGAGCGAGTCATTTCCGGACCGCCTCTCCACCAATCCGAAGAGCCCCTTCTATAATGAGGAGCTGCTGCAGCGCGACGTCGGCATCAAGTTCAAGGGTGCCGAGAAGACCAATGTCGAGGAATACTGCATCAGCGAGGGCTGGATCCGCGTCACCGCGGGCAACGCCAAGGACCGCTTTGGCAACCCGCTGACCATCAAGGTGCACGGCCCGGTGGAGCCGTATTTCAGGGACAAGGCGGAGTCGTAAGCCATGTCGGTCCGCATCGTCGACGTCCGTGAGGTGACAAAGCCGATCTCGTCGCCGATCCGCAACGCCTATATCGACTTCACCAAAATGACGACCAGTCTCGTTGCCGTCGTCACCGACGTGGTGCGTGATGGCAGGCCGGTGGTTGGTTACGGCTTCAATTCCAACGGCCGGTACGGGCAGGGCGGGCTGATCCGCGAACGCTTCGCGCCGCGCCTGATCGAGGCGGATCCGAACACGCTGCTCGATGAGGCCGGCGGCAATCTCGATCCGGACAAGGTCTGGGCCGCGCTGATGTCCAATGAAAAGCCCGGCGGCCACGGCGAGCGCTCGGTCGCGGTCGGCACCATCGACATGGCGGTGTGGGACGCGGTGGCGAAGATCGCAGGCAAGCCGCTGTTCCGGCTGCTGGCGGAGCGTCACCAGCGCCACGCCGATCCGCGCGTGTTCGTCTATGCCGCCGGCGGCTATTATTATCCGGGCAAGGACCTGTCGGCGCTGCGCGGCGAGATGCGAAGCTATCTCGATCGCGGCTACAATGTCGTCAAGATGAAGATCGGCGGCGCGCCGCTGCTGGAAGACCGCCAGCGCATCGAGGCGGTGCTGCAGGAGATCGGCAGCGAGGCCAGGCTCGCGGTCGACGCCAACGGCCGGTTCGATCTGGAGACCGCGATCGCCTATGCCAAGATGCTGCGCGACTATCCGCTGTTCTGGTACGAGGAGGCCGGCGATCCCCTCGATTACCAGTTGCAGGCGGCGCTGGCGGAATTTTACCCGGGGCCGATGGCGACCGGCGAGAACCTGTTCAGCCATCAGGACGCGCGCAACCTCGTTCGCTACGGTGGCATGCGGCCCGACCGCGACTGGCTGCAATTCGACTGCGCGCTATCCTACGGGCTGTGCGAATACCAGCGCACACTCGAGGTGTTGAAGACGCAGGGCTGGTCGGCGAGCCGCTGCATTCCCCATGGCGGCCATCAGATGTCGCTGAACATCGCGGCCGGTCTCGGTCTCGGCGGCAATGAGAGCTATCCCGATTTGTTCCAGCCCTATGGCGGCTTTCCGGACGGCGTCCGCGTCGAGAACGGTCACATCACGATGCCGGACCTGCCGGGCATCGGGTTCGAGGGCAAGTCGGATCTGTACAAGGAGATGAAGGCGCTGGCGGGGTAGGGGAAAGGGCTCCGTCATTCCGGGATGGTCCGAAGGACCGGACCCGGAATCTCGAGATTCTCCGATGTGCAAAGCACATCGTAGTTCGCGTTTTCAACGCGCCCCGGAATGACGGGACTTCACGACAGCCGCATATCCAATAGCCGCCGTCCCTCGCCCTTCAGCAGTTTCCTCACCGCGCTGGAGGCAATCACCTCGCCCTGGTTGGCGTAGGCTTCGTGGTTCTTCTCGATGTCCTCGAGCCGGTAGAGATAGTTGACCATGATGCCGGCGGACTCGCGCAGGCCCTTGGGCGAGAGATCGCCGAGCCAGTCGATCCGTTCCAGCCGCGCGCCGTTGCCGAGGTGGAACCGCGCCACCGAATCGATCAGCCGGCCTTTCGGCGTGCGGGCCTTCAGGAAATAATGCGCCGCCAGCGGCTCCAACACGCCGCGCAGCTGCGCCTCCAGCTCGGCGTTCTTGAACCAGTCGGGCTGGTCGAGATTTTCCAGCAGCGTGCGGTCTTCGTCGGATACCGGGATGTCGTCGGCCTGCTTCAGCCATTGCATGAAGCCCGGCGCCGGCGACAGCGTCACGAAATTTTCCAGCCTCGGCAATTCGCGCCGCAACTCCTCGACCACCTGCTTGATCAGGAAGCTGCCGAAGGAAATTCCCCCGAGGCCGCGCTGGGTATTGGAGATCGAATAGAACACCGCGGTGCGGGCGCGTTCGATCGGCACCAGCTGCCGGTCGGCGGCGAGCAAAGGCGCGATCGCGCCGGGAATCTGCTCGGTCAGCGCCACTTCGACGAAGATCAGGGGCTCGTCGACGAGGGCGGGATGGAAGAACGCGTAGCAGCGCCGGTCGACGGGATCGATGCGTCGGCGCAGATCGTTCCAGTCGTGGATTTCATGCACCGCTTCGTAGCGGATGATCTGTTCCAGGATGTTCGCCGGTGTCGACCAATCTATCCTGCGCAGCACGAGAAACCCCCTGTTGAACCAAGAAGACAGCAGATGGACGACGTCGCGGTCGAGCGCGGCGAGGTCCCTGTGGCCGTTCATGAGACGAAGCAAATCGGTGCGCATCGCCACCAGCTCGCTGGTGCCGCCCGGCGCGCGGTTCAGCCGGCGGATCAGTTCCTGCCGGCGCGGCTCGGAAGCAAAATGCAGGTCGCTGGCGTCTTCATCGGTCGGCTGCGCGCGCCAGCTTTCGATCGCCTCCGCAAGCTTTTCCCGGTCCGGACCGAAGTCGCGGGTCAAGGCTTCGAAGAAGGCCAGCCGCTCGGAATCGTCGAGATGGTGGTAGCGGTCGAGAACCTCCCGCGCCATCGCGGTGCCGGAGGCTTCGCCCCGGCCCGACAACAGCGCCTCACACAAGGCGATCAGCTCGGCGCCGTCCGGTTTGTCCTCGGACGGCCCGACGCGGCGCAGCAGCGTCCGGCCGCGCTCGGAAATCGAGGAGAGAAGGTCGGAGAAAAAGGCGTTGCTGCTCATGTCGGGGCGGGTCGAATCCTGATCTGACGGAATCTTACATTGGATTTAGGGCAAAGCCGATCACAATCAAGCGGCCGAAAAGCGCAAAAAAGCCGCCAGGATTCGATGGGCAGCCCGTCACGGCCGGATCCGCCTCATTTCATCCCCGAAAACTCCGTCGGGGTTCTGCCGGTGACCTGCCGGAAGGCATGCGAGAACGCGGGAAC
>JBBQUA010000159.1:0-12681 GCA_038212905.1 Hyphomicrobiales bacterium
CCTCCGGCTTCTTGACCTCGACCAGCATGAGGTCGTGCACCATCAGATTGTCCTCGCGCAGCTTGCCGTTGCGGGAAAAGAAATCCTCGACCGGCTTCTCGCGCATCTTGGCCGCCACCTTGAGCGGCTCATCGGTGCCGCTCTCCTTGATAGCGTTGAGGTAGGAGGCAACAGACGAATAGACGCCGGCCTGCCACATCGTCGGCATCCGGTTCATCTTGGCGAAGTAACGCTTCGACCATTCGCGGGTCTTGTCGTCCATGTCCCAGTAGAACGAGGTCGTCAGCAGCAGGCCTTGCGCCGCGGGAAGGCCGAGCGAATGGATGTCGGTGATCAGCGCCAGCAAGGCCGCCATCTGCTGGCCGCCCTTGAAGACGCCGAACTCGGCGCCGGTCTTGATCTCGTTCATGTTGTTCGGCGGACCGCCGGCGATGCCGATGATCTTGGCCTTGGAAGCCTGTGCCTGCAGCACGAAGGAGGAGAGATCCGGCGTCGCCAGCGGTGGCCGCACCGCTCCCAGCACCTTGCCGCCATTCGCGGTGATGACGGCGGAGGCGTCGCGTTCCAGCGAGTGACCGAAGGCGTAATCGTCGGTGATGAAGAACCAGCTGTCGCCGCCGCGTTTCACCACCGCCTGCGCGGTGCCGACGGCCAGCGCCCGTGTGTCGAACACCCACTGCATCGCATAGGGCGAGCAGAACTTGCCGTGGAAATCCGTGGTGCCGGTCGAGTGAACGATCAGCATCTTTTTCTTTTCGTTGGCGACGTTCTGCACCGCCAGCCCAACGCCCGACACCGGCACATCGACGATCAGGTCGACCTGTTCGGTGTCATACCAGCGCCGCGCCAGGCCGGCGCCGACATCCGCCTTCAACTGATGGTCGCCGGAAATGATGGTGATCGGCTTGCCCAGCACCTTGCCGCCGAAATCGTCTACCGCCATCTGCGCCGCGGTGACGGAGCCCTGGCCGGTCGGCGTCGAGGCCGGTCCGTTCATGTCGGTGAGCACACCGATTTTGACCACGTCGTCCGACACCTGCGCCAGCGCGGCTGACGATGCCGACATCGCGGCCGCGAATACGGCAAACACGGATAAAGTCCTGGCGAACATCATGCTTCCTCCCCTTGGCAAACGGCTTGGGCCGTCACTGTTTCTTCGGCGGCTCGATAGCGCCGATTGGTCGCATTTGCAACTATTCGGAGAGCGGCGGCAACGAAACCAGCAGCTCAGGCCGCGAAGCGGATTTGACCCGCCGGCGCGGCGTCATAGCCGCTCAGTTCCGCGGCCCGCTGCCTTAGCCGTCTGTCGCCCAGGAAGTCGATCAGCGCCTGCACCTGCGGGCGGAAATAGCTGCGCTGCCGCATCAACAGATCGAAATTCTCCCAAAGCAGCGGGACAAAATCGAGTCCCGCCGATTTGGCCGCGGCGCGGGTAGCGATGCCGCAGTCGGCCCGGCCGGCGCGGATTGTCGCCGCCAGATCGGGACCGGTGAGGCATGGCGGGTCGAGCCGGCGCAGATCCTTTGGCCGGGCGCCGGCGCGCATCAGCAGCACGTCGAGCAGCATCTGGGCGCCGGCGCCTTGTTGCCGCACCGCCATTTGCGCGCCAGAGGCCAGCACATCGGCGAGGCTGTGCAACTGCCTGGGATTGCCGGGCGAAACCAGCAGGCCCTGTTCGCGCCGCACCATTCCGACCAGCACGGCGTCATGCAGCCCCGGCATCGCACGCAGCGCCGCGATATTGCCATCCTCGGCGGCGACGTCCTCACTGTGGAAATGCACCGCCGCGGCGATCACCTCGCCGCGCTGCAGCCGCTCGACGCCGCGCGCGGTGCCTTCGGTCAACGACGCCAGGCCGGAACCGGATTCGCGCAAGGTCCATTCCAGCAAATCGTCCTGGCTGCCGCCGACAATGGGCGGCGGGTCCGCCGCGATCATGCCGGCCGGCCGCGACAGCCCCGACAGCACCCAGAGATCGAGCTCCTGGCGCGGAAACAGCCACTTGCCGGTCACCTTGCTGCAGGGGATCTCGCTCGAGGTGACGAGCTCGTAGAGCTTGCGCTCGCCGAGCCGGACATAGTCGGCGGCTTCGTTGGTGGTCAGGAATTCCATCCTGCATTTATATGCATAATCTTGCTTTGGTTCAATCTGTTGACATATGCGTAAACTGTGCCGAACAAGGAGAATGGAGGAGCAATGTCCGACGAGCTCAGCGCCTGGCAACTGATCCTGAACGGCGATGCCGCGCTGTTTGCAATCGTGCGGTTGTCGCTGGTCGTCAGCCTGTCCGCGGTGGCGCTGGCCGCGTTGATCGGCATGCCGCTGGGGGCGCTGGTTGCTTTGACCCGGTTTCCCGGACGCTCCGTTCTGGTGGTGCTGTTGAATGCCATGATGGGACTGCCGCCGGTCGTGGTCGGGCTGGCGGTCTATCTGTTGCTGTCGCGCTCCGGGCCGCTCGGATCGATGGGGATCCTGTTCACGCCATCGGCGATGGTGATCGCCCAGACCATCCTGATCGTGCCGATCATCGCGGCGCTGACGCGCCAGACCATCGAGGATCTCTGGGCCGAGTATCGCGACGAACTGACCGCGATGGACGTCAGCCAGGCCGGGCGCATGGCGACCCTGTTGTGGGATGCGCGCTTCAGCCTGCTCACCGCATTGCTGGCGGGTTTCGGGCGGGCCGCCGCCGAAGTCGGCGCGGTCATGATCGTCGGCGGCAATATCGACGGCTTCACCCGCACCATGACAACGGCGGTGGCGCTGGAAACATCGAAGGGCAACCTGCCGCTGGCAATGGGACTTGGGCTGGTGCTGGTCGTGATCGTGCTGGCGATCAACGCCGCCGCCTGGGGAACCCGTATCTGGTCCGAACGGCAGGCGGGCTGACGATGCGCGCCACCGTCAGCGATCTTCCCCTGGTTCTCGATGGCGTCTCGCTGCAGATCGGGGCTACCACCATCCTCGACCGCTTGAACCTTTCCATCACGCCGGGCGCGCCGACGCTGATCGTCGGACCGAACGGATCGGGCAAGACCAGTTTGCTGCGGCTGTTGATGGGACTGGCGGCGCCGACGGCGGGCCGCGTCAGTTGGGGCGGCCGGACCGAGAGCAAGCCGGTGCGCCGTGCCATCCTGTTTCAGCGTCCGGTGATGCTGCGCCGAACCGCCGCCGCCAATGTCGCCTATGCGCTGGCGCAGGTCGGCACGCCGCGCCGGGAGCGCGGAGCGCGTGTCGCGGCATTGCTGGAGCGGGTCGGACTTGTCGATCTGGCGCAGCGCCCGGCGCGAAAACTTTCGGGCGGCGAACAGCAGCGGCTGGCGCTGGCCCGCGCGCTGGCGCGCGATCCCGAAATCCTGCTGCTTGATGAGCCCACCGCCAGCCTCGATCCCGCGGCAACTCGCGGCGTCGAGGAGATCGTGATGATGGCGGCGCAATCCGGCATCAAGATCGTGATGGCCTCGCACGATCTCGGCCAGGTCCGCCGGCTCGCGGGCGAGGTGATGTTCATGGTGCGCGGCGCGCTGTGCGAGCGCGCGCCATCAGCTGCTTTTCTCGACCACCCGACCACCCCGGAAGCCGCCGCCTTTCTGCGCGGCGATCTCGTGATCTGATTTGCTGCAACAGGAGTCGCCCATGGTGTTTAGATTTTCATCCTTCGTATCAGCACTTTTGCTCACCGGCCTCGCCAGCCTTGCGCCGGCCGGCGCGCAGGACCGCTCGATCGTGGTGGCGTCCACCACCTCGACGCAGGATTCCGGGCTGTTCGGCTATCTGCTGCCGCTGTTCAAGGCCAAAGCCAATATCGACGTCAAGGTGATTGCGCAGGGCACCGGCCAGGCGCTCGACACCGCGCGGCGCGGCGATGCCGATGTGGTGTTCGTCCACGCCAAATCGCAGGAGGAAAAGTTCGTCGCTGACGGGTTTGGCGTGAAGCGTTTTGACGTGATGTACAATGATTTTGTCCTGATCGGGCCGAAGAGCGATCCCGCCGGCGTCAAGGGCAAGGACATCGAAACCGCGCTGAAGGCGATCCAGGCCAAAGCCGCGCCGTTCGTCTCGCGCGGCGACAAGTCCGGCACCCACTCGGCCGAACTGGCGCTGTGGAAAGTGGCCGGCGTCGATATCGCGGCAACAAAAGGCCCGTGGTACCGCGAGATTGGACAGGGCATGGGCCCGGCGCTCAACACCGCGGGCGCCATGAACGGCTACGTGCTGTCTGACCGCGGCACCTGGATCTCGTTCAAGAACCGCGGCGAGCTTGAGATCGCAGTCGAGGGCGACAAGCGGCTGTTCAATCAATACGGCGTCATGCTGGTGAATCCGGAAAAATTTCCCAGCGTAAAGAAGGAATTCGGCCATGCTTTTGTCGACTGGCTGGTCTCCACCGAAGGCCAGGCGGCGATCGCCGCCTACAAGATCGACGGCAAGCAGCTGTTTTTCCCCAATGCGGAGAAGAAGGGGAGCTGAGATTGGATCGGCCGCCGGCCTCATCTCTCACGTCGTCCCGGCGTTCGTCGGGACGACGTGAGATGGTTGCCAAAGCAATGAGGACTGGTCCACCATCGCTTTATGACTTTATCCCAACGTCTACCGTCGTCTCTCACACCGCTCGACGTCGCACTCGCGGCGCTGCTCGATGGCCTCGCGCCAGTCGAACCCACAAAACTCCCGCTCACTGACGCTCTTGGCTGCATCGCCGCAGATATGCCGCCGCTGAAACCGCATCCACCGCATGACATCGCCGCTGCCGACGGCTGGGCGCTGCGTGCCAACGATCTGGTCGGTGCGTCGTCCTACTCGCCATTGCCGCCTGCTGCAGCGCCGGTCTGGGTCGAAGCCGGCGACCCGATGCCGCAGGGATGCGACTGCGTGCTCGATTCCGATTCGATCGATCAGGCGGGTCCGTTGGTCCAGATATTGGCGGAGGCGATACCGGGGCAGGGGGTTCGCCGGGCGGGCGGCGATATCGCCGGTGGAACCGCCGTGGTCGAGGCCGGGCGGCGCGTGCTGCCGCGTGATCTCCTGATCGCGCGCGCGGCGGGAATCGCTCTGCTGTCGGTGCGCCGTCCGCGCGTCGCCATCGTTAATATTCCCGCCGCAGGCGCGGCGGTGACGGCGCAGCTGATCGCGGAGAGCGCCCGCAAGGCTGGTAGCGATGTCAGCTGGGTCGAAGCCGCGGGACGCGATGCGGGCTCCATTGCGAATTCACTCGATACCGGCGGTTGCGACCTGCTGCTCACGGTCGGCGGCAGCGGCGTCGGTCGCACCGATGCGACGGTGACCGCGCTGGCGCAACGCGGCGAAGTCATCGCGCATGGCATCGCGCTGCAGCCCGGCCGCACCACCGCGGTTGGCCGAATTGACAGGACGCCGGTGATTGCACTGCAGGGCGCGCCGGATCAGGCGTTCGCGGCGTGGTGGACGCTGGCGCTTCCGGCGCTGGACCGGCTGTCGGGCCGCCGGCCGCGCCAATCGCTCAGTCTGCCGCTGCAGCGCAAGATCGCCTCCGGCGTCGGCATCGCCGAGATCGTGCTGCTGCGGCGAAAGCAGGGCGGCTGGGCCACGCTGGCGGTCGGCGACCTCTCGCTTGATGCCATCGCCCGCGCCGAGGCGTGGATCGTGGTATCAGGCGGCGCCGAAGGTTTTGCTGCGGGCGCGCCGGTAGATGGCTATATGCTGCGGGAATGATAAGAGTTTTGGCATGAGCAATCCGCAACAGCCGAAAACCCGTGACGACGTCGAGCAGGACCAGTTCCTGACCATCCTGTCGCGCGAAGAGGCGCTGTTGCGCTTTGAGGCTGCGCTGTTCCCGCGTTCTGTTCCCGCCGAACAACGGCCGCTGGCCGACGCGCTCGGCTGCGCGCTGGCACAGGATATCGTCGCGCCGATCGACGTGCCGCCGTTCGACCGCTCCAATGTCGACGGCTTTGCCGTGCGTTCCGCCGATCTTGCTTCCTCCGGTGAGGCGACACCGACGCGGCTGATACTCAATGACGAAGTGATCGCCTGCGGCACAGCACCGACACGGCCGGTGCTGTCGGGCACGGCGACGTCGATCGCGACCGGCGGCCCGGTGCCGCGCGGCGCCGACGCCATTGTCATGGTCGAGCACACCCAGCCGGCGGGCCCGCGCGCGATCGAGATCCGTCGCGCCGCCTCGCCCGGCCAGTTCGTGTCCTATGCCGGCTCCGACATCGCGCGCGGCGAGAATTTATTGCGCGCCGGCACATTGATCGGTTCGCGCGAGATCGGCATGCTGGCGGCCTGCGGCATCGCGCAGGTGTCGGTGGCGCGAAGGCCGCGCGTGACAGTCATTTCTACCGGCGACGAACTGGTGCAGCCGGGCAAGGCGCTGCGCCCGGCGGCAATCTACGATACCAACGGCGCCATCGTCACCGCCGCGATCTCCGAGAATGGCGGCGAAGCGGTGTTTCTTGGCGCCATCGCCGATGACGAGGAAAAACTCGAAGCCGCGATGCGCGAAGCGCTCAAATTCAGCGACATGCTGGTGCTATCCGGCGGCACCTCGAAGGGCGCCGGCGACGTCTCCCATCGCATCATCGCGCGGCTCGGACAACCCGGCATCATCGCCCATGGCGTCGCGCTAAAGCCTGGAAAGCCGCTATGCCTCGCGGTCTGCGACGGCAAGCCGGTGGTGATCCTGCCGGGATTTCCGACCTCGGCGATGTTCACCTTTCACGACATGATCGTACCGGTGCTGCGCCGGATGGCGGGCCTGCCGCCGCGTTCCGATGCCAGGGTTACCGCGAGAGTCCCGGTGCGGATCGCCAGCGAAATCGGACGCACCGAATTCGTCATGGTGTCGCTGGTCGAGGGCGATGGCGGTTTGATCGCCTATCCCTCCGGCAAGGGGTCGGGCGCCATTACCTCGTTCGCGCAGGCCGACGGTTTCCTGAAGATCGACGCGCTGGCCGACCAGATGCCGGCCGGGACCGATGTCGAAGTCACGCTGTTGACGCCGGATGTGCGGGTGCCGGATCTGGTCATTGTCGGCAGCCACTGCACCGGGCTCGATCTCGTCTCCGCGCCGCTGGCGCGCGCCGGCCTCGTCGTCCGTTCGATCGCGGTCGGCAGCCTTGGCGGCCTCGCCGCGGCCAAGCGCGGCGAATGCGACTTTGCCCCGATTCATCTGTTCGATGAAAAAACCGAAAGCTACAACACGCCCTATCTCGTGGATGGGCTTGAACTGGTGCCGGGCTGGCGGCGGATGCAGGGCATTGTGTTTCGCGCCGGCGACAAGCGTTTCGAAGGCCTGAGCGCAGCGGATGCAGTGCGCGCAGCACTTGCCGATCCCGCCTGCATCATGGTCAACCGCAACCAGGGCGCCGGCACCCGCATCCTGATCGACCGGCTGCTCGGCGACATCAGGCCGGACGGCTACTGGAACCAGCCGCGCTCCCACAACGCGGTTGCGGCGGCCGTGGCGCAGCATCGCGCCGACTGGGGCATGACCATCGCGCCGGTCGCGCATGCCGCGGGCCTCGGTTTTATTCCGTTTGCCGAAGAGCATTATGATTTTGCATTGGTGACCGCGCGCAAGCAGAGGCCAGCGGTGCAGGCATTTTTGCAGGCGCTGGCGTCGGAAGAAGGACGCGCGGCATTGACGGATGCGGGGTTCAGGCCGGCGTGATTCATCATCGGTGAGGATCGCCTCGCCCTCACAACGTCATTGCGAGCGAAGCGAAGCAATCCAGCTTTCTTGAGACTGTAAGAAAGAAAGCTGGATTGCTTCGTCGCAAGTGCTCCTCGCAATAACGGGAGCCCCTCAAACAAACGCCATGCCGCCGTTCAGCATGATCGTCTGGCGGTCATGTAGTCGTTCCCCAGTACCATCAGCACCGCCTGTGCCACTTCGTGCGCCTGCCCCATCCGGCCCAGCGGGATACGGGCCGCCAGTTCCGACCGGCCCCGCATCATGTCGGTTTCGATCAGCGATGGCGCTACGGCATTCACTGTGATGCCTTCCTTGACCAGCCGCGCCGCATAGCCGCGCGTCAGTCCCTCCATGCCGGCCTTCGACGCATTGTAGTGCACGCCGATCGCGCCGGCGCCGCGCGCGGCCCCTGACGAGATATTGACGATACGGCCCCACTGTCTGGCCCGCATGCCCGGCAGCACGGACTGGGTGCAAAGAAAGGCCGATTTCAGGTTGACCGCAATCGTCGCATCGAACTCGGCTTCGGTCAGTTCATCGATGCCGCGCACGAGCGCGATGCCGGCATTGTTGACGAGAATGTCGATCGGGCCGAGCCCGAACGCGACGTGATCGACCATCTCGGCGACTTCAGCGGCTTGCGAGACGTCGGCGGCCACCGCGATCGCGCGACCGCCTTTGCTCTTGATGGCGGCCACCACCGCGTCGGCTTTCGCTGATCGCTCCAGGTAATTGACGGCGACGGCGGCGCCGGCCTCGGCCAGCGCCAACGCAATCGCGGCGCCGATGCCGCGCGAGCCGCCCGTCACCAGGGCGATGTGGCCTTTCAGGTCGAGCTTCATGGTCATGATCGAAGCCTCCGCTCGCGGTGAATTAACCCCCGTCCAGCGCCGCCAGCCGCTCGGCCTCGGCGATGTCGTCCATGGTGTTGGCGTTGAAGAAGGGATCGAGTTCATCGACCTGCCATTCCACCGTGGCGAGCTTGTAGCGGGCGGTCCAGCGGTCGATCTTGCGGATGTCTTCCACGACCAGCGCGTGGCGAAGTTCTTCCCGTAACGCAACGCTCCACAACCCGATCACCGGATGCGACTGGCCGTCGGAAGCCGCGACCGCGAGCTGCGCATCCTCCGCGGCTCGCGCCGCATGCAGGCGCGCCACCAGATCGCGCGGCAGGAACGGGCAATCCGCCGCCGCGCTCAGTATCCAGTGAACGTCGGGCCGGCTCGTTGCGGCCCAGTCGAGCGCGGCCAGAATGCCGGCGAGCGGTCCGGGAAAGTCGGCGACGCCGTCGGGTATCACCGGCAGCCCAAACGCCGCAAAACGCGCCGGATCGCCGTTGGCGTTGAGGATCAGCCCGTCGCACTGCGGCTTGAGCCGCGCGATCACGCGATCCAGAATGGTGCGGCCGCCGATCTGGCGCATCGGCTTGTCGCCACCGCCCATCCGCCGCGCGAGGCCGCCGGCGAGCAGTACGCCTGGGGTATTATTCGTCACCTTCACCGCCCTTGCGCTTGTGACGCGCGGATTCTTCCGCGACGAAAGCGAGGTTCTGGTCGTAGACGATGCGCTCCTGGCCCGCCAGCGCGATGAAGCGCTTGCCCTTGGCGCGACCCACCAGCGTCAGCCCGACCTGGCGTGCGAGATCGACGCCCCAGGCCGTAAAGCCCGAACGCGACACCAGAATGGGGATGCCCATTCGTACCGTCTTGATGATCATCTCGGAGGTCAGCCGTCCCGTGGTGTAGAGGATCTTGTCGGCGGGATCGACGCCATGGCGGAACATCCAGCCGGCGATCTTGTCGACGGCGTTGTGACGGCCGACATCCTCGGTGTAGCAGACCGGCTCGCCCTGCTTGCACAGAACGCAGCCATGGATCGCGCCGGCCTCCAGATAAAGCGATGGCATGGTGTTGATGGCGTGCGTCATCTGGTAGAGCCAGGAGGTGCGCAGCTCCGCCTTCGGCAGGGCTACGCTTTCCACCGCTTCCAGCAGGTCGC
The DNA here is from genome assembly GCA_038212905.1 of Hyphomicrobiales bacterium. Lineage (GTDB taxonomy): Bacteria > Pseudomonadota > Alphaproteobacteria > Rhizobiales > Xanthobacteraceae > Bradyrhizobium. Next base: position 9,677 of record JBBQUA010000159.1, read on the forward strand.
CGAACGCGGTGCCTTGCGCGCAGCCCGAGGTTTGCGTGCGCTTCTTCAGTTTTGCTTCGAAATTGGTGTGGTGCTCGGTGCGCACCACGACCACCTGCAAATCGTCGTCATACTCGACCTCGGTGACGACGTCGTCGTATTTCAGCATGTTCTGGTTGAGCAGATAGCCGAGCGCCAGATATTCCGGATAATCGCCGATCGTCATCATGGTGACGATCTCCTGCGCGTTCAGGTACAGCGTCAGCGGCCGCTCAACCGGTACGTTGATCTCGACTACGGCCCCGGCCTGGTCGGTCCCGGCGACGCGTTCGGTCAGCCGGGGATCTCCGGGATTGGGCACAATCAGGGGGACGGGCGCTTTGTCGATCTTCATCATGGTTCGCAGGCTAGCATGACATTCGGTGTTAGCCGATATAAAGCATCGGCTGGCAGAAGCGAAATCAGGTCTGACAACGTCATTGCGAGCGCAGCGAAGCAATCCAGCTTACTTCGCCTTACGAAAGCTGGATTGCTTCGTCGCAAGCGCTCCTCGCAATGACGGCGGACATGCAGGGTTGCGGAGAATACGATGAAAGTGATTGGCCTCGCCGGGTGGAGCGGCGCCGGCAAGACCACCTTGCTGACGCGGGTTATCCCGCATCTGATCGGTCAAGGCCTGCGCGTTTCCGTGATCAAGCACGCCCATCATGCGTTTGACGTCGATGTCCCCGGCAAGGATTCCTGGCGGCACCGCGAGGCCGGGGCTGCCGAGGTGCTGGTATCCTCCGGCAAGCGCTGGGCCCTGATGCACGAACTTCGCGGCACGGCCGAGCCGCTTCTGCCGGAGCTGCTGGCAAAGCTTTCGCGGGTCGATCTGGTGGTGGTCGAGGGCTTCAAGTCCGAGCCGCATCGCAAGATCGAGGTGCATCGGCTGGCCAATGGCAAGCCGCTGCTGTTCCCCGACGATCCTGCGATATCAGGCATCGCCACCGACACAGCGGTGGAAACCACGCTGCCGACGGTTCATCTCGATGACTTCGAGGCAATCGCGGCTATGATGCGGAAGTTCGCGATTTCGGTCGAAGATGTGCTGGCTGCCAGCGTGATCGAAAGCTAGGAAGCACGATGGCGCAATTGTCCGACGATTGCTTTGCGTTTGGCGGGCCGATGATGTCGGTCGATGAAGCCGTAGGCATCATCGCCGCACGCGTGAGCGCGGTGCATGAGATCAACGCGATTTCGCTCGGCGAAGCGGATGGCCGCATTCTCGCCCGCGATGTCAGGGCGCCGCTGCCGCTGCCGCCTTTCACCAATTCCGCCGTCGATGGCTATGCGGTGCGCGGCAGCGATCTCCCGCAAGGTGAGGAGAAGGCGTTCCAGATCATCGGCCGCGTTCAGGCCGGCGCCTCGGCCACTGAGGCGATCCAGCCCGGCCACGCCGTGCGTATTTTTACCGGCGCGCCGCTGCCCGATGGCGCCGACACCGTGTTCATGCAGGAGGATGTCCGCATCGATGATTCAGGCAGGGTCGTGCTCCCGGCGGGCTTGAAGCCCGGCGCCAATGCGCGTCCCGCGGGCGAAGACATCGCGCTGGGCCATGCCGCGCTCAGGAAGGGGTGCCGGCTGCGGCCGCAGGATGTCGCGCTCGCCGCCGCCTTTGGCCTGACCCATGTCGATGTCCGCAGGCGCCTCCGCGTCGCGGTGTTCTCGACCGGCAACGAACTGGTTTCGCCGGGCAGTCCGCGCGCGGCTTCGCAACTGTTCGATTCCAACCGGTTCATGCTGACGGCGATGCTGGTGCGGCTCGGCTGCGACGTCAGCGATCTCGGCATCATCAGGGACGACCGCGCCGCGCTGGCGGACGGCCTGAAGAAGGTTGCGGGCGCCCACGATTTGATCCTGACCACCGGCGGCGTCTCTACCGGCGAAGAGGATCACGTCAAGGCCGCCGCCGAAAGCGCGGGAACACTGGTGCTTTGGCGGATGGCGATCAAGCCTGGGCGACCCGTGGCGATGGGCATTATCGGCGGCACGCCGCTGATCGGGCTGCCGGGCAATCCGGTGGCGAGTTTTGTCACCTTCGCTCATGTGGTGCGGCCGACCGTGCTGGCGCTGTTGGGCGCCATCCCGCAGCCATTGCTGCCGATGCCGGTCCGATCCGCCTTCGCCTACAAGAAGAAAATCGGCCGTCGCGAATATGTCCGGGTGACCTTGCGACGGGGCGATGGCGGCATGCTGGAAGCGAGCAAATTTCCGCGCGAGGGCGCGGGATTGCTGTCGTCGCTGGTCGATACCGACGGGCTGGTCGAACTCGGCGAGGAAATCACCGTGGTTGAGCCGGGACAGATGGTCGGGTTCCTGTCGTATGCAAGCCTGATGTGAGCAGTAGGGTGGGTAAAGGCGCCCCTTTGCGCCGTGCCCACCCTACGAATTCGGATCTCCGTTGACGATGCGATCCCGCTTCGCCATGTTCGCGCCATGACACAGACCACACTCGATCTCACCGGCCTGAAATGCCCGCTGCCGGCATTGAAGACGCGCAAGGCGCTGAAGTCCGTGAAACCCGGCGACTTCTTGGAAGTTCATTGCACCGACCCGCTATCGGTGATCGACATTCCCAATCTGATCCGGGAGACCGGCGACAGCGTCGAGATCACCGAGCGCACGGAGCGCCGGATCGTGTTCCAGATTGAAAAGGCTGGCGGCGCGACGATATGAGCCGGACGCGCGCGTCGCTGATTGAGATGCGACTTTGTGCCATGCTTTTTGCTAAGGCTTTACTTTCCGATGATGCGGGCTTCTGCACGGTCCTGCATAATTTCCCGGTGCCGCGGACTTTGCTGGCGTTGTGTCAACCAAGCTGGCAAAGGAAAGCGGACCGCGCGAATCCGTGGCGGGGATTGGGTTCAACGGGGCGAATTTCTTGATCGACAAGTTTTAACTGCTGCTGGCTCTGGCGAAGGAACGGCTTTTCGGCCGCGCGGCCGAAGCCTGCGGCGTCACCCAGCCGACGATGTCGACGAGCC
>JBBQUA010000160.1:0-12640 GCA_038212905.1 Hyphomicrobiales bacterium
CAAGATTCCCCCGAAGTGGGCAGACAATGGAACTGATACGAGAGGACCTGATACTTCGCTCTACCTTCGCGAATGTCATCACGCGAGACAGCGTCTGGAGCGACATACTCAGTATCGAATCCGACGATTAGATAATCTGCCACCCCCGAAGCTTTCTTCTCCGGCTTCGGCTGGAACCGGGTTGCGTCGATGGTGAAGGTGGAAGCCTCCGAAGAAACCCCCGGCGGCGTCAGATTGACCGACACGGAAGCCGGTAGGGGCTTCGGATCTCTGTTGCTACGTGACTGCATTCAACGATCGACGTCAGTAAAAGTATTCCTTCTTCTCCCATAGCAGACATTTACTGAAGGAAAGGTGCGGCATCACGGGTGAAACAAGCTTCAGTAGAAGTATCGTCTTATCTCCCATATGGGACATTTACTGAGGTTCCGTGTCCTTCACAGCCGCAAGTAATTGGACATCATATCAACAGATGATGGCCGCCGGCCGCCGCGATCTCCAGCGCGCGCTTGGCACTCTCCTGTCCCTTGATGTCGCGCAGGTCGAGCCGGTTGACCTCAGCCTCGTGGACTTTTGGCTGCGGCCGCGACAGCACCTGCGTGCCCTTGAAGTGGTTAGCGATCTGGATCAGCGAACTCGCCGCCACGATCTGGATGTCGGGGCTGGCCCAGGCCGCCTCGGCGCCGCAGGCGGCTGGACAGATCAGGCCCTCGTCGCGCGAATTGGCGCCGATCGCCGCCGGCAGCACGCCGGCGACAGGCGCGATCGATCCATCGAGCCCCAACTCGCCGAGCACCGTAAAACCGCTCAAGGCGTCCGGCGGTATCGCCCCGATCGCCGCCATCAGCCCGAGCGCGATCGGCAGATCGTAGTGGCTGCCTTCCTTGGGCACGTCGGCGGGCGCGAGATTGACCGTGATGCGGCGGGCGGGCAGCGCGAGACCCGAAGCGATCAGCGCCGAACGCACCCGCTCGCGGGCTTCGGAGACCGCCTTGTCCGGCAGCCCGACAATGGCGAAAGCGGGCAGGCCGGGCGCGACCTGCACCTGCACGTCGACCGCGCGGGCCTCGATCCCTTCAAAGGCTACGGTGGAAACCCGCTGGACCATGCTGCCTCTCCTTAGGGGTAAGAGGGTAGCGGAACCCGGGGACGAGAGGCGATTATGTATTTTACAAACCCAATCGGATGTGCTAGAAACCGCTTAGTTCAATCGGTTCTTGGGTTTAGCCATGTCGATCCTCTCCAAAAAATACTTCCATGACGAAAAGGCGGCGTTTGCCCACCTGGAGCAGCTTTTGTGGGGCAAAAGCGTTGTCTGCCCGCATTGCGGTACCGTGGACAACGCGGGCAGGCTGGAAGGCGTCAAAGGCAAGGCGACCAAGACCCATGCCCCCAAGGTCCGGCTGGGCCTGTGGAAGTGCTATGAGGGCGCGTGCCGCAAGCAATTCACCGTCCGGGTTGGCACCGTTTTCGAGCATTGCCGCATTCCGCTGCACAAGTGCTTGCAGGCGGTGCACCTGATCGCGTCCAGCAAAAAGGGCATTAGCGCGCACCAACTGCACCGCACCTTGGAAATTCAGTACAAGAGCGCGTGGTTTCTGGCGCACCGCATCCGCGAAGCAATGCGGGATGGCAAGCTTTCGCCCATGGGCGGCTCTGGCAAAGTTGTCGAGGCGGACGAGACGTTTATCGGCCGCCTGCAAGGTCAGATGAAGGCGAAGGGCGGTTGGGGCCACAAGAACGTGGTTTTGACCCTTGTGGAGCGCGGCGGTTCGGCGCGTTCATTCCATATCGAAAGCACCACGGCGGCGGATATCTTCCCTATCATCCGTGCCAACGTGAGGCGCGAAAGCGAGTTCATGACGGACGAGGCGCGCCACTACAAGGATATCGGTGGCGGCTTTGTCAGCCATGACGCGGTGAACCATAGCAGGGACGAATACGTCCGCTATGAAGGCGACAAGGTCATCACTACCAACACGGTTGAAGGCTTCTATTCAATCTTCAAGCGCGGCATGAAGGGTATCTATCAGCACTGTTCCGAGAAACACTTGCACCGCTATCTGGCGGAGTTTGATTTCCGGTACAGCAACCGTATTGCGCTTGGCGTTGACGATCTGGACAGGGCCGAAAAGGCGATCAAGGGCGCGACCGGAAAGCGCCTCACGTATCGTGCCGCTGATAGCTCATCGCCCCGGTAGGCGAGAGCGAAAGGCGATGCGAATCAGTGCGCGGGGCATACAACTAGAGTTCGATTTCGCGCCACCGGAAAGCTGATTCCCGTCAATGGGTTAGTAACCCGTTGATTCAATGAACAGAATCTGGTAGGGTTCTCCCGGCAGGATACGCCGGGACACCCTTGGGCCAAAGACATTCGCGTCTGAGGCAGCTAACGGACAAGGCCGCTCGCGGTAGCGACCTATATATCTCCGTTAGTGGCAACAAGGCCGGGGCCTGCCGCCTTTTTTATCGCCAAGACTGAAAACGGGACCGGTTGAAGCCGTAGTGTTGGAAAACGTCTATCTGCTGCGGTTGCAGTTTTGCCTCCCAATAGTTGAAGGGCAAGAAAGTCACGCCGCAGTTTTCAATCACGCCATTTGACTCGGCCATTCGGGGCTTCAGCAACGGCGCGTTGCGCGCATCGAAAATCGTAGGTGGGAGAATATCCACGCCCTGAAAGAACGAGCTGGCGATAATATCAGCCATTTGCAGACCGGCGTTTACTTGTGGCTGCGATACCTCAATCAAGCGAGAGTCGAATACCTTTGTATTGATTGTTCTTTTGGAGAGGTAGGTCGTCCCCGCTTTGCCCTGATCTTTCAGCATTTGCGTATACCAAGTCGCACGCGCGTAGCTGTGAGTACCCCTTTCTCCAAGAATGATCTTCACATGCCGCGGCTCTCCGTAAGCTCGCATTGAATGCTGATAAACAAAGTCGGTTACCCTTTCTAGAATGATTCGTAGGCACCAGTTGTAGAAGATCTGATCAATGCCGATGCCTTCGCTTCTCGATGCCGCTTTTATATTCTGATGCCCCTTCATGTTCTTTTTGTTGGAAAGCATCGCAAAGCATCTAACGTCGTTGTTCTGCGCAAGCATCTGGCAGGCGAGCGGCTTTCGCCACTCATCCAATTCGCGGTAATGCAGCACGGTTTGTTGCTTCATATCCAGCTTATCAAGGGTTGTGCGCACCCATCGCACTTGCTCGCTTTCGCTCTTTACTTGGATGAGCGAACAACCAAGAATCAGCCATTCACTGCCGCCGTTGGGGTCGGCAGGCCGAACGCGGCGAATACCAGGATCGCCTGCTTCGTCAATGTGGGCGATGTAGTAGTATTCCGGCGGTTTCGTTAGATCGGACATCAAATGCCTAAGAAGTCTCAGGTTCAAAAATTCCGGGAGGCCGCCCGTGATCTGGAAACGGACGACAGCGAAAAGCGGTTCAATGAGAGGCTCGGCAAGATCGCCAAGCAAAAGCCGGGTGCGTTGAAGCCCGCTAAGAAGCGACCTAAGGCAAAGGCATGAGCCTAATTCAGCTGCGTGCCGGCAGCCGGTCCCTGCTCCGGCTGTTCCTCCATCTTAAGGACCTTCTGCAGCGAGTCGATAAGGCTGGCGGCCGCAACACGGCTGCATCGCAGGCGGCCTGCGGGAACAAACTTTACTTCGACACCGCCATCCGCCAATGGAGCCATAATACGGGCTGCCAATTCTATCTCGACAACGGCATGCAAGTTGCCATGGCAGGCAACGCCATCAAAGTAGATGAACGGGGCACAGCTGTTCTCGGCATATGTAATGCCGCTCTTGGTCGCGTTGGGCGGGGGAGCCTCTAGATCGCTAGACACGGGAATCTCCAGTTGAGGGAATCATAGCCTCAACTTACGCGATTCCCCCGTTCTTCAAGTGAGAACAAAGTTCCTTATCCCCACATTGGGTTTGGAAAGTGCACAATCCCGGGACGAGATCAAGAACATTAAGGGAACATGAGAGGGCCGTTGTGTCGTTAAGGCAGCATATTGGTCACCTGACGGCTCCCGCAGTCATACCGGTCACCTTTACCGCTTTCAAAATTCCGTTTGAAAAACTGCCCCATCGACGGCGCGGCCATCAGGGCGGCGAATGTCGCCGGCGGCAAATCGCAATACTGGAGATAGGCGCCCTTGACGCTGACGATCAGGCTGGCCTGCGCGGGATCGTAACAGGCGCGCTGGATCAGCGTGCTGCGCGGCGTGTCGCGGCATTCGAACGTCGCGAGATCGACGACGCCGCGGTTGCTGACGTCGACCGTCTCGGAGCCGAACTCGGCCGTCAGCAACATGGCGATGAGGGTGGTGGCTGCTCCGATCATTTAGCCTTCGCTTGACTTCCCTCCGGAGGTGCGGGGGTCGGCCATCGGCCCACCCCCGCACGCACCCCGCATCGTTCAGAGCTGCATGTTCATCGCTTCGGGATAATAATGAAATCCCTCTCCGGTCTTGGCGATATGGCCAAAGCCGGGCCAGGCGAAGTGATAGGACATCACGGGGATCTTGTTGGCGGCGATCATGTCCAGCATCTTGACCCTTGTGTCCGCGGCCTGTTTCGGATCGGTGTCGTAGGAGAATTGCATCCGCGGCTTCTCCAGCAGCAGAATCGGATGATGGGTGAGGTCGCCGAGGAAGGCGAAGGATTTGCCGTTCGAGGTCACCATGAACATGGTGTGGCCGACGGTGTGGCCGGGCGCCGCCAGCGCCTGTATGCCGGGCAGGAATTCCTGGCCGTCCTTGAAGAACACCAGTCGGTCGCGCACCGGCATCAGGTTCTTGCGGGCGTGGATCACGAAGTCCTTCAGCGGGCTGCCGAGCTTGCCCTCATCGGTCCAGAAATCGAAATCGCTCTGGGCGATGTAGAATTGCGCGTTGGGGAATAGCGACTTGCCGTCTTCGCCGACGATGCCACCGATATGGTCGATATGGGCGTGCGACAGCACCACCGCGTCGATGTCGCCGGGCTTGATGCCGGCCTCCATCATGCTCTTCTGCTGCCGGCCGGTGGTCGGGCCAAATGCCTTCGAGGTGCCCATGCCGGTGTCGAACAGCACGAGTTTGTCGCCCATGTTGACGATCGGCGAGTTCTGTTCGAGCACGACATTGTCCGGCGAAAGGAAATTGTCACTCAGCATCTTCTTCACTTCTTCATCGGGCACGCCGATGAAGGTGCCCTTGGGAGGACCGAGCGGCAACTGGCCGTCGGAAACCACGCTGACTTCGGCGTTGCCCAGATTGAACCGGTAGAAATATTGCGACTGGGTGCCGAGCTTCGGCGCCTTCGCCAGGGCGCTGCCGCCGAGCATGGCGCTTGCGCCCAAGCCGGCGCCGAGTGCGAGCAGGGATCGTCGCGAAACATCCTGTGTCATGCGTTGTCCTCCGTTTGTTTTTATCGAAATTGTGCGTTGCAGCCCCGGACTGACCTGTCCGCGTGATCGAGCGGGCATCCGCTAAGGTTGCACCCGCTTGCAAGTGCTGACAAGGGAAATAGGCCTTTGGAAGGCGCCGGGAAAACGGAAGGAAAACCGCCGGCCGGAATATGCCGGCGTGCCCTCAGCTCAATTCATCTTGGAGGCCGCCACCGGATCGGGCTGCTGCTGCGGCGCCTCCAGCAGCTTCAGCGCGGCATCGAGCGCGTTGCGCAGATTGGCGGCGGCGGTCGGATTGCAGCGCAACCGTGCCGAGGACAGGAATTTAACGTCAGTGGTGCCGTTCGGCGCCGGGACGAGAATCCGGGTCGCAAGCTCGATCTCGACCGTGCCGTGCATGATGCCGTAGGCGCCGACGATGTCGAAATAAACCAGCGAGGCGGCGCTGCCGGTGTCCTCGTAGACGAGACCGGCGCCCGGTTGCGGATTTTCGTGGTCAGCCATGCGGCCTCTCCTCGCGTGATTCGATTGCCCGCAAGGTAGGCTGATCGGCGTATCCGCAACAGGACTGATTACCCCCGCTTCTTCTCGATCACATCCCAGATCTTCGCCGCCACATCCGGCCCGTTCAGCCGCGCGATGGCGCGGATGCCGGTCGGCGACGTCACGTTGATCTCGGTCAGAAAACCGTCGATGACGTCGATGCCGACGAACAGCAGGCCGCGCTCGCGCAGTTTGGGGCCGAGCGTCGCGCAGATTTCGCGCTCGCGCGGCGTGAGGTCGGTGGCCTTCGCCGCACCGCCGCGCACCATGTTGGAGCGCAGATCGTCGGCCGCCGGCACGCGGTTGACTGCGCCGGCGAATTCGCCGTCGACCAGGATGATGCGCTTGTCGCCGTGCTTGACCTCGGGAAGGAAACGCTGGATCACCCATGGCTCCCTGAACGTCACCGAGAACATGTCGAACAGCGAGCCGAAATTCATGTCCTGCGGCATGACGCGGAATACCGCGGCGCCGCCGTGGCCGTGCAGTGGCTTCATCACCACGGCGCCGTGCTCCGCGCGGAAGGCGTTGATCTCGTCGAGCTCGCGCGAAATCAGCGTCGGCGGCATCAATTCCGGAAAATCCATCACGAAGACTTTTTCCGGCGCGTTGCGCACGCTGGCGGGATCGTTGACGACCAGCGTCTTGGGATGGATCCGCTCCAGCAGATGCGTCGAGGTGATGTAGGCGAGATCGAACGGCGGGTCCTGCCGCAGCAGCACGACGTCGAACGAAGCCAGCGGCGTGCGCCGGGGCTCGCCGAGGGTGCAGTGATCACCAACCTCGTCGCGTACGGTCAGCACCTGCACCGGGGCCACGACCTCTTCGCCGCGCAGCGAGAGCTTGTCCGGCGTGTAATAGGACAGCGCGTGGCCGCGCTTCTGCGCTTCCAGCAGCAGCGCAAAGGTCGAATCGCCACGGATGTTGATGCGTTCGATGGGGTCCATCTGGACGGCGACGTTCAATTTCATTGGGGGGTCCGGAGTTGGTGGGGTGTTGGTGATGGGCAGAAGTGGTGCGTCAGGTGCTGGCGTCGAAAGCCGCTAACAGATGGCGCGGCAGGCGCCCCGGCGCAATCAGCACGGCGTCGAAACGCAGTTCGAATTCCGCATGCTCGGGATGCGCGATCAGCCAGCCCTGGGCGGCGACGATGATGCGCGCCTGCTGGCGCGGCGTCACTGCATAGGCGGCCTCATCCAGGCTGGCGCGCGCCTTGACCTCGATGAACGCCACCAGATTGCGCTTGCGCGCCACCAGGTCGATCTCGCCATGTGGCGTGCGAAACCGTTTTGCCAGGATGCGATAGCCCTTGGCCATCAGCCAGGCGGCGGCGCGCGCTTCCGCCGACAATCCGGTGCGAAACGCTGCGACCCGCGCGGGCGAGGCGTTCTTCACGGGCTTGCCGGGCGGCACGGCGCCGTCAGTCTTCGCCATCGTCGCCCTTTACTTCCTTGGCGAGTTCGAGCGCGCGGGCGTAAATTTCGCGGCGCGGCCGGCCCGATAGTTCGACCGCATGCGCCACCGCATCCTTGACGCTGTCGCGCTGCAGCGAGCTGCGCAACAGATCATCCAGCGCCTGCTCGGTCATGGCCTGCGCGCGGGCTGCGGGCGGGCCGATCACCAGCACGAATTCGCCGCGGGTCTCCAGCGTGTCGGCTGCGGCCGCGAGTTCGGCCACCGGACCGCGCTTGATCTCCTCGTGCAGCTTGGTCATTTCGCGGCAGATCGCGGCGTCGCGGGTGCCCATGATGCCGGCGAGGTCGGCCAGCGTGTCCTGCACCCGGTTGCCGGAGTCGAACATGACCAGCGTGGCGTCGATCCGCGATAGCTCGGTCAACCGGGCGCGGCGCGCGGTGCCGCGCGACGGCAAAAAACCCTCGAAGAAAAATCGGTCGGTTGGCAGCGCGGCGACGCACAGCGCCGCCAGCACCGAGGAGGGGCCGGGCAGCGCGATCACGGCATGGCCGGCGGCGCAGACCTCGCGCACCAGTTTAAAGCCGGGATCGGAAATCAGCGGCGTGCCGGCATCCGAGACCAGCGCGATCGAGACGCCCTGCGCCAGCTTCTGCAGGATGACGGGGCGGGCCTGTGCGGCGTTGTGCTCGTGATAGGGCTTTAGCGTGGCCTGGATCCCGTAGCGCTCGGTCAGCCGGCGCGTCATGCGGGTGTCTTCGCAGGCAATGACGTCGACGCCCGCCAGGGTTTCCAGCGCGCGCAGCGTAATGTCGCCGAGGTTGCCGATCGGGGTGGCCACCAAATGCAGGCCGGGAACCGCTTTCGGGGCGGTCAGGACGTGGCTGCCCAACGAGAATGTACGGTTGGCGGGATCCACGGGGCTATCTGATGTGTTTATGGACGCGGGTTTTGGGCGCATAATGCCAATCTAGAGGGGAGATGGCTCTTACGCCACAAGGCTGGCGCAAGGCGGCTGCCGGAGGGTATGTCACGGCGCTCCAGACGGAACCGGGGGATCTGCGGACGGCGGCTGGGCGGCGCTGCCACAATCCGTTTGATTTGGTTAACTATTCGTCGACAATATGCCTGAATCCACCCCCCTGATCACTGGGAGGTTGAAGTGCCGGCCGTCCTCGGCAGGTTAAGAGAAGAGATGCGATGGTGGGGCCGCTCGAACCCAAATCCAGGCCTTCCGGGTCTTGGGCTTTCAGGACACCGTCGGGGGCTACCCGACGGACGGCGCTCGGCCTGATTCTAGGCGCGCCCCTGCTCGGGGCCTGCGCCGGCGGCATGGGCTCGATTTCAAATCCGTTCAGTTCCGGACCCGATGCGGGTCCGGCGGGACCGCCGCAGCAGCCACAGGCCGTTGGCACCGGCGGGGTCAAGGTCGGGCTGGTGCTGCCGCTGTCGGCATCCGGCAATGCCGGGGTCGCGGCGCAGTCGATGAAGAATGCCGCCGAGATGGCGCTGGCGGAATTCCAGAATCCCAACATCCAGCTGCTGATCAAGGACGACGCCGGCAGCCCGCAGGGCGCCCAGCAGGGAACCCAGCAGGCGCTCGACGAAGGCGCCGAGATCATCCTGGGTCCGCTGTTTGCGGCTTCGGTGCCGTCGACCGCTGCGCTGGCGCGCACCCGCGGCGTCTCGGTGATCGCGTTTTCGACCGATTCGAGCGTCGCCGGCCGCGGCGTCTATCTGCTCAGTTTCCTGCCCGAATCCGACGTCAGCCGGATCGTCGAATACGCCGCCAGCACCGGGAAAAAATCATTCGCGGCGCTGCTGCCCGACAATGCCTATGGCAATGTGGTGGAGGCCGCGTTCAAGCAGGCGGTCGGCCGCAGGAACGGGCGCATCGTCGCATTCGAAAAATACGGCGCCGACCGCGCTACGCCGGCGCGCACCGTGGCGCAGGCGCTGGGGTCGGCCGACGCGCTGTTCATCGCCGATGACGGCGACTCCGTGGTGCAGGTCGCCGACGCGCTGACCGCGGCCGGGGCCAACCTGAAAAACATCCAGCTGCTCGGCACGGGTCTGTGGGACAATCCGCGGGTGTTCGCGAGTCCGGCGCTGCAAGGCGGGCTCTATGCCGCGCCGGATCCATCCGGCTTCCGCAGCTTTTCCGGCCGCTACCGCACCAGGTTCGGCGCCGATCCGGTGCGCACCGCGACCTTGGCCTATGACGCGGTGGCGCTGGTCGCGGCATTGGCGCGCACGCAGGGTGGCGCGCGGTTCTCGCCCGAAGTGCTGACCAGTGCGTCGGGCTTTGCAGGCATCGACGGCCTGTTTCGGTTTCGCGCCGACGGCACCAACGAGCGCGGCCTTGCGGTGATGAAGGTGGGAACCGGCAGCAGCGCGACGGTCGCCGGCTCGCCGAAGAGTTTTGGCGCGTAGATTCTTTGTCGTGCCTGCGAACGCAGGCACCCATACGCCGCGGCGGATATTATTGGAAAAAGCCGTCTGACGTTTTGCTTGAACGAGAAGCCGCGGGGTATGGGTCCCGGATCAGCGTTCGCTTGCGCTCACTTGTCCGGGACGACGAGCTGGAAATTACGCCGCGAGATCCGCCACCACGGCATCGAGCACCGGAAATCCGGCCTGCGTCACCCGCAGCCGGCCGTTGGCGTCGACGGTGATGGCGCCTTCTTCGCGCAGGATGGCAATGCGGCCGGGATCCAGCGTGCGGCCCGACAACGCCGCGTAGCGCTGCGGATCGATACCCTCGGTGAGCCGTAACCCCATCAGCAAAAATTCGTCGGCGCGCTCTTCGCTGTTGAGGTGATCGTCGACCACAACGCCATGGCCATTGGCCTCGACACGCATCAGCCAGGCCTCGGGACGTTTTTCGGTGGCGATGGCGTGCCTGACGCCGTCGATGTCGAGGCGGCCGTGCGCGCCCGGACCGATGCCGGCATATTCCTCGCCGCGCCAGTAGACGAGGTTATGTTTGCACTCCGCGCCTGGCCGGGCGTGGTTGGAAATCTCGTAGGACGGCAATCCCTGCTGCGCGCAGACGTCCTGCGTGACGTCGTAGAGCGCACGGGCCACGGCTTCGTCCGGTGTCTTCAATTTGCCGGCGGCGTGCAGGCCGAAGAACGGCGTGCCCTCTTCGATGGTGAGCTGATAGAGCGACAGATGCTCGGCCGCTTCCGAGATCGCCAGCTTCAGCTCATCCGCCCACATCTGCGGGGTCTGGTCGGGACGGGCGTAAATCAAATCGAACGAATAACGGTCGAAAGCGGTGCGCGCGATCGCCACCGCGTCGAGCGCTTCGCGCGCGGTATGCAGCCGTCCCAGCGCCTTCAGCGAGGCATCGTCGAGCGCCTGCACGCCGAGCGAAACCCGGTTGACGCCGGCGGCGCGATAGCCGCGAAAGCGCGTCGCCTCGACGCTGGTCGGATTGGCCTCCAGCGAGACCTCGGCATCGGGCGCGACGCGCCAGTGTTTGCCGATCGCATCGAGAATGGCGCCGACGGTTTTCGGCTGCATCAGCGACGGCGTACCGCCGCCCAGAAAAATCGAGGAGACTTCACGGCCCGGCGTCCGCGCGGCGGTGGTTTCGATCTCGCGGGCAAAAGCGAGAGCGAAGCGTTCCTCGTCGATCGGCGCGTGCCGGACATGGCTGTTGAAATCGCAATACGGGCATTTCGACAGGCAGAACGGCCAGTGCACGTAGACGCCGAACGCTTTTTCTTTTCCTTTTCCCTCCCCCGCTTGCGGGGGAGGGTTAGGGTGGGGGCTAGTCAAGGCAGATCTCCGCGAGTTTGACGAAGGCGCGGGCGCGGTGCGACAGGCCGAGCCCGAGCGGCGGCAGGCCGTGCTTTTCGATACTGGTCATCTCGCCAAACGTGCGCGTGTGTCCATCGGGCAGGAACGTCGGGTCGTAGCCGAACCCGGCGCCGCCGCGCGGCGGCCATACCAGCGTGCCATCGGCGCGGGCCTCGACCTCTTCGAGATGGTCGTCGGGCCAGGCCACGCACAGCGCGGAAACGAAATGCGCTTTGCGCTGCTCCGGCGTGGCGGCGCCGCGCTCCTGCAACAGCCGTTCGATCCGCGTCATCGCGGCGGTGAAATCCTTGGATGGTCCGGCCCAGCGCGCCGAAAGAATGCCGGGCGCGCCATCGAGTGCGTCGACCACCAACCCGGAATCGTCGGCGAAGGCCGGCAATTGCGCGGCCCTGGCCGCCGCCACCGCCTTGATCGCAGCATTGGCGCGAAACGTATCGCCGGTCTCGTCGGGCTCGCCGAGGCCGAGTTCGCCGGCCGAGATCGCCTCGACGCCGTGCGGCGCCAGCAGTTCGCGCATCTCGGCGAGCTTGCCGGGATTGTGGGTCGCGATCACGAGCTTGCCGGTGATTCGACGGTGCTGGGTCATGCGCATTTATAGTTCGTCATGGCCGGGCTTGTCCCGGCCATCCACGTCTTGAGAAAAGGAAGTCGTGGATGCCCGGATCAAGTCCGGGCATGACGACCTTTTTGCAATCACGCCACAGCCATTTTCTGCAGGTCGACCAGCCGGGTCACGCCTTTGCGCGCCAGCGCCATCAGCGCCAAAAACTCGTCCTGCGAGAACGGCGTCTTCTCGGCGGTGCCCTGCACCTCGATGATGCGGCCATCTCCGGTCATGACGAAATTGGCGTCGGTGTCGGCCTCGGAATCCTCGGCGTAATCGAGATCGAGTACCGGGGTTCCGTTGTAGATGCCGCAGGAGATCGCCGCCACATTGTCGCGCAGCGGGTTGGTCTTGATCATGTTGCGGGTCTTCATCCAGGAGATGCAGTCGGCCAGCGCCACCCAGGCGCCGGTGATCGAGGCGGTGCGGGTGCCGCCATCGGCCTGGATGACGTCGCAATCCACCGTGATCTGGCGCTCGCCGAGTGCTTCCAGGTCAACAGCCGCGCGCAAGCTGCGGCCGATCAGGCGCTGGATTTCGACGGTGCGTCCGCCCTGCTTGCCGGCGGCGGCCTCGCGGCGGGTGCGTTCCAGCGTGGCGCGCGGCAGCATGCCGTATTCGGCGGTGACCCAGCCGCGGCCCTGGCCCTTCAGCCAAGGCGGCAGCCGCTCTTCCAGGGTGGCCGTCACCAGCACATGGGTGTCGCCGAATTTGACCATGCAGGAACCTTCGGCGTATTTGACCACGCCCCGTTCCAGCGACACGGCGCGCAGTTCATCGGGCGCACGGCGGCTTGGCCGCATGAGAAATCCTCCAAAAATCCAGCAAAGACAGGTTCGCGGTGCTTGTAGGAGGGG
>JBBQUA010000161.1:0-12523 GCA_038212905.1 Hyphomicrobiales bacterium
ATCCCAGTCGCCGGTCTGGCACGGCACCACCATTTTGACGGTCCGCAAGGGCGGCAAGGTGGTGATCGGCGGCGACGGCCAGGTCTCGATCGGGCAGACCGTCATCAAATCCAACGCCAAAAAGGTCCGCAAACTCGGCAAGGGTGACGTCATCGGCGGTTTTGCCGGCGCCACCGCCGACGCCTTCACGCTGTTCGAGCGGCTGGAGGCCAAGCTCGAGCAGTATCCGGGGCAATTGACCCGCGCCGCGGTCGAACTCGCCAAGGACTGGCGCACCGACCGTTATCTGCGACGGCTGGAAGCGATGATGATCGTCGCCGACAAGGATGTATCGCTGGTGCTGACCGGCACTGGCGACGTGCTGGAGCCGGAAGCCGGCGTGATGGCGATCGGATCCGGCGGCAACTACGCCCTGGCCGCCGCCCGCGCTTTGGTCGATTCCGACAAGGATGCCGAGGCCATCGTGCGCCGCTCGCTCGATATCGCCGCCGACATCTGCGTCTATACCAACCGCAACGTGACCCTCGAGACGCTATAGGGAGCGGCCGGCATGGCGCCACCTTACGTCTTCCGACCGATGACCTTAGCCGACCTGCCGCTGGTTCAACGCTGGCTTCGGGAGCCGCATGTCGCCGAATGGTGGCACGATCCCGAGGCTTTCGAGTTTGTCAGCGGCGATCTGGATCATCCGGATATGGCGCAGTTCATCGTGACGCTGGCGGGCCGGCCATTTGCCTATCTGCAATGCTATCGCATGGGCGAATGGCATAGCGGCTTCGGTCCGCAGCCGGCGGGCACACGCGGCATAGACCAGTTCATCGGCGAAGCCTACATGATGGGGCAGGGCCATGGGTCCGCCTTCGTCAAAGCCTTCATTGAAGAGCTGC
This sequence comes from Hyphomicrobiales bacterium, assembly GCA_038212905.1. Lineage (GTDB taxonomy): Bacteria > Pseudomonadota > Alphaproteobacteria > Rhizobiales > Xanthobacteraceae > Bradyrhizobium. The sequence continues at coordinate 888 of JBBQUA010000161.1, forward strand.
TGGAAAATGGCGTACCGCGAATCGTTCTCGATCCCCGGCCAACCAATCCGCGCGCCATCCGGGCCTATGAAAAAGCGGGGTTTCGCCGCGACCGCCTGGTCGAGACGCCAGATGGCGAAGCCTTGCTGATGGTGCGCAACCCATGACGCTCGAACGCAACGCCGTCCCCGCCGCCGACGGCCTTTCACCGTGGCAATGGACGCTGATCGCGGCTTGCCTGGTCGCGCTGCAGGCGGCGATCCTGCTCGCGATGGGCCGGCTGCCGATTTGCGCCTGCGGCTATGTGAAAGTCTGGCACGGCGTTGTGCTGAGCTCGGAAAATTCACAGCACATCGCCGACTGGTACACGTTTTCGCACATTCTCCACGGCTTCCTGTTTTCCGGCGCCACCTGGCTGATGATGCGAAAGGCGCCATGGCCGGCGCGCCTGATCGCCGCCATGATGGTCGAAGGCGCCTGGGAGCTGGTGGAGAATTCCGACTGGATCATCAACCGGTATCGCTCCGCCACCGCATCACTGGATTATTTTGGCGACAGCATCGTCAATTCGGTCTCGGACATGCTGGCCATGATCGCGGGCTTCCTGCTGGCGAAGCGGCTCCCGGTGGCGGCGACCGTGGCGATCGGCCTCCTGTTCGAGCTCGTGCTGTTGCTTCACATTCGCGACAATCTGACGCTGAACATCATCATGCTGATTCACCCCGTTGAAGCGATCAAGCAGTGGCAGGCGGGGCCGCCGATCATCTGATGCCGCTTGTACCGGCCACATTTCGAACCTAGCTAGGACCCATGACCGACTTCTCCCCCCGCGAAATCGTTTCCGAACTCGACCGCTTCATCGTCGGCCAGGCCGATGCCAAGCGCGCGGTCTCCATCGCGCTGCGCAACCGCTGGCGGCGACTGCAGCTCACCGGCCTGCTGCGCGAGGAAGTGCTGCCGAAAAACATCCTGATGATCGGGCCGACCGGCGTCGGCAAGACTGAGATCGCGCGGCGGCTGGCGAAACTGGCGGGCGCGCCGTTCATCAAGGTCGAAGCCACCAAATTCACCGAGGTCGGCTATGTCGGCCGCGACGTCGAGCAGATCATCCGCGATCTGGTCGAGGTCGCGATCGCGCAGATCCGCGAACGCAAGCGCAAGGACGTGCAGGCCCGCGCGCAGCTTGCCGCCGAGGAGCGCGTGCTCGACGCTCTGGTCGGCCCCGGCTCCGGCCCCTCGACGCGGGATTCGTTTCGCCGGAAATTGCGCGCCGGCGAGCTCAACGACAAGGAAATCGAGATCGAGACGCAATCCGGCGGTGGCGCGCCGATGTTCGAGATTCCGGGGATGCCCGGCGCGCAGCTCGGCGCGATCTCGATCGGCGATATCTTCGGCAAGATGGGCGGACGGACCAAGACCCGCCGCCTGACGGTCGTGGATTCCCACGAACTTCTGGTCAACGAGGAATCCGACAAGCTGCTGGACAGCGATCAACTGGTGCAGGAAGCGATCCATGCGGTCGAGAACAACGGCATCGTGTTTCTCGACGAGATCGACAAGATCTGCGTTCGCGACGGCCGCACCGGCGGCGACGTTTCGCGCGAAGGCGTGCAGCGCGACCTGCTGCCTCTGATCGAAGGCACCACGGTCTCGACCAAGCACGGCGCCGTCAAGACCGACCACATCCTGTTCATCGCCTCGGGCGCCTTCCACATCGCAAAGCCGTCGGACCTGCTGCCGGAATTGCAGGGGCGGCTGCCGATCCGCGTCGAGCTGGAAGCGCTGACCCGCGACGACATGCGCCGCATCCTGACCGAGCCGGAGGCATCGCTGATCAAGCAGTATGTCGCGCTGCTGCAAACCGAAGGGGTGACGCTGGATATCACCGCCGACGCCATCGACGCGCTGGCCGATGTGGCGGTCGCGGTCAACTCCACGGTCGAGAATATCGGCGCGCGGCGGCTGCAGACCGTGATGGAGCGCGTGCTCGACGAAATCTCATTCGCCGCGCCGGACCGCCATGGCGAGACCATCCAGATCGATGCCGCCTATGTGCAGAAGCATGTCGGCGACCTCGCCAAGAACACGGATTTGAGCCGGTTTATTCTGTAGGTTTTGCGTCTACGATCGTCGTCCCTGCGAACGCAGGGACCCATAACCCCGGTCATCTGTTGTAGATGGAGGTTTTGCGCCACCATGCATGACTGCGAAGTCACGGCGTATGGATCCCGGCGTTCGCCGGGACGACACTGAATGTAGTCGCGGCGTTGCGCACTACTCTACCCCCGTGTGATAGTCGCACCTGATTTAGCCGCTGTTTCGGATGCCGAATGAATCTGCGTTTGCGGGAAAATCCCTGGCGGCTGATGCTCGCGGTCAACATCGCGGTTCTCGTCGGCGTTTTTCTCTACAAGCTGCCGCGCGAGCCCTATGTTCCCTACATCCACCTGTTGGTCGACTATCATTTCGGCTTTACAAAGCGCGCGCTGATCGGCGCGGTCGTCTCGCTGTTCTTCGACAAGGTACCGGTGTGGCTGGTGTTCGCGCTGTCAGGCGCGGCGTGGCTGATCACGCTCGCTTTGTTCGTAAAGCTATTCCGGCGCACCTTTGGTTTTAACGATGCGAGTCTGCCGCTGTTCGTATTCACAGCGGGATCACCGTTCTTTCTGAAGAATTTCATGCACACGCTCGGGCACTTTGACATTTACGGCTGTGCATTTGCGATCGGTTTGCTGCTGATCCCGGCGCGCACGATTTGGTTCGTGCTGATCGCCGCCGCGGCCTCGATGATCCTCATTTTGATCCATCACATTCATCTCCTGATGTATGTTCCGACCATCGCGGTCATCGTGGTGCTGCGCTACTATCTGGTGCAGGGAGTGACGCGGCAAAATGCGAGCGCCGGGGTCGTCGCGACCCTCGCTGTCGGCCTGCTGTTCTTCGCCGCGCAGTTCTGGGGATCGCTGGCGGTCCCCGAGGCGGAGTTCGTTCAGCATTTGCGCGGCCGGATGGCCGATCCCGCCAGGACCAACCTGCTGAGCTTCAGTTTCATCTGGTACCAAACGCTGGCGCAGGAAATTCGCGATACCTGGGAGCGGATGCCGTCAAACCTGCTGGGTGTGCCGGTGTTCGCGCTCCTGATCTGGCTGCACGCCCCGCTCTGGAAATATTTTGCCGGACTGGTCCGGTCGCTCAGGGATCCCTTGCACCGCCGCATCGTCATTACCGCCATCGTTGCGGTCAGCGTTGCCTATCTGGTGATGTTCGCGATCGTGTTCGATTATTCACGCTGGATTTCGAACTGGGCGGTCTGCATGTTCCTGATCCTGCTTGCGGTCAAGACCTTACCGGCTTCGCGCGAAGTGCCGTTGATATCGGGCAATGATCGAAAGACCACCATTCTCGGCGCGGTCGTGACGCTGATCCCGCGGGTCGGGATCATCAGGCCGTTCTGAGCGCTCACATACGGGATCGCCGTACCCGCACATACAGCGCGCCCTCGCCGCCATGGCCGATATGCGCTTCCTCAAAGCCCACCACCAGCGAACGGAATTCCGGCAGGCTCAGCCATTGCGGCACCTGGCGGCGCAGCACCCCGCGTTCGGATTCGGCGCCGATCTTGCCCTTGCCGGTAATGACAAGCACAAAGGTCAGGCCCTCGCTGTGGGCGCGCTGCAGGAAGCCGAACAGCACGCGGTGGGCGCGGGTCTGCGTCATGCCGTGTAAATCGAGCCGGGCATCGATCTCCTTGCGTCCGCGGGACAGCTGCGAACGCTCGCGACGCCCGAGCGGAGCCAGCGGCGGAGCGGCCGGCGGCAATGCGGGTCGTGCAATTCGGGGAATCTTGGCCGGCGGAAGCTGCTTCAGCGTATCAGCGGGTTTTGCGAATGCCGGCGTTGCAGGATCCGGTGACACAGCCTGCGCTTTGGCGGCGCGGGCCCTTCTACGCAGCGGTTTTGTCTGTTTAGCGACACTATCCCACAGCGCGCGCTCTTCCTCGCTCAGGCTGCGCCTGCGCCGGGGCGGGGCGGGCAAATCCGGAAGCTGGGGCGGACGCTTCATCGGCCGCGGCGGTAATGGCGATGATGACGGTGACGATGGCGGCGGACCTCGCGGCTCGGGGCGACATTCGGCCGCGCTTCGGGCATCGGGATGGGTTTGGCGACCGCCGCCGACGTCGTCGCAGCGGGAGCGCCGGCTGCGGGCGCCGCGTCCTTTGTGGCTGGAGCCGCGGACGCCTCAGGCGGCTTCGCGCCGGCCTTGCCGTCCTTGGACTGATCCTTCAGGGGATCGACCTGCGGAAACAGTTTGGCGATTTTTTCCGACGGCCGAGGGTCCGGCACCGGCATCTTGCGGCCCCTCGCCAGGGGATCGAGGCTGTTCGGCACCAGGATGACGAAGCGCGCATTGTGTCGGAATCGGCCGGCCACTTTTCCGGCCTCGGCGCCGCCGCCGAAATAAAGATCTGCGCGCGCCGGACCGACGATCGCCGACCCGGTGTCCTGCGCGATCATCAGCCGGCGGAACGGCGTCTTCGATATTTCCGATTCGATCGGCAGCTCGCCCTCGATGAAGAATGGCGTGCCGTAGACATGCAGCGCCTTGTCGACGGCGATCGAGCGGCCCGTCGTCAGTGGAACGCCCTGCGCGCCGACAGGTTCATCGTCGGCGGAGAGGTTCACTTCCCGAAAGAACACGTAGGAGCGGTTCTGTCGGCGCAATTCGTTGGCGCCGTCGGGGTTCTGCTCCATCCACTCCCGGATCTTCTGCATCGACATCTGATCCTTGGGAATGATGTTGCGCTCGATCAGGATGCGGCCGACCGGCGTGTAGGCAAAGCCATTATGCGCGTCGTAATTGATGCGGACGGTGGAGCCGTCCTCAAGGCGCACCCGCGCCGAGCCCTGGATCTGCGTGAACAGCAAGTCGGTCTGGTTCTTCAGCCAGACGATTTCGAGGCCGCGGCCGGCAATCGCGCCGTCCTCGATCTCGGCGCGGTCGTAATAGGGCACCAGCTTGCGACGGCCGATCTTGCGGAATACCTGGCCCTTGTTGGGCAGACCGGCAGAACTCTGCCTGGTGCCGCGGACGAATAGATTCGAAGGGCGGCGATAGACCGGCACGGTGTAGACGTCGGTCTGGGTCCTGGAACCATCGATGATGGGCTCGTAGTAGCCGGTCACAAAACCCTCGGCTTCGCCAAGCCGCGAAATGCGCAAGGGAAGAAAGTGCTCCTCGAAAAAGGCTTTGGCCTTGGTCTTATCGTCGATATCGAGCGCACGGGCGGCCCTGCAGGGATCGCGCAGCGAGGTACCCAGCGCCTTCGGTTCGGCGGGAGGTTGGCGCTGCGCCGCTATCGGCTTGCAGCTGATGCGAAACGCCTTGTAGGCGGGCAGATGATCGTCCTCGTTCCAGCCCGCGATATCCGCCCACGCCACCGGTGCATACTGGCTACCGCTGATTTCAAGCGGCCAGGCGAGCTGCGGATATGGCAGGGGACGGACGGCTGGAAGATGCGGACGCCCGTGATGCGAAGCGTGGGAGCGATACGCGGTGAACCCGCTCGACGGCGCCAGCGACAATACCGCAGCGATCGCGCCAAGCGCGACGGCGTACCAGCCGGCGCCGCGCGCGTTATTGAGCGCTTCCCGTGCCAACCAGCTTCCAGTTCGGATCGCGTGAGGTGATGTCGCGGGCGAAGGTCCAAACATCGGTGATATCTGCGACCGTCTCGGGGCTGCCGTCGACAACTGTGCCGGCCTTGTCGCGGGTGGCCGTGATCATCTGCGATACGAAGCGAACGGTCAGCTGCGCCGCGCGGTCGCGGGCTTCCGCCCCGACCAGCTCGGCCTTGTCGATCGAAACGAATCGCGTTTCCGTCTTCTGCTCGTGCTTTTCGCGATCCTTGATCACGGTCTCGAAACTCTCATAGACCTCGGGCGACAGCAGATCCTTCAGCGCGCGGCGGTCGCCATTGGCGAAGGCCAGCACGATCATCTCGTAGGCGCTCTTGGCGCCGCTGAGGAAATGCCGCGGATCGAACGAGGAGTCCTGGGCGGCAATGGCGTCGAGGCCCAGCGCCAGCGGCGTGCCCGCCTCGGTCAGACCCTTCCAGCGGTCGGTCGGGGGGACAACATCCGCGGTCGGCGCCAGCGGCGCCTGGTCGATCACCGCGCCCGGGATCGGCACCACGTTATTATTGTCCTGCGCCCCATTCAGCACGTTGCGCGCCGCGCGATCGAAGGGCGGCCGCTCGTTTCCGGTGCGCTGTCCAAGAACGTTACGCAGGCGCAGGAAGATGAAGACCGCCAACGCCAGGAAGATGATGGTGTAAATATCCACGTCGCATTCGCTTTCTGGTCTGCACCGGCGATGGCCGGCGGTAGAGCGTTTCGATCAGGAAACGGCCGAGATTAAATCATGGAATGGGTCTGCAGCATGTAGGCACGAAACCGGGCCTGGCCAATGGCTCGTTAGGGCATGACAAGCCATGCTCCTGGAAATAGGCCAAGCCAAGGCTCTCTTAAGGTCAAGGCTCTCTTAAGCTCAAGGCTGCTCTTTTAAGCTCAAGGCTCTTGCCTGTTTGCCATAACGGAATTGTAGCGCATTTTTGCGGCTTGTGGAAACCCGATCGTGCCCGGAAATGGCGCATATTCAACAATTTAGGGCCTTTCGAGCCGATCCGGCCTGCCCACTGGATGCCTGATTCGCAGAGCCAGCCGATGCCCTGGGGCGTCCTGGATGGCTACCGGTGATTGTCGTCCTTGTAGAACAAGCCGCGGCTATGATAGCCACTCGCCCCGACATCGGCCTTTTCGTACCTCACGAGCGAATTCAGACGCAAAACCCGCCCCGCTCGGCTCCAGGAGAGATTTTCATGACCAACGGCAATGGCGCACCTCCCGAGGCGGCCGCTCCTCCCCAGTTGAACGTGCTGGCACAGTATACCAAGGACCTGTCGTTCGAGAATCCGAACGCGCCGGCCTCGCTGGCGCCGCAGCAACAGCAGCCTGCGATCAACATCCAGATCAACGTCACCGCCAACAATATCGCCGAAAACGAGTTCGAAGTGACGCTTTCGGTCGAAGGCAAGGCCGAAAACGCCGGCAAGGTGATGTTCAGCTTCGATCTTGCCTATGCCGGCGTGTTCCGGATCATGAACGTGCCGCAGGAAAACCTGCATCCGCTGGTCATGATCGAGTGCCCGCGGCTGCTGTTCCCGTTCGCGCGCGAGATCATCGCGACGTCGGTGCGTGACGGCGGGTTCCCCCCGCTGATGCTGGATCCGGTCGACTTCGTCGGTCTGTATCGCCAGAATCTGGAACGGCAGGCTCTGGCGCAGGCCGAACAGGGAAAGCCGAGCTAACGCGACCCGGCTCAGTTCCGGTCAACCGCCCAGAAAATCGTTCCAAACAGGCTTGTCGCCCAGCGTGGCGACAAAAGCCCGATGGGCCGCGCGATCTTCATCGGTGACCCGCGGCGCGAGCGGGACCTCGCGGACCCGCCGCGGCATTTCGCCATACCCGCCACCGGCGCGCACGTCGCGGGTCTCGGTTGCCAGGATCAGTTGCGACTGCCGGGCCCCGATCAGGTCAATATAGACCTCGGCCAGCAGTTCCGCGTCGAGCAGGGCGCCATGCTTGGTACGGCGCGAATTGTCGATCGCGTAGCGCGAGCAGAGATCGTCGAGCCGGTTCGACACCCCCGGATGTTTGCGCCGCGCCAGCATCAGCGTGTCGATCAGCCGGTCGCGCACGATCGGCGGCCGCTTGATGCGGTCGAGCTCGGCATTGATGAAGCCGATATCGAACGACGCGTTGTGGATCACCAGCGGCGCATCGGCGATGAATTCAAGGAACTCGTCGACCACCTCGTCGAACAGCGGCTTGTCGGCCAGAAACTCGCTGGAAAGGCCGTGCACAGCGAAGGCCTCGGCCGGCATGGAGCGTTCCGGATTGATATGCCGGTGAAAGGTCTGCCCCGTCGGCATGCAATTGATCATCTCGACGCAGCCGATTTCGACCAGCCGGTCGCCGCGCAACGGATCGAGGCCGGTGGTTTCGGTATCGAGAACGATTTCACGCATGGGTCTGGTCCGGAAGACGACGAATCACCTGCGCCGCTGCGGCATTTTACCAACCTGTTGCAGAATGTCGCGGATCCTGGCCCGCACCGGGTCGAGACCGTCAGATGTATCCACCACGAAATCGGCGCGCTTGCGTTTTTCGGCATCCGGCAGCTGCCGCGCCAAAATGGAATCGAGCGCTTCGCTGGTCATGGTGCCGCGCGACATGATTCGGGCGCGCTGGTTTTCCGGCGAGGTCGTCACCACCACCACCGCGTCGACGCGCTTCTCGCCCCCGGTCTCGTACAGCAGGGGCACATCGACCACCGCCACCGGCGCACCGGCTCGCTCGGCATCGGCGAAGAATTTTTGCCGCGAGGCCCCCAGCATCGGATGGACGATCTGCTCGAGCTGCTTCATCGCGGCGGGATCGTGCACCACGCGCGCCGAAAGTTTTGGACGGTCGACCTTGCCGCCGGCGGTGGTGCCGGGAAATGCCGCTTCGATCGCCGGCGCCGCCTCGCCTTCGTACAATTGGTGAACCGTCGCGTCGGCGTCATAGACCGGGACGCCGGCTTCCGCGAACAATTTTGCCGTGGTGGATTTGCCCATCCCGATCGAGCCGGTCAGTCCAAGAATGATCATTCAACGTTCGCCATTCGCTGTTCGCAGGATTGGTTGTCAGACGCCGAGCAGCCGCTCGCTGCGCAGAAACGCAAGCAATGGCAGCAGCGGCATTCCAAGGATGGTAAAGTGATCGCCGTCGATGCGCTCGAACAGGTGCACCCCCAGCCCTTCGAGCTGGTAAGCGCCGACGCTCGAAGTCACCGCCTCTCCTGCTTCATCCAGATAGGTTCGGATTTCCGTCCCGCTGAGCTGCCGCATGTCCATGCGCGCGATATCCGTGTTTTCGAACAATATCCTGCCGTCGCGCGCCACCGCAACGGCGGAGTGCAGTTCGTGGCGGCGGCCGGCAAGGTCGCGCAATTGCTCCGCGGCCGCAGCGTGACCGGACGGCTTGCTGAACAACCTGTTCTCCAGCGCCAGGGTCTGATCGGCGCCGACGACATATCCAGGCTGGTCCCTCGACACAGCCAGCGCTTTCTCGCGCGCGAGAAGGGCGGCTATTTCACCGGGCGCTGACAGGCCGGAGGATTGCTGCACGGCGCGTTCATCAATGTCGGCCGGAACGGCTTCGAAGGGAATGCCGGCATTGGCCAGCAGCATTTGCCGCGCGCGGCTTTGCGACGCCAGGATCAACGGAACCTTGCCGCGCCACAGCGTCATTCGGAAGTCCGCTGCCGTAGCCGGTCGGTGAACAATTTCATGATCGCAGCAGCGGTCTCTTCGATCGATCGCCGCGTCACGTCGAGCTGCGCCCAATTGAATCGAGCGCTCAATTTCCGGGCGAAGGCGACTTCGTCGGTGACGGATTGTCGATCGATATAGGTGTCGTTGTCCCGGTCACCCATGCTCAACAGCCGGTTCTGTCTGACCTGAATGAGACGCTCGGGCGTCGCGTGAAGACTGACCACCAGCGGCTTCTTCAGCGTTTCCAGCTGATGTGGAATCGGAATGCCCGGCACCAGCGGAACATTCGCGGTGCGGATGCCGCGATTGGCGAGATAGATCGAGGTCGGCGTTTTCGAGGTCCGGGACACACCAACCAGAATCACCTCGGCCTCTTCCAGCCCTTCGACATGCTGGCCATCATCATGCATCATCGTGTAATTCAGCGCATCGATCCGCTTGAAATATTCCGCGTTCAAGACGTGTTGCGCGCCGACCCGGCCCGTGGTGGCGGCACCGAGATAGGCCTGAAATAATTGCATCACCGGGCCGATAATCGACAGGCTCGGAATGTTCATTTCCTGGCACTTGGCTTCCAGCCGGGCGACCAGATCCTTTTCCAGCAAGGTGAACAGCACGATGCCGGGCGCCTCCTCGATCTCATCGAGCACGCGATCGAGCTGCTTCTGGCTGCGCACCAGCGGATAGACATGTTCGACCGGCGTCACATTGGCGTATTGCGCGGCCACCGCGCGCGCGACCGTAATCAGGGTCTCACCGGTCGAATCGGAAACCAGATGAAGATGAAAATAGTTGCCGGTCGTAGGCACCGAGACCCCTGTGTATCCTGTGAATCGCTGTGGAGTTTATCTGAGAGAATCGAAGACGAACCGAGCTGTCCGGGATAACCCGGTTTTTTCTGCACAGGCCTCCCGTTCGGGATAACTCCGTTCAGCGGGTGCAATGATAGTGGGGTTATGTGGAATTGTCTCTTGATAAACCGCCCATCAAGCCAGCCAAGCGGTTGAACCAGATCATAATATCCGGCTCGTCAGTAAATCATCGGGATATGTTGATGGATGTGAATAAGCGCTGACAACATTGGGTCGGTTTTGCGCGGGCGCTAATCACAGCTACTTAGACTCAAACCTAAGATTCTAAACTTAGTTATTTAGAAAGGCTGGGGGTGAGGATATGTCTGCCTTCGGGCCAAGACCGCCCTCGTGCTAAGCCTGCCTTTCATTGAAACGCCGAGATCCGGGGCGGCGTTCCAATGTTGCTGGCAAAATTTATGAACTGGAACGAGACGTCGCGATGTACGAATGGATCAAGGCCTTGCATGTGATCGCGGTTATCTCGTGGATGGCCGGCATGCTCTATCTGCCGCGGCTGTTCGTCTATCATTGCGAGGCGGAGGTCGGATCGAAGCAGTCCGAGACGTTCAAAATCATGGAACGGCGGCTGCTGAAGGCGATCATCAACCCGGCGATGATCGTGACCTGGCTGGCCGGGCTCTACCTCGCCTGGTCCGGTGGCTGGTTTTCCGCCGGCTGGTTCCACGGAAAATTGCTGCTGGTGCTGGCTATGTCCGGCGTTCATGGTTTTTTCGTTCGCTGGGTGAAGGATTTCGCAGCCGACCGGAATGTCAGAAGTCAAAAATTTTACCGTGTTATCAACGAGATACCAACTATCCTGATGATTTCGATCGTGATTCTCGTGATCGTAAAGCCGTTTTGAGGGGATTGCCGGCAACATCTCGAACGGCGGGCCTGCTTGCGGAAGTCCGTCCGATTTTCTATATTGTTGAAATCCCACCCCACGCAGGCGGATGTGGTCGTGTTCCGGTTTTCCATTGAACCGGCCGCCGCATCAGGTTTGAAGCCTCTCCGGCGCTTTCCTTGCTCAGACCTGCGGACCTTCCTTTTGCTCGCGTCCGCATTTTCTTAAAGCCACCTCGCAATCCTCCCCCACGATACTCCACAGGACCATCCCAATGCGGGAAATGAAACTTCAAGACCTCAAAGCCCAGACGCCGGCCGAGCTCGACTCGATCGCCGAAGAGAAGGTGGTAGAAAACGCCAGCACGATGCGCAAGCAGGAGCTGATGTTCGCCATACAACAGCACCTCGCGAACCAGGACACAGACATCATCGGCGAGGGTGTCGTCGAGGTTCTCTCCGACGGTTTTGGATTTCTGCGCTCGCCGGATGCCAATTATCTGCCGGGACCGGACGATATCTACGTCTCGCCCTCGCAAATCCGGCGCTTCGGGCTTCGCACCGGCGACACCATCGAGGGCCAT
>JBBQUA010000162.1:0-12446 GCA_038212905.1 Hyphomicrobiales bacterium
GCTCACCCCGGAGAATTATGGCCTTTGTCGCCTCCGTCGCCTCACGGAAACCGGCACCTCGGCCCGGTCGGGCCATCAGCACCTCCGCAAGACTTGACGCCTACCAGTGAGGCGTCGGGTCCACACGCTTTTGCCGTACGCCGCAGCACCGCTCGTTCGCACGTTCCCAAGACCGCCCACGGAGTTTATCCCGCCCTGCAATCCCGTTCCGCGCACGATGCCGCCGCGTCCACCACATCCCATCCCAGCGTTCGGTAACGATGGCCAACGCCCCTTCCTCGGGGACAGGATGGCGGGGAATCTAGCGGTGATTTGGGTTTCGGGAAAAGCGAAATTCTACCCGACGGGTTGATTTGTCGCAGGGGCGGCGCAGTGGGATCGATTGAGCGCGAAACGCCCGCAGGACGGGTTGGATCCTTCGAACCCATGATCGACAACTGCCATTAGGCGATGCGGGTTAGCGAGGGCGTGAAACGAGACGCGTTGGCGAGCGTCCCTTTCGCAACGGACTCAAGGTAGGACATCGCAATATGTCCAGAACGTGCCAATCACGTCACTTTCTGCCGCTGCAAAACAGCCCGCTATTCGATCACGTCGTCGGGGCGAGCCCTCAAGGCTGCGGCTTTTGCGATCGCCTCTTAAGGGCTTCGGCGTCCGCTTTGATCTTGTCCACCCTGGCTCTGTCGGCGTCAGTGGCGCTGCCGTCGCGAGGGTTCGTTCCGATGGCGAGCGTATCGCCCCGTGATGTGTTGTATCCACTTGTTATGGCACCCGATGGCTCGGCCGGCCCGATGGCCGTTGAGGGGCCTCGTCTCGCCCTGGCGGCCTCGATCACGGCATTCTCGCGGGCCCGCGCGGCTTCAGCGGCAGTCGGCGCAGCGCGGGCAACAGGAGCAGCAGTAGGTGCCGTGCGAACGACGGGCGCCGCTGCGCGCGCAACCGGCGCTGGAGCAACGCGGACGGCGGGAGCAGCGGCAGGCGCGGTGCGAACCACAGGCGCCGCTGCGCGCGCAACCGGCGCCGGAGCAACGCGGACGGCGGGAGCAGCGGCAGGTGCAGTGCGAACCACAGGCGCCGCTGCGCGCGCAACAGGCGCCGGAGCAACGCGGACGGCAGGAGCAGCGGCAGGTGCGGTGCGAACCACAGGCGCCGCTGCACGCGCAACCGGCGCTGGAGCAACGCGGACGGCGGGAGCAGCGGCAGGTGCAGTGCGAACCACAGGCGCCGCTGCGCGCGCCACCGGTGCTGGAGCGGCGCGGGCAACAGGAGCAGGAGCAGGAGCAGCGCGCACCACGGGTGCCGGCGCCGGAGACGATGTCGTCGTCGTCTTCTTCTGCTCGGCCGTGGCCGACTGCGAAAATACCAACGAAGCCGATATCAGACCAACAACCAGCGCAGTGTCTCGATGGAAATTCATGGCGCGTTCCCCCCGGATTGCGGTTGAATGACTGCTTAGACCCGATTTTCGATGCGGCTGTCGATCAGCATACGACGCCCGGCCATGTCAGAAACCGCGCAAGAACACCGCGCAAGAACACCGCGGCCCTGCGTGGCGGACTTCCCAGAAAGAGAAAGCGGAACGTGGGCCGCTTCACCGCTGCGGGCAAACCGCAACCGGCCAAGCCGCCTTCACTCACCCACAACACCAAGAAACTCGGACCGCTTCTTGCTCGCAGCAAAAGGCATCATAGCGGCACAAACGAGTACTTTGATAGCAGAAAACAGCTTCGCTACTGCAATATAAGATGCCGGCGAGTGTCGCTGCCGGGGTCATCTCCGGACCCGGGGCGCGTCTGGAATTCAGGTCCGCTTACAGCTCAACAACGGGCAAGCGCCGACTGCATCGGGCCGTCCAGTTCGTGCCAAAAACTGAACGCCAGAGACGTGCCAGTACAAATTCTGGTACGGATCATTTGCACCTGCATCAGCCTGCTAAATCTTCTCCACCCCGCACCATTCCGCTATGAACAGCGCGGTGGCCTTGGTCGATTTCCGTAGCGAGTCGAGATCGACATATTCGTTAAACCCGTGCATCGCAGCTCCACTCGCTCCAAAGCACAGGCTCGGAATGTTGTAATTCAGCCCGTAGAACCGGGTATCGGTCAGCGCGGTGAACACCAAATCCTGCACGGCGCCGCCATAAACTGCAGTGAATGCCTTGCCGAAGGCGGCTTCCGCTTCGGCTGATTGCTTCAGCTCATAGCCTTCCGACAGGAAGCCCGACCATTCCACGCTGGGCGGGTTGTTGGAGAGGAAGCGGTGATCGCGCGCCGCCGCCGAGACGCAGGCCAGGATTTCGTTCTGGCAGTCGGCGACCGACCAGCCCGGCAGGATCGCGATCCGGCAATCGACGTCGCACCAGGCCGGCACGCTGGAGGCCCAATCGCCGCCCTTGATGATGCCGGGATTGAAGTTGATCGGGTGCGTCACCGCCTTGAAATGATGATCGACCTTGGCGCGCTCGTTCCATTCGGCTTCGAGCTTTTCCAGATTGTGAATGAGATGATAGGCCGCCGTGATCGCGTTGGAGCCTGAACCTGCCTCGAACACATGCACGGGAAAGCCGCGCACCCGCAGGCGAAACCAGATCACGCCGACCTGCGAGCGCACCATCTTGCCGCCGGTGGGCTCGGGAATGAAACAGGCATCGGCGCGATAGCCGCGCTGCAAGGTGGAGAGCGCGCCGACGCCGGTGCTTTCCTCCTCGATCACCGACTGAAAGTGAATCCGCGCGGTCGGCTTCAAGCCGGCGGCCTTGATGGCGTCGAGCGCGTAGAGCGCGCCGATGGTGCCGGATTTCATGTCGCAGGCGCCGCGGCCATACATCTTGCCGTCCCTCACCACGGGCGAGAACGGCGGCGTCTCCCACATGTCGAGCGGGCCGGTCGGCACCACGTCGCAGTGGCCCTGCAGGATCAGCGACTTTCCGGCGGTGCTCTGGGAACGGTAGGTTCCGACCACGCTGCGCGCCCTGGAAAAATCATGCTCGATCGGGCCGAAGCCGCGCAGATCCTTCAAGTCGTCGACGTCGATATGCCAGTCGTCGACCTCATAGCCGCGCTGGCGCAGGAGATCTCCGATCATGTCCTGGCACGGCCCTTCCGCGCCGCGGGTCGAGGGTATCGCGACGAAATCGCGGGTGGTCGCGAGTTGCGCGTCGAAACCGGCATCGACGGCGTCGAGGATTCGTTGCTTGGTGTCGCTTGTATTCGATTGCATTGCCATTTCCTGGAGGAGCGCTTCGATGGAACCGGGCCGATCAAACCATACTTTGCCGGGGCTTGCCGACGTTTTTGATCGCTTTCAGAATCGCAGCCGCGCCAATAGAATGGGCCGAAATGCGCTCCCATGGAGTTCCCAGATGTCCGGCAACCGCAATCTCATGTTCCTCATCATCGGCGCGCTGATCGTCGCGGTGGGTGTGCTCGGCTACAGCCTCTACCAGGCCAAGAAGGAACCGGACGGCGTGCAGATCAATGTCGGCCCGGGCGGACTGAAGATCCAGAGCAAGTAAGACGGGATTAGCGCGGCCATGAAACATCAGCACATCAGGCTTTGCTGGGCCGGATTGGCGGCTTGTTTCGCGCTATGCGCGCTGGCGCCTTCTGTCATGGCGGAGCAAGTGGCGCGCGAGCGGGACATCGTCCATCTGCGGCTGGGCCAGCGCATCCTGGTCGACGACGGCTCCTGCCCCACCGGCCAGATCAAGGAAGTAGCCGGTTCCCAGATGACGGCAACCGGAGTCCTCGCGGTGCGAAAATGCATTCCGCGGCTGGGGACGAAGACGCGATAGACGCGCCCCGCGCGCCGGCGCGCAGCTACCAGCTTTCATAGTTGCTGATAACGCTATACCCGGCCCGCAGCGGCAACCATCGGCGCACGCTGAGCGCTATTCCGCGGGGCTTGCGGCTGCCAGTTCCACAGGCTCGAACATGCATTGCAGCGTCGGCTTCGCAATCTTGGTGAAGGTTGCGCCGATCTGGGATTGCTTCGACGGCGGCACCCATTCGGTTTCGATGGTCGGCACGCCGGTCTCGCTGATGCCGCGCAACAGCGCTTCGCGAAGATCGGTGTCCTCGACGGTCGCGGCGGCGTAGTCGTGCAGGCAACCGCACACGGACTCCGGATGCGCCCAGCGTCCCACCATATGGGGGGCGCACAGGCGGACGAACTCGCCGCGCGGATCGGGCATCTTCAACAGCGAGCGGACGCGCTGCAATTGAAGCTGGGGAACCGGAGACGGCGGCGGTTGAAGCTGCGATGTTTGAAGCTGCGCGACCTGAGGTGCTTGTGCCTGAGCCGCACCGGCGAGAAGGGCGGAGGCGACGATCACAGCTGAACTGGTACGAAAAAGCATGATGGCCTTACCGGCAACTTTCTTGGTTTGGATCGGCAGCGTCTTAGCGGGCTGCAATGACGATGGCCTGGGGAGCAGCGATCGTCGGGCCGTTATAGGCGAAGGTGCCGGCGCCCGGCACCCTATTTTCGGACGAGCCAGCTAGCGAGGGGCCACCGAGCACGAAGGCGAAGGCAAGGATGAAACTCAGGGTCTGCATCTGATTGTCTCCGGTTTGGGCCAGCCGGCGCTGCCCGCCGCTTCGTTGGGAGATTGATAACTTTCCGTTGTTTCCGGATGTCTGCGCCACAAGCGGAAAATGGTTTCGTCACCCCAAGAATTGTTTCGTCGACAGTGAAGCGACGAAACAATTGTCCGAAAACTTCAATTCATTCAATCGAACGAGATTAGCTGAACCAGGCCCCTCCGGGACCCCGATGGCGCCCCAGCCCGCTCGTCCGCCGGGTCAGTCGTTCACTGGCTGAACTCAGCCATCAGATCAGGCGCCGGGGTCACGATCGGCGACCCGCAGTAAACGAACGCGCCGACCCCCGGCATGTCGCGATCGGCCGAGCCGGCCATCGAGGGCCCGGTCAGGACCAGCACAAGGACGATCATATAGCCGAGAACTCGCATCGAACTTCTCCACCAGGCATCTCTGCAGGTCAGACGCCGGCAATAAGCATGGGGTTCAAAGCAACCTTGGGCTCGAAACCCCGGGTCGATTTTTTAATCTTTCTCTGGTGGAGAAGGCCTCTCGGCGGCGTGACAGGTTTGAACCGAAGTCTCGCGGCGGACCACTCACAGCCAACGGCATGCAACCTTTCGCTGTCGATGCGCGTTGTGACTTAAAATTGGGCAAAGGATAGCAGTCGTGGGCAAATTCGTTGGCAATAAAACCCCGGCGCGCAACCCCGGCCAGCCGCCGCGCGAACGCCGGGCCCGGACTGACAATGGTCCCAAATTGCGGATCGAAGTTCCCGATACCCCGGGAATCAAGCGGTCGGTAAATTGTGGGGCGATGTCACAGCAATGCGGCGACAGCGGCAACACCTCGACGCCGCAGAAATTCGTACGGCTGGTGGGATGCCGTGACCCCAAGGCCGGCTCCGAGCCATGGGTGCGCCCTGGCCCGGCCAAAACCTAGAATTCAAGCCCCCGAATCCGAATTCAACTCCCACTCAGTGGATGAACTCGCCGCATTTCTGAACCGCGCCGGCGTCGGCTCCCCACGGCATGATCGGCACCGAGGAGGTCGAATTCTTCGGCGATCCTTCGATGATCCTGTCCGAATACACCATATATACCAGCACATTGCGCTTGGCGTCGCAGCCGCGGACGATCTGCATCTTCTTGAAGAACAGCGAGCGCCGCTGCCGGAACATATCCTCGCCCTGCTCCGACTTGGCCTTGAAGCGAATTGGACCAATCTGGCGGCATGCCAATGAAATGTCAGAGACTTCCTCGGCCAGCCCGAGCCAGCCCTTGTAGCCGCCCTTTTCCGGTACCGTGAAATGGCAGGCCACCCCCTCGACCTCGGGATCGTCGAGGCCATAGGTCGCCAGCTTGTCGTTGGGGCTCAGCCACTTGAACACGGTCGAGCGGCGGAAGATCAGGTCCGGCTCGTCAGCCGCGTAGGCGGGCACGGCGGACCACAATGACGCGCAAACCAGCGCCAACAAGGTCCCAAGCCTCCATTTGACGTCATATTGGCTGAAGGCTTGGAAGGTCATGGAACATCTCCGTGGCGGGTTTCCATCCATGTAGGTGTGCCGATGCTCCTCGGTAAGGTTTGGAGGTAACCGACGACCGCGGCCGGTTTAACCGAATGTGAGGCTTTTTTGCTACGCTTGGAATGAAAGTCGCCGATGCACCGGGCCTACGCTGGTGAACGCGTTGTGCCTCTGCGACAACAAAGCATTGAAGGCTGTGAATCGAGGATATTGCGCGTGAGCGGGCATCGGATTTTTATTTCTGACATTGCAACCGAACGGTTTTGGCAAATTGGGGTTTTGACGGCAGCCGGAGCGATCGGCCTGGCTTCCCCGGCGCAAGCCGCCCGGTTTTACCAGCCGGATTACGAGCCCGGCTTTTTCCAAAGCCGGCCGGCGCCGACGCAACAACGGCCGCAGCGCCCGCGCCCTCGTCACGCCAAGAAGGTCGAAGCGCCCAGGGACTCGGTCAAACCGCAGGGCGCGCTGATCATCGCGATCTCGATCGAGCGGCAAACCCTGAAGGTCTACGACGCCAACGGATTTTTCGCGGAAACCCCGATCTCCACGGGCACGAAGGGCCATCCGACGCCAATGGGCGTCTTCAGCATCATTCAAAAGCACAAGCTGCACCATTCCAACATCTATAGCGGCGCGCCGATGCCGTTCATGCAGCGGATCACCTGGTCGGGCATTGCAATGCATGCCGGCGTACTGCCGGGCTATCCGGCGTCGCACGGCTGCATCCGCATGCCGATGGCGTTCGCCGCCCGGATGTGGAACTGGACGAAGATGGGCGCGCGGGTCGTCGTCACGCCGGGCGAAATAACTCCGGCAAAGTTCTCGCATCCCCTGCTCGCCGAACAGAAGGTTGCGCCGCAGCCGCAGCCGGCGGCCACCATCACGCCTGAACTGGATGCGCCGCCGGCTGCGAAAGCCGACAAGGCCGCCGACGCCGAAGCAACGCTCAAGCCGGCGATTTCAGAGGCGAGCCTCGAACTCCGATCGACCGTCGGCCACGGCGGCGGTACCCGCACCGCGGATGCCAGCGGCGCTGCCAGCGCCGCGGTCACGATGTCCGATGCCTCGCCATCCGCGGCCAACGCGCCGGGGCCGGAGCGAGCCGAAGCGAAATCCGAAGCCACGACAGCCGATGCTGAACCGGCCACGGCAAAGCCCGACCAGATCGCTTCATCCGATACCCCGCCGGCCGATACCAAACCGTCGGAAGCAGCGACCGCCGAAGTCAAACCAGCCGAGATCGAAGCCGCCGTCACGACCGAAAAGAAACCGGATGAGCCCGCTGTATCAGCGCAGGCGAGCGACGCCGCGGTAAAGGCCGACGCATCGGAAACCGCTAAGCCCGACGAAACCAGGGTCGAGGCGAAAGCAGAGGAAGCCAAGCCGGAGACGGCCAAGCCAGACGCGCCCAAGACTGCCGAAAAGACTGCCGAAAAGGCCAGCGCCAAGCCCGACGACAGCATCACCGCGACGACCGATGCCGCTCCCGAGGTGAAAAAAGACCAGACCCGCCTGCCGAACACCGAGAAGCCCGTGATCGCAAAACCCGAGCCGCCGAAGCCTGCGGGTCGGATTGCGGTGCTGGTCAGCCGCAAGGACGGCAAGCTCTACGTGCGGGAGAATTTCAAGCCGCTGTTCGATGTGCCCGTGACCATCGCGCCGAGCGACCGCCTGCTGGGCACCCATGTGTTCACGGCGGAAGTCGACAAGGACGACGCCAATGCGCTGCGCTGGTCGGTGGTTTCGCTGCCGGTCGCCGCGCGCAACGCGCAGAAGAACGACGACACCGAACGTTCGTCGCGGCGGCGCAAGATTGCCGGCGTTATGCCGGCCGAAGCGAAGCCACCGGTACCGGCACCGAACAGCCCGGCCGAGGCGCTGGACCGCATCACGCTTCCGCCGGAGGCGATGGCGCGCATCGCCGAGGCGCTCAGCACCGGCGGCTCGGTCGTGGTGTCCGACCATGGCATCAACCAGGGCGGCGAAACCGGCGAAGGCACGGATTTCGTCGTTCCGCTGCGATAGGGCGCGACCCTCGACCGTTCGGCTGCCGTCGCTTTGCGGCGGCGGCTAGGCTAAGACCGCCGGCATGAACGATCTTCCCACCCCGGCCCGCACCGTCGCGGCCAGCGACGCCTTCGAGCGGCTCAATTTCATGGGCTGGCGAGGGGGATTGGCGGCCGTCGTCGCCGGCCTTGTGGCGTCGTTTTTTCTGTTCGGCTATGCGCTGGTCTATTGGCGCAACGCCGACATGGATTTCATGGTGGTCTACAACGCGCTTGTCCTCAACGACGGCAAGCCGCAGCGGTTCTTCGATCACACCGCCTACATCAGCATTCTGTCGGTGCAATACTGGTTTCGGCTGCTGCACGGGCTAGGCCTGCTCGACGCCTGGACGCTGTCGGCCATCCCCCCGGCGTCTGATGTCGCCGGCTTCGACGCGGCGATGACCAGCGCGGTCCGCGCCGGGCGCCTGCTCGCCCTTTTGAACGCGACCGGCTGCGTGCTGATTTTCGCCGGCCTGATCCGCCGCGTGGTGCACGACTGGCGGATCGCGATGTTCGCCACTTTCGCCTTCGCATTCGCCGGCGGCATCGCCGTGCATTCACGTATTTTGCGCAGCGAACTGCTGGCGGCCTGTCCCGTCATCTTCGCGCTGTTGATCCTGATCGTGGCCGGACGCCGCGCCGGCATGACGCGTCCGCTGGCGATGGCGGCCGCAGCCGCGTTGTGCATGCTCGGTCTCGAGAACAAAGTGCAGGCGATCCTGCTGATCGGCGCGCTGCCGATCCTGATCCTGCCATTCGGCAGCGCCACCAGCGCGAGCGTGACGTTCTGGCGCGATACGCCGTGGCGCTGGCTGGCAACGGCCGTCGCGGCCGTCGCCGCCATCGCCGCTGTCACGGCGGCGTGGCCGATCATCGCCACCGGCTTCGACGCCGCCTTGCTGCAAGCCGCCCGGTTCCGTCCCTTGCTATCAGGCCGTTTCGGCATCTATCAGGCCGCGCTGCTGGTCCTGATCGGCGGCTGCATGGCCGCTTATGCACGAATCTGGGGCGTCAGTGCCGCCGAGACACTGGCGTCGATGTTCGCCATAGCCGCCGGCGCGTCGATCGCGCTGCTCGTGCTCAATATCGAATACAACGCCAGCAACGTGATCGCGGTGGTCAACCCACTGGAAAAAATGCTGGCATTCGCCGATGCTGATACCACCAACGCCGCGAATGCGTCGGGCCCATGGGGAATTCTGTCGCTGCTCGATGGGATCGGATCCGTGCTGGCGCGCTATACGTTCGTGCTGCATCCGTCTCCGCGTCCAGCGATGTTTCTGCCATGGCTGATCGTCCCCTGCATCGTCTATGCGTGGTCGCGCGGCGAACGACTGGTCGCGGTCCAGGCCCTGCTGCTGCTGCTGGCAGCGATCGGGATCGACACGCTGACCGTGCGGCGCGGATTGAAAACCGAATATTTTGTCTTTACCGATCCGCTGATTATCCTGGCCTGCGCCGTTCTGCTGGCGTCGCTGAGCGACCTGCGCTTTCACAAATGGGCCTATCCGGTCGCCACCATACTGTCCGTTCTGCATATCGCCGTCGGCCAGGCTGACCCGGTCAAATACGCGACCAAGCAGAGCGGCCCGGATTCGATCTGCGAATGGAGCCGGGATTACCTGCCACTGCTGCCGCTGCCCTGGTGCCCGACCCGGTCATAACGGGGTGTTGAAAGCGGCCACGCGCAGGCTGCGCTATCGTCCCCAAGGGCCAGACCTGAGAGGCATAACCATGATCGACCGCAGGACCATCCTCACGGCGGCGCTCGCCGCGATTGCCGGCCCGGCCTCGACCCGCAGCGCTTTGGCGCAAGCCCCGGTCAGTCGGATCACGGCCTATGCTTTTTCGTTTCCAGCGCTCGCGGGCGGCGATATCCGGCTCGCCGATCATGCCGGCCAGCCGCTTCTGGTGGTAAACACGGCGTCGTTGTGCGGCTACACCCCGCAATATGCCGGGTTGCAGGAGCTGTGGACCGAGTTTCACGGCCGGGGCCTGATGATCCTGGGCGTCCCCTCCAACGATTTCGGCGGACAGGAGCCCGGCGGCGCGGCCGAGATCGCGCACACCGCGCAGCAGCATGGCGCCACCTTCCCGATCGCGGCAAAGGCCGTCGTGAAGGGCCCGAATGCGCATCCATTCTACAAATGGGCCGCCGATAGCAGGCCAAAGGACGTTCCGCGCTGGAACTTTCATAAATATCTGATCGGCCGCGACGGTTATATCGCGGAAGTCTTTCCCGAGTCCGTCGCCCCATCGGATACCCGCGTCAAAACCGCCATCGCGCGTGCGCTCGCGGCGTCCTGACGCACCGCTTTTACCGACAAATCGGGGCATTGAATAAGAGCCGTTGCCGTGGCGGTGCGGGCCCAAATAGGCTAACATCATCATGGCGGGAAATGGCCCGGGCGATCGCAACAAGCGCGCGACGCGGGATCGATTTTTTTTGAAGGAAATCATATGCGTATTGCGGCAGGTTTGATCTTTGCGGGCGCGGTTTCGCTGTGTGCAACGACCGCGGCATGGTCGCAAGCCACCGCTGCCAAGAGTGCGGCGCCGCAAGCTCCCGCCGCAGCGCCAGCTCCCGCCCCGGCCCAGGCGCCCGCACCCGCGAAAGCCGCTTGCGCCAATCCCGACGCGCTGGGTATCGGCCGTATTGTCGAGATCGACACCACCGGTGGTCCCGGTTTCGGTTTCGAGCATTTCAAGCAGCTCGATTTCCTGCGCGACAAGGAAGTGGTGCTGACGTTCGACGACGGTCCGTGGCCGGTCAATACGCCCTCGGTGCTGAAGACGCTGGCGGAGGAATGCACCAAGGCGATCTTTTTCCCTATCGGCAAACACGCGTCCTATTATCCCGAGATCCTGAAGCAGGTGGCCGCCGGCGGACATACGGTCGGCTCGCACACCTGGTCGCACGCCAACCTCAACAACAAGAAACTGACCGAGCCCCAGCGCAAGGAAGAAATCGAAAAGGGTTTCAGCGCGGTGAAATGGGCGCTCGGCTCCTCGCCCGCGCCGTTCTTCCGCTTCCCGGCCCTGCAGCATCCGCCCGAGATGGTCACCTATCTCGGCGAGCGCAACATCGGGATTTTCTCCACCGATCTCGACTCCTTCGACTTCAAGGCGAGCAAGGCCCAGACCATCATCGATAACGTAATGCGCAAGGTCGACAAAATGGGCAAGGGCATCATCCTGATGCACGACTTCCAGAAGCACACCGGCGAAGCCCTGCCCGAGTTGCTGCGCAAATTGAAGGCCGGCGGCTACAAGGTCGTGCATATGAGGGCCAAGGCGCCGGTGCAGACCCTCCCGGAGTTCGACGAGGCCGTCATCAAGGACATGAAGCTTCCGACCGTGAGCAGCCGCCCGCTGAACAGCGTGGTGCAGACGATTTCGGAATAGCGCTGACAGCGCGAGACCACGCGGATGTCGCAACTGTGCATCGACGGCTACGTCATCGTGTCCGCCGACGGCATGCTGGCGGACGCCGGCCACGTGATGCCGAACGAGCTGAAATTCGAGGGCGACAAGCGGTTCTTCACCGCTGCCCTCGATCGGACCGACCTGATCGTGCACGGTCGCAATTCCTATGAGGATCAGCCGAACTCACCGAAGCGAAAGCGGATCTTCGTGACCCGCCAAATCGGTGCACTCGCGCCTGATCCTTCGAATCCGAACGCCACCTTGTGGAATCCCGCGGGTGCCCCGTTCGAGGCCGCCTGCGAACGCGCCGGCGTCCACGCAGGCAATGTAGCCGTGATCGGCGGGCCTGATGTCTTCGAGATGTTCATGGACCGCTACGCCACGTTCTGGCTGTCGTTGGCGCCCCGGGTGAAGCTGCCTGGCGGCGAGCCGTGCTTTCCCGGCGTGCCCGCACGCTCGCCGCAGGAGATCCTCGGCGCACACGGCCTGACCGCCGGCGAGGCGCGAATGCTCGACAGCGCCGATAGTGTCAGCGTCACGCCATGGCGGCGGATCGCCTGAGGCTGCAGCCGGTCCGTACCTGCGCTAACCGATCCATTCAGAACATTGACGATTTTTGGCGAGAACGAACTTGCTCGCGCAATCTTGATCGCCAATGCGACGGCATCACGAGGCTGATCGCCATCCGCAAGCAAAATTGCCTTGAACCAATATCGACCTAGGGTATACTAAGATAGGCATACAATCTTTGATCGAGTATTGAATCGAATTTCATTCAGGATGCTCTTGAGCCTGTCATCCATTGGAGGTTACCATGGCGATTGGCGACGAACCTGACGAGACCAATCCGGCGGACGAAGGGACGTCACCCTCCGCTTCACCGCAAGAAACCTCACCGGGGAT
>JBBQUA010000163.1:0-12422 GCA_038212905.1 Hyphomicrobiales bacterium
CGCAAGCGGGAGAGGGAAGAGAGTCACACCCCAGGCTTCGCCAGCCCGTGAATCGCGCACGCCGCGCGTAGCGTGTTGACCAGCAGACACGCCACCGTCATCTGGCCGACGCCGCCGGGCACTGGCGTGATCGCGCCGGCCACGGCGGATACTTCCTGAAAGGCGACGTCGCCGACCAGCCGGTCCTTGCCATCGGGGCCGGGCAGCCGGTTGATGCCGACATCGATCACCGTGGCGCCCGGCTTGATCCAGTCGGCGCGCACCATCTCCGGCCTGCCGACCGCGGCATAGACCAGGTCGGCGCGGGCGCACAGTTGCGCCAGATCGCGCGAGCGCGAATGTGCAATCGTTACCGTGGCGTTTTCGTTGAGCAGCAACTGCACCAGCGGGCGGCCGACCAGATTGGAGCGCCCGATCACGATGGCGTTCATGCCTTCGAGCGAGGCGTGCACGCTCTTGGTGAGAATGATGCAGCCGAGCGGCGTGCAGGGCGACAGCGCCGCAAACCCGCCGGCGAGACGGCCGGCGTTGTTGGGATGCAGCCCGTCGACGTCCTTGGCGGGGTCGATGGCGTTGATGATGGTTTCGGTATCGAGCGATTTCGGCAACGGCAGTTGCACCAGAATGCCGTGCACGCTGGGATCGCGATTGAGCTTGCCGATCAGCGCCAGCAATTCAATCTGCGCAACATCGGCCGGCAGCACGTGCTCGAACGACGCCATGCCGGCGGCCTGGGTCTGCTTGTGCTTGCTGCGGACATAGACCTGGCTAGCGGGATCGCTGCCGACCAGCACCACTGCGAGCCCGGGCGTCACCCCATGCGCCCGCTGCACCCGCGCCACCTCCTCGCCGACACGGGCGCGAAGCTCCGATGCAATGACTTTTCCATCGATGATGCGGGCCGCCATCGTTGTCCTCTATGAATCAATCTGTTTGCGCCGCGGTCAGCTTCCGCAACGCATCGCCAAGTTTCGTGGGATCGCCGTCGATGGCAACCTGTTTGTGTCGGGACGTCGCTCCCGACAGCACCCGCACGCACCGCTTGGGCACCCCGAGCGCCCCGGCGAGCAATTCCGTCACCGCGCGGTTGGCCTCACCGCCCTCGGCGATGGCGCGGACCCGAACCTTGACCACGCTGCGGCCATTGGCGAGCGTCTCAATGCCGTCGATGTCATCGCGACCGCCCCGCGGCGTCACGCGCAGTGCGACGCTGATACCCTCGGTGGAATAGCGCCAGGGATCCATGGAGCATCCACCAGGCCGCGATCAGATCACGTTTGGATAGATGTAATAGGCAATCACCTGCTGGATGAACATGATGAGCAGGATCAGGATGATCGGTGAGATATCGAGACCGCCGAAACCGGGTATGAACCGCCGGATCGGCGCCAGCACCGGTTCGGTGATGCGGAACAGGAACTCGGCCACCGCCGCCACGAACTGGTTGCGCGTGTTCACGACGTTGAAGGCGATCAGCCAGGACAGGATGGCGGATGCGATCAGCAGCCAGACGTAGAGATCGAGAATAATGATGATGATGTCGAGAATGGCTCGCATGGGGGATGAACTCGCGGGGTTTGCTGCCTGCTAGATATCGGTTCCTACCCCCGCAAACAAGGGAAGTTCCCGCCAAAAAGGCCCGAAAAACCGTGATTTAACCGTTCTTGACTTGACCTTGGCGCAGATTGTAAATGGCGCCACTTGTCGGTCGCCGTTCTTCCCTTCGTGCGGCTGCAATGGGGCCATAGCTCAGCTGGGAGAGCGCGTCGTTCGCAATGACGAGGTCGGCGGTTCGATCCCGCCTGGCTCCACCACGCTTCGCCCTTCGGGCTACGCGTGGCGCAGCCACGCAAGAGCCTGAATGGCGAAGCGTGGTGCCCGGCGTAGCCCCCTTGGGCGAAGACGGGCTGGACGTCCCCACCAAAACATCATCCAACATTCGCACCGGCTACGCGTGGCGCAGCCACGCAAGAGCCGGAAGGGCGAAGCGTGGTGCCCGGCGTAGCCCCCTTGGGCGAAGACGGGCTGAAAAGACCCTCCCACTACTTCCCCGTAAACCTCGGCGGCCGCTTCTCCATGAAGCTCGCTACGCCTTCGCGGAAATCGCTGCCGCGCAGCGCCACCACCATCTCGCGGTTGGCGTCGATGGTGGCTTCGGCCAGGGTCTGGAACGGCACGTCATAAAGCTGCCGCTTGATGACGGCGATCGCGCTCGGCGAGACGAAATCGGCGAGATCGCGGGCATAGGCATAGGTCTGTTCGCGCAACTGGTCGGGCGGATAGAGCCGGTTGACCAGGCCGATGCGCAGCGCCTCGTCGCTTGACACCCGGCGTGCCGACATCAGCAGGTCCAGTGCATTGGCATGGCCGACGATGCGCGGCAGCATCCAGCTGATGCCATGCTCGGCGATCAGCCCGCGGCGCGAAAACGCCGTCGTGAACACAGTGTTGTCGGCGGCGAAACGCAGATCGCAATACAGCGCATGCACCAGGCCGATGCCCGCGGTGGCGCCGTTCAGCATGCCGATCACGGGTTTTGAGATCGACGGATAATAGCCGTAGCGGTTCTGCCAGTCCGGCCGCCGGTTCATATCGAATGGCGGCAGGCTCTGGGCACGCTTGATGTCGTCGGGATCGAGCCCTTTCAGCGCATCCATATCGGCGCCAGCGCAGAAGGCTCGCCCCGCTCCGGTCAGCACGATGACGCGCACATTGTCGTCAGCGGCGGCAGCCTCCATGGCGTGGCGCACATCGCGCTCCATGATCGGCGTCCATGCATTCATGCGGTCAGGCCGGTTCAGCGTGATGGTCGCGATCTTCTCGCTGACGTCGTAGAGGATATGCTGATAGGCCACCGGATCGTTCGCCGCCGCGCGTTGTTGCTGGGTCATGTGTGTCAGCTCTCCCTCTTTGCGCGCGCCTTGCCCGCTGCAATTGGACGATGGTTTCCGGCATGCCGAATCCCCGTCTGCCTGCTGATGCCGCAGACTTTCGGGCATGACACTACCACATCAGCGGATTTGAAAAGGTCTGCGGAAATCCCGCGCGGCGGAACAAGGTGGCGCGCCGCTATTCCGCGGCTTCCGACATCACCGAGCGCGGCATCCGCGTCAGCCAGTTGTCGAGAAATGTCTTCAGCCAGGCGCGCTCGCTCACGTCATGAATGGCGCGATCGGCGAAGTGATGGTGGCGTGCCCGCGCACCCGGCGCGTCCAGGCGGTCGTAACCCCGCGTGGTCCAGCGATGCATCATCGCGTAAGTCACGTCGGGATGAAACTGGAGGCCGAAGGCGTGGCCCATCTGAAATGCCTGGATCGGAAAGTCGCCGCCCTCGGCCAGCAATTCGGCGCCACCGGGAAGTTCGAATCCCTCGCGGTGCCAGTGGTAGACATGATCCGGCCAGTGCGAGCACAGCGCCAGCCCCGCGGCCGTGGGGCGGATCGGGTAATACCCGACCTCCGCGCGGCCTTCCCTGTGCGGCGCGACCCGTGCACCAAGCTGCATGGCGAGCATCTGCGCACCCAGGCAAATTCCCAGAAACGGCCGCTGCTCCCGCAGCGGAACCGAAATCCAGTCGATTTCCCGGCGGACGAATTCATCGGGGTCATTGGCGCTCATCGGTCCGCCGAAAATCACCGCGCCGGCATGGTTATCCAGGGTTTCCGGCAAGACATCGCCAAACCGCGGACGCCTGACGTCCAGCCGGTGACCGAGCGCCCGCAGCGCATTGCCGACTCGGCCCGGCGTCGAGCACTCCTGGTGCAGGACCACCAGCACCGGCAGCAGGGATCCGGCCGCCGAAGGCGCGAAGGGATCCGCTGCCGCGCCACCGGGGAAGCGCACGACATTTTCGCCCGTGATTTGGTCCGACTGAAACATCGCGTTTCTCTGCTCAGTGGCCATCAAGCCAGAATCATACCTAAGTCGCCGTTAACTTCAGCTGCGTTCACGGAAAATATAAGCAAATCGCGGGCCAGAGCGGCGCGCTGGCCTTGTCAGCGCCTGCGCAGCTGCAGGCGGGCAACCGCCGCCAGGATAAACCCGCGCGGAAACAGCCGGAGCAGGAACGGCACGATCTTGACGCCGAGACCGGGAATCACCGTCCGCTTGTTGGCCATCAGCCCGCGATAGCCCTGCTTCGCGACGTCCGCCGGGGTGACATTCAGGATCACGGAATCGACTCCGGGCAGAAACCCCGCCCGTGACTGAAATTCGGAGGGTACCGGCCCCGGGCATAGCGCGGTGACCCGCACGCCGTGCGGCGCCAGTTCAGCTCGCAACGCCTCGGTGAAGGACAGCACATAGGCCTTGGATGCATAGTAGACGGCCATGCCGGGACCCGGCAGAAAGCTGGCAATCGACGCGAGATTGAGGATGCCGCCGCGGTGCCGGATCAGGCTTTCGGAAAACCGCAACGACAGTTCGGTCAGGGTCCGGACGTTGAGGTCGATCATGCCGAGCTGCTCGGCACGGTCGCGGTCAATCGCTCGGCCGAACATTCCGAATCCCGCATTGTTGACGACGTAGTCGACCTCGACGCCTTCGGCGGCCAGGACCGCGGCGATCTTGTCGCCGGCGCCGGCTTGCTCGAGACTGCAAGGAATCACAATCGGCGCCGCGCCGCCGGCGGCCACGATTTCCTCAGCCAGTTTTGCCAGACGATCGGCGCGCCGCGCCACCAGGACTACGCGATGGCCGTTCGCGGCGAAAACGCGCGCCAACTCGGTGCCAATGCCCGCCGAGGCACCGGTAATCAGCGTCACACGCTCGGTCACGATCAAATGCTCATAAATCAATTGCAGGAAAGGCGGCTAACACCCGGGACGAGAGCATAGGGTTGAGGGGAGATGCAAGTCACCTGCAAGCATATCGGCACGTGCAAACGTACAATGCTGCCCATTGAAACGCCGTATTTGAGGACTTATCGCACCCGGAAATTACCGAACATCGGGTATGTTAAATTTTCGTTATGTCGGGTACCGCACCGTCCGAGGCGACCCGGGCTGCCCCGGATCGTCGTGCGGCCGCGAGGATACGCCCAACAGATCCGCGGCGCGCCAGACCACGTTGTCCTCGAACTCGCTGACCTGACCGTCGGCATAGACCAGCTCCCACATCATTTCGACGATGCGAAGCCGGCCTTCCTCATCCACCGAACGCATGATGACACTGGTGAAATGATAGAGATCGACCGCCTCGCCCTCGACCAGTGTCGCCGACGCGATCAGGTGATCCGCGGTGCCGCGATCGAGCCCGAAGCGGCTTTCGATCAGGCTGTGGAGCTTGCGCTTTTCGGCTTCGGACGGCTCGCCGTCGATCGAGATGACGTGAATCAGCAGCGCCGTCGCCGCCAGACGATACCCGGTATCGTCAAACGCCCGGTCCGCAAGCGCCGTGGGAGAAACAACATCGGCAATGAATTGGCGCAGTCCGTCCAGCATACGTTTTCCTACCGGAATCCGGGGGGTTATTCGGGGTTTGTTCGCCGCAAGCGGCTGTCGACAATATATGGGTCGGAAAATCAACCCGCGCAATCCGCGCGGGTTCCCCGCCTGTATTACGATTAGGCAATATCCGGATATTTACTCAGGGTATTTCGTACACCACGATCTTGTCGGCGATGCCGCGCAACGCCGCCTGCTTCTGAACCGGCATGATCGCCTCCCGCCGCAGAATCGCGGCAACCGCCGGCGCATCGTTGATAGGGCCGGTGATGTGGATTTCCTGCGAGGTCGACAGGCTTTGAACCCGGGCCGCGATGTTGACGGTCTGGCCGAAATAATCCTGCCGCTCGTTCAGCATGACGGCGAGGCAGGGACCTTCATGGATGCCGATCTTGACCACCAGATCCTGGGTACCGCGCGCGGCATTGAGTGCGTCCATCGCGGCGCGCATCCGCAGGCCGGCGACGATCGCGTGTTCAGGCCGGATGAAGGTCGCCATCACGGCGTCGCCGATCGTCTTCACCACCGCGCCCTTCTCCGAAGAGATGATCTCCAGCAGCGCATCGAAATGCGCACTCACCAGATCGAATGCGGCGAGGTCGCCAACGCGCTCATACAGCGCGGTGGAGCCCTTGAGGTCGGTGAACAGGAACGTCAGCGAGGTGATCTTGAGCCGCTGATCGATGTTGAGGTTGTCGGCCTTGAAAACATCGCGAAAAGTCTGGTTGGTCAGCATGCGCTTGGCGGTAAGGAACGGCTTGCGCTTGCCAATCAGATGATGGAGCGCGTCGGCGGCGATGAAGACCGACGGCAGCACCCGTACGCCGGCCTGATTGTCGAGCGCCAGCCGCAACGGGCCGGGACGCATCGTGATGGTTCCCCCGGTCGGTGTCGGATTCTTGTTGTAGAGCAGCGACAGTTGCTGGCGTTCCCTGGTCGGCTCGCCCTGGACGTCGATGAACTGGGCGGAATGCGTCACCGGCTCGAACACGATGATGAATTGCGGCGGCAGTTGCATCGACAACACTGCCTTCTCGCCGGCCGGCAATTCGAGCGCATCGAGCACGACCTCATTCGACAGCTCCGCGAACGACGCCTCGTTGAAGTCGACGCCGGAACTCCAGAATACCTGCTTGTAATATTCCCAGAGCGGCAGCGTGTTGGGCTCATGCGCCGCGATGCGCCGGATACGGGGACTGACGGTAAAGGCGACCTCGACCTGTTCGTCGACCGAAGCCTCGTAGCCGCAGGCGCATAGGCCGCAGTGATAGTCGTCATGGCGCAGCGATTTCAGCGTCGAATGGGCATCGAGCACGCCGCTGCAGCCGGGACACAGCACATTCCAGGTGAGGTCGAACAGCCCTAGCCGCGAGGCATGCAGGAAGCCGGAAATCACCCGCTCTTCGTCGAGCTCGCTTCGTGCCGCAAAATCCAGCACATTGATCCGGTTGAGCTGGTGGTCTTCGCCCTTCTCGATCAGCTCGCGAATCGCATCGGCCACCGCCGGATCGGCGGTCTGTTGCAGCAGGGAAAACTGGGCCTGGGTGTCACTCATGCTGAAAACCTAAAATGAGGCGGCCAGCGCGTTCGCGCAAGGCCCTTCAACGGGGCGAGATCCGGAACATCGGCGAGCGATCGGGCTGCGTCGTCACCACGCCGACCGGCAGCACCGGCGCCTTGTCAATGAGTTCGACCTTGAACGCGCCGATCAGCTTGGCCAGCGCCAGGGTGGCCTCGACCAGCGCGAAATGCGCGCCGATGCAGACCCGGGCGCCGACACCGAACGGCAAATAGGCGAAGCGATCGGGTGGCGGCGAAGGCGCCATGAAGCGCGCGGGAATGAAGGCGTTGGGATCGCGCCACAGTTTTTCATGCCGGTGCAGCAGCCACGGCGCGATCAGCACGATGTCGTTTTTCTTCACCGGCATGCCGCCGATGGTATCGGCCGCGCCGGCCGCGCGTGCGATCAGAAACGCCGGCGGATAGAGCCGCATGGTTTCATCGACCACGGCGCGGGTAAACTTCAGCCGCTCGATATCGAGCGCGCCGTTGACGGTCGCGGCCTTCACTTCGGCGGCCAGTTGGTCCTGCGTGCCGGGATCGAGCGCCAGCAGATACAGCGACCAGAACAAGGCCGTGGCGGTGGTCTCGTGGCCGGCGAGAATCATGGTCGCCACCTGGTCGCCCAATTGCTCGTCGGTAAAGGCGTCGCCGGTCTCGGGATCGCGCGCGGCGCCCATCAGATCGAACAGATCGCTCGGCGGCGCGCCTTCCTCCTTGCCGGCGGCACGGCGTTCCGCCATCAGCATGGCCACGAATTGCGTCCAGCGTTTGCGGAAGCGGGCGCGGGCAAAATCCTGCGGGCTCGGCCAGCTCAGCGGCAACACCAGATCGAAAAAATGCGGCCGCGCCAGATTCGCGCCGTACTCCATCACGAAGTCGCGCAAGGCGCCGCCATGCCGGTCCATGCCAAACGAAAACATCGTACGCCCGGCGATCTCGAGCGTCATGCGCTGCATCGCCTCGCGCAGATCGACCGGCGCATGGCTGGCTGCCTGAAGCTTTGCAATGGTCTGGTCGGTCGCAGCTAACATGTGCGGGATCAGAGGCATCACCGCGCGCGGCGTAAAGGCTGGCGCCAGCGTCCGGCGTTGATGCTTCCACGTGCGGCCTTCGGCGATCAGCAGGCCTTCGCCAAGCACCGGGCGCAACACCCGGATTGCCGCCGGCGTGCGCGCGTAGTTCTCGTAATTATCCACCAGCACATGCCGGATCGCATCCGGCTCGTTGAGGATAAAGCTGCTGCGCCCGAAGAAGCGGTTGCGGATGATACCTTCTTCGTACGAACGTTGACTCCAGGCGCTGATCGCGCTGGTGCGCATCGCCATCACCCGGCCGAAAAGGCCCATGCTGTCGGGCGCGCGCGGCGGCGCCGGCGGCACCAGCGGCGCACGCGTGACCGGCGGGTCCCAGGCTTCGGCTATGCTCACTTACGGCCTCGCAGTTCTCAGGGACATGATCTGCCCGTCGGGCGCCACCCCATCAGGTCCGGAAATCCGGGCGCCATGAAGGCGGGTAAACGGCGACCTTGCCCCACAGCTAGTAAGTCAGCTCGGCGATCGCAATCCTGTTCTCCGATGCCGGCCAGGCCCTGGCGACGATCCGCTCCTCGTTGAACTGCGCGGCAACCGCGCGCCCGGCCTCCGCCGCCGGCAGCCGCAGGGTGGTGGTCGAATCCGTGGGCACGCCAGCTTTGACATCGGTGGGCTCCTTGCCGTCCAGCAGCACCACGTCGCGGGGTAGTCCAAAATAGCCGCGCGGCCGCGACAGGAGGACGACCGCGCCGGCTCCGGCATCCGCTGCTCCCAGCGGGCGCGCGGCGCGCAGATGCACGATGTCGGAGGATCGCGGAAACGGCGAACGGTAAAAATGCGTGGTGGTCGAGCCAGGCGAGGTGAGCACTATCTCGAGGTACCAGGTGGGATCGACCTGCGCCGGACCCCAGTGCCCGTCGGTACCGGTTTGCGAGGAATGGATCGGGCCACCCAGCCGTTCGCCAGAATCCGGCGATACGCGATGCACGTCGACCGAGGCGCCCGCCACCGGGCGGTTGGTTTGAACGCCGCCCGGCGTTCCCGTCACAAGACCGCTCAGTTTGACGGCCGCTTCCGGCGCAATGGCGATGTGGCCCGGTTCGCGGCCGGCGATGAATTTATAGATCTCGCGGAAGGCCCGCGAATGAAATGCCGTCTCGCGGTGGTCGATGGCGCCGAGCACGAGGTTAGTGGCGCCCTTGAGCGCCGGGCCGTCCGATGTGATGCCGGTCGGCGTGCCCGGCTTGCCGACGAAGCGGCCATCGGCCTGGGCATACTTGTCGATGCCGTCGCTGCGCAATGTCAGGAACGCGGTGCCCGGCGTCACCTCGCTGTCGCCCTCGTTCAAGCCGCGCAGGAACGGACTGCGGGCGTTGAACTCACTGCCGAGCAGATCCTCCCAGTCGAAGATGCCATGGTTGGGCACGCCGCACAGCACGGCATGGCTGACATCGGCGCCGCCACCGTTCTTGATATAGCTGCGAATCGGATTGCCGCCGCGCGAATTGCCAACCAGTGCTATGCGGGCCGCGCCGGTGCGGCGTTTCAACTCCTTGATGGCCTCGCCGAGTTCGCGGCGCTGGTCTTCCGTCGAGGACCGGTTGGGCTGCGCCACCGCATCATCGGTTCGCGCCAGCGGATCGGTGAAATTGATCGCCAGCATCCGGTCGCGTGCAACCCCGTTCGATTCCATCCGCCACAGCGTGGTGATCCACAGCGCGGCGTGGTCGCCATTGCCATGCACGAACAGAATGGGCGGAGCTTGCGGCGCTGGAGCGGTGGGCGCGGTCTGGGCGAAGGCTGACAGGCCGAGGGTTCCGGCCGCGAAGGGCAGGGCGCTGGCGCCCTTCAAGAGCATCCGCCGCGATAGACTCATTTGGTGAACTCCCGTTGTTTCCTGGTCTTTAGCCATCCAATGTGACTGCTGATAGCGGCCTAAACACTGGACAGCCAAGGACTTTCGCAGGCATCACTGCAAATCGCAGGGAATCAGGGGCCGGACGCGACCGGCCTGACGGAACGGGCAATGCAGGAACCGCCGAGACGCTCGATGTTATCCGGGGACGGCGTGGCCGCCCCGCTGCGGCATGCGGTGTTCCGGCGGATCTGGCTGGCCAGCCTGGTCTCCAACCTCGGCCTGCTGATCCAGGGGGTCGGCGCCGCCTGGGCGATGACGCAGATGACGTCGTCGGCCGACAAGGTCGCGCTGGTGCAGACCGCGCTGATGCTGCCGATCATGCTGATCTCGATGCCGGCCGGCGCCATCGCCGACATGTATGACCGAAGGGTCGTGGCGCTGGTGGCACTGGCCATCGCGCTCACGGGTGCAACGGCGCTGACCGTGATGGCGTGGCTCAATCTGGTGACGCCGAATATCCTGCTGGCGTTCTGCTTCATTGTCGGCTGCGGCATGGCGCTGTTCGGACCGGCGTGGCAATCCTCGGTCAGCGAGCAGGTACCGGCGGAACATTTGCCGGCCGCGGTAGCGCTGAACGGCATCAGCTACAACATCGCGCGAAGCTTTGGTCCGGCAATCGGCGGCGTCATCGTCGCCACCGCCGGCGCGGTCGCGGCCTTCGCCGCCAATGCGCTGCTCTATATTCCGCTTTTTATCGTGCTGTTTCTCTGGCGCCGCAACAGCGAGCCGTCGCGGCTTCCGCGCGAACGTCTCAACCGCGCCATGGTGTCGGGCGTGCGCTACATCGCCAACTCGCCTTCGATCCGCATCGTGCTGACGCGTACGCTGGTGACGGGGATCATCGGCGGCTCGGTGATGGCGCTGATGCCGTTGATCGCCCGCGATCTGCTGAATGGCGGCGCGCAGACCTACGGCATCATGCTCGGCGCCTTCGGCATGGGCGCGGTGGTCGGCGCGCTGAACATCGGCACGTTGCGCAAACAGATGAGCGGCGAGGCCGCGATCCGCGCCTGCACGATATCGATGGCGGGCGCCATCACGGCGGTGGCGTTGAGCCGGCAGCCGGTGCTGACCGCAGCGGCGCTGGTGGTGGCCGGCGCGGTCTGGATGGCGGCGGTGGCGCTGTTCAATATCGGCGTCCAGCTCTCCGCGCCGCGCTGGGTCGCAGGCCGCTCGCTGGCGGCATTCCAGGCCTCAATCGCCGGTGGCATCGCGATCGGCAGCTGGGGCTGGGGCTACCTGACCGACCTGCACGGCGTGCAGACCGCGCTGCTGGTCTCCGCCGCCCTGATGCTGGTTTCGCCTCTGCTCGGCCTGTGGCTGCGGATGCCGCCGGTCGGCGCGCGCAACGAGGATGCGGAAGTGCTGGCGGACCCCGAAGTGCGGCTGTCGCTGACCGGCCGCAGCGGGCCGCTGGTGGTCGAAATCGAATACCGCGTCGATCAGGAAAGCGCCCGCGCCTTCCACAATGTGATGCAGGAAGTGCAGCTCAGCCGGCAGCGCAACGGCGCCTATGGCTGGTCGATCGCGCGCGACATCGCCGACCCCGAATTGTGGACCGAACGCTATCACTGCCCGACCTGGCTGGATTATCTGCGCCAGCGCAATCGCTCGACGCAATCCGAGCGCGCGCTGCATCAGCGCGCGATGGATTTTCACCTCGGACCCGATCCGGTGCGGGTGCGCCGCATGCTGGAGCGGCCGTTCGGATCGGTGCGCTGGAAGGAAGACACGCCGGACCGCGCCGCCAGCGAGGTCCTGCCGGTGGCGACGGCGGCGGGCGGCAGCACGTAATTTCGAAAGATGTCATTCCGGGGCAGCCCGAAGCGATGAACCTCAGATGTGCAATTGCACGTCGGGGAATCTCGAGATTCCGGGTTCAGCCCTGCGGGCTACCCCGGAATGACAAGAGAAAAAATTACTGCCCGTGGCTGGTCAGCAGCGCCTGGCAGCCCTTGCTGAGCCGGGCGCGGTGTTGCTTCAGGCAGGCCAGCACGACTTGGTCGCCTTCACTGAGATGGGCCCGGCAGAACCGCGAGGCGTCGCGCGCGCAGGCGTCCTGCCCCTGCTGCGCGGAAGCCGCTGAAACGATCAGAACAAACGGAATGATGCAAAGAAATCTGGTCATGTCGCTACGCCTATCCGGTCATGATCTAAAGCGCGTTCTAATGCGCTCGAACCGGCGCCGCAACGTTTTTAGGGGGCATCCAATCGCCTGTCATTCCGGGATGGCCGAAGGAACAGACCTCGGATCTGCAATTGCACATCGGGGAATCTCGAGATTCCGGGCTCATCGCTTCGCGATGCCCCGGAATGACGAGTCGGAAATCACTGCTCGGCGACCTTGTTCGACTTCTGCGCCAGGTCGCGGTCCATCACGGCCCGGCAGCCGGTGCTCAGGCTGGCGCGCTTCTTCATCATGCAGGCGGTGATCTTCGAGATATTCGGGATCTCGTCGCTGCAGAG
>JBBQUA010000164.1:0-12375 GCA_038212905.1 Hyphomicrobiales bacterium
TCGTCATTTCTCCAGTTGGAATTTTCCGCACGCTATCAGAACGACAGACTTCTACACAGTCATTCCGGAGCGATGCAAAGCATCGAACCCGGAATCTCGAGATTCCGGGTTCGCGCTAACGCGCGCCCCGGAATGACAAGAAAGTTGCGTTGCTTTGCTCCGCGCGATGGGCGAAATTAGTCGCAAGCAGGGGATACATGTTCGGAATTCTGGGGCTGGGTTTTCTGTTGGGCATGCAGCACGCGCTGGAGGCCGACCATATCGCGGCGGTGTCGAGCATCGCCGCGCGCCGCAGCCATGTCGGCGATATCGTCCGCCACGGCCTGACCTGGGGCCTCGGCCATACCCTGACCCTGTTCGTCTTTGCCGGCGCCGCGATCTGGCTCGGCAGCGCGATCCCCGAGCATGTCGCGCGGCCGCTGGAGACCGCGGTCGGCATCATGCTGGTCGGGCTCGGCGCGCATGTGTTGTGGCGGCTGTGGCGCGACCGCGTGCATTTTCATCGCCACGGCCATGACGACGGCACGGTACATATCCACGCCCACAGCCATGCCGGCGAAACGCGGTCGCATGCCCGCGCGCCTCACGCGCACGGGCATGCTCAGAACTTTGGCTTTCGCTGGCGCACGCTGCTGGTCGGACTGATGCACGGCATGGCCGGCTCGGCGGCGCTGCTGGTGCTCGCGGTGTCGCAGGCCGCCAGTCCGGTCATCGGGCTCGGCTATGTCGCGCTGTTCGGGGTCGGTTCGATGATCGGCATGGCTGTCTTGTCGATGGTGATCGCGGTGCCGCTGGTGGTCTCCGCGCGCTGGCTCACCTGGGCCAATCGCGGCCTGCAGGGCGCGGTCGGCGTCGTCACGATCGCGATCGGCGTCACCACCATCGTCGAAACGGCGTTCGGTTGAAGCCAGTTGCGGCCGTTAACGTTTCCTGATCGCGCTGTTTCAGATTTGAACTGTTACCAATGCTTACGCGTTAGGCTTACTGGCAGTTTGGCCGGCGGCTTTAACCCTTGGGATCGCTTGTTCGGATAGGTTGCCGCTCACAACCGGGAGCCGCAACCATGCGCGCTGCAATCGCACTGGCACTTTTGATCGGAACCACGGCGACGGCCTTTGCCGGCGGCGGTTTCGAGATCGTGATTCCCGGCCGGCTCGGGGTACCCATCATCATTAACGGTGTCGATGCGTCCTATGCCGTGGTCGAAGGTGACTGGGGTCTCGGCAAGGGCGCGCAGGTGCAGACCAAGGTCTATGGCGGCCGCTATATCGATCCCGTGCCCAATGTCGGCCATTACTACCCGAGCGCCGGCCTGCTGCCGGCCTACGGACGCCTCGAAATTCAGCCGCCGACCGACCGCAAGCTGCCGCAGCCCGCGGAGAGCTATCAACAGTCATGGTCGGCGCAATCCCGTCCGCCGCCGGCGCAGGCCGACGTGCCGTTCTATCCGCCGCCGGTGATCGTCGCCCCGCAAATCGACGTCCCGCGGCGGGATTTCCGGAACTGATCGACCAGGAAACCTCCAAACGAATTTTCCACACCACGAGTCCACGCCAACAAGAAAACAGATCAACAGGAGAGAGTGATGCGTCATACGATTTCAGGAATGGTGGCGGCAGTTGCCGTGATGATGACGATGGGCGCCGCCCCCGCGATGGCCTGCTACACCGGCTGCGCGCCGGCTCCGGTTTACGTCGCCCCGGCGCCGGTCTATTCGGGCTGTGACACCGGCTGCGGCGGCTGGGCCCGTGAGCGGCTGCCCGATCCGGTGCATCAGTATTATTACGTCAACCAGGGCCCGACCTATAGCGGCCCGGGCAACTGGGCGCCGCGTCCCGTCTATCAGGAAACCTCGGTGTCTTACGGTCGTCCCTATTACGGCTATCGCACACACCGGCACTACGGCGACCGTTATTCGGTCCGCCCGAGCGTCCGCTATGGCTACGCCCCACGTCACGGATACGCTCCGCGGATGGGCTACGCGCCGCGGGTTGGCTACGCCCCGCGTCACGGCTACATGCCGCGTCACAGCATGCGTTACCACGGCGGCCCGGCGATGCATCGTCATCATGGTCACCACCACCGTCACCACGGCCAAGTGCTGCGCCGCTATTACTGATCTGACAATCGTTTGAGAATTTCAGCGCTCGTTCGCATCATGCGAGCGGGCGTTGTGCTTTGGGTTACTTGGCCATCAGGCCGAGCCTGCTGGCGCCGATATAGAGCGCCAGCACCGCCGCATTCGATACGTTGAGGCTCTTGATTTCGCCGGGCATGTCGAGCCGCGCCACCGCGCTGCAGGTCTCGCGCGTCAATCTCCGCAAGCCCTGGCCCTCGGCGCCCAGCACCAGCGCCAGTGGCGATTGCAACGTCATCGCGCCGAGATCCTCGCTGCCCTCGCTGTCGAGCCCGACCGTCATAAAACCCTGGTCGTTCAACTCATTCAGCGCGCGCGCCAGGTTCGTCACGGTCACCATCGGCACCAGTTCCAGCGCGCCGGAGGCGGATTTCGCCAGCACCCCTGTGGCTTCCGGGCTGTGCCTTGCGGTGGTGACGATGGCCTTGACCGCGAACGCCGCCGCCGAGCGCAGGATGGCGCCGACATTATGCGGATCGGTGATCTGGTCGAGCACCAGCACGATTCCTTCCTGCGGCAGGTCGGCAATGTCAGGCGAATCCAGTGGCTCGGCTTCCGCCAGCAGGCCCTGATGCACGGCGTCCGGGCCGAGCCGGCTGTCGATCAGGTCCGGCCGCACGATTTCCGGGGTGACGCGCAGGTCGATCCTGTCGTCAGCCAGCCGTTTTGCGGCGTTTTCCGTCAGCCACAGCTTGCGAATCCGGCGCCGCGGGTTGGCCAGCGCCGCCGCCACCGTATGCCAGCCGTACAGGATGACCGCCCCGTCAAGGCTCGCCTCGCGGTCGCGCCCGCCCGGCCGGCGGCCGGATTGGCGGCCTTTGTCGGGTCCTTTGCCGCCTCCGCGCTGAAAGCGCGGTTTTCGATCACGATCGCTCATGGCAGGCTTGTGTCACGGGTTCCGAATAATGGCAATTTGGGCCCCGGTCGGCCCGGATAAAGGGGGGCGCCTTGGTTGACTTTGCCGGGCCGTTTCCCCCATAAACGCGCCAACCGGGAGCTCGCCATCGGCGCCCGGTTTTAACGTCATCGTTTGACCTTTCTGCCGCCATTTTCGGCGGATGGGTTCCGATGCTGTTGAGCGGGGGAGTGTCCCGAGTGGCAAAGGGAGCTGACTGTAAATCAGCCGTCTTACGACTTCGAAGGTTCGAGTCCTTCTTCCCCCACCACGCTACGCCCTGACGGGCTACGCGTGGCGCAGCCACGCAAGACCGTCAGGTGAAAGCGTGTCCGGCGTAGCTTGAGCGCAGCGA
Organism: Hyphomicrobiales bacterium; assembly: GCA_038212905.1. Lineage (GTDB taxonomy): Bacteria > Pseudomonadota > Alphaproteobacteria > Rhizobiales > Xanthobacteraceae > Bradyrhizobium. The sequence goes on from JBBQUA010000164.1 coordinate 3,388, forward strand.
GAGCGAAGACGGACTGCTGCGCCCGCCGCCATCCCACAGGAACTTAACTCCCTCCGAGATCGTGACGACGGCGGCGTAAGACCTTGTCCGTTTCCGTTTCCTGGCTAAGTCGCCTTTCCATGAGAGATCGCGGACTGGCATAGCCTCAGCGTCTGCTCCGGCGTTCCCGACGCGTCGATGGGTGTCCAGTCGACCGCGCCGATATCGAATTGTTCCTGCCGCGCGGCGATCTCGGGTGTGGCGTCGGACGCATCGTGACTGCGGGCACCGACGCGGCGCTGTCGCGTCGCAAGGTCGGTCTGGAGGTAGAGGCCGACGAACCTGACGCCCAGTCTGTGCGCGTCGTCGCGGATCGCGGCGCGTTCGCCCGGATGGGCGAATACGGCGTCAACCGCAACCGAATGACCCTGTGAAAGAATGCGAGTGGCGTGTCGTCCGAGGACTTCGTAAGTCTGCCGGGTCATCTCCGGCTGGTAGGCGCTCTCGGGGAGTCGATCGGTTTCGTTGACGTGCAACAATTGTTTTCGCAGCACGTCGCTGCGTAGCACGACGGCTCCCGGATCGGGCGTCAGGCCGGGCGCGAGCGCGCGCGCCAGAACGGATTTTCCCGTTCCGGACAGGCCGCCAATCGCGACCAGCATCGGCGCAGCGGGCCGGATCAATCGGAGCGCAAGCTCGAAATAGACACGGGCCGATTGCCTGATGTCGGCGTCGTCGCGACCGGCCGGGCCAAGCCGGGCAAGCGTCACATTGGCGCGAATGGCGGCGCGCAACGACATCAACAGCGGGAGCGCTGCGAGCGCATCGAGATTTTCAGCGGGCGAGCGGTTCAAATATCCATTCATGAGGCCGTTTGCCGCGGCGTGCCGGTCGTAGCGAATGAAGTCCATCAGCGGGAATGCAAGGTCATAAAGCACATCGGTGGACGCCATCGTTGGGTCGAACTCGATGGCGTCGAACAGAACAGGCTTGTCCTCGATCAACACAATATTCGCCAGATGCAGATCGCCATGGCAATGCCGCGCAAATCCCGCCCTGCCGCGCTGCTCCAACAACCCGCAAATCCGGCTCAGTGCGGAACGCGACGCGTCCTGGAGTTGGTCGATGTCAGGTTCGGAGAAGCAGGCCGCGGCCCGGAATGCCGTGGTATTGCCGGCGATAATGCCTGCAATCGACTGGATCCATGGGCCAGCGGCCACCCGCGGGGCAGCGAGGTGGGATGCTGCGATCGCGCCGGCGATGGCGTCGATCAGATCGGAAGCCAGCGGACCGGCTTCCGCCAGATGGTCGATGGTCCGGCTTTCATCAAAGCGCGCCATCTCGACCGCAAATTCGACCGGCGTCCCCGTGCCGTCGACGCTCAGCGACCCCCGGCTATCCTCGGTAATCGGGACGACGCGGCGGTAGATCCGCGGTGCGAACCGGCGGTTTATCGCCAGCTCCTGCTCGCAGGCAGCCTTCCGCTTCGCCAGCGTCGAATAATCGAGATAGGGAAAATGGATGGCGCGCTTGATCTTGAGCGCGCGTTCGCCTTCGAGAAACACCGACGCCGCATGGGTATCGATGCGGTGAACCTGCGGGTGGGTGGCGGGGTCGGTCAGAAAGGCAAAGACGCGCTCCTGAAGCCGGAGCAGCGATCCAGCAGAGGTGAGGGCCATCGCTTGCAAGCTGCTTCTCCCGGCTCCGCGCACCCGACCGTCAGTGCGACATCAGTGTCGGCACCGTCATGGATTGAATCATGCCTCGGGTGACGCCACCCAGAAAGCGTTCCTGCAGCCGCGAATGACCATAGCCGCCCATGACGATCAGATCGAGACTATCGTCAGCCGCGATCGACAGGATGCTGGGCTGGATATCGGCGTGGTCGGCGTCCATCTGCTGGATCCGTAACGTCGCGCCGTACCGCGCCAGATAGGCTGACAACGCCTTCGGGGACGCTTCAGCCGGCGTCTGGGCTTCATTGATGCTGATGATGGTGATGGCCTGCGCTCGCTTCAGGAACGGCGCCGCGTCGCGAACTGCCCGCGCGGCGAGGCGGCTGCCGTCCCACGCAATTCCGATCCGCTTGGCGTCCAGCAGGCCTTTGTGCACATAGGGGACAAAGAGGACCGGTCCACCCGATCCAAACAGTATTTCCTGAGGCATGACGTTATCGAACGTCTGGCGATCGGGCTCGGGTTGCAGCACGATCGTCAAATCGTGCAGCCGCGCCGAGGCGATCACGCTTGCCGCGGCCTCCGCCGGGATGCTTGCTGCCGCCTGAGAACTGAACGGAATGCCGGCATTACGGGCCTCGGTTTCGAATACGGCAAGCGCGGCATCGGCGCGCGCCAGTGCGCGTTCCTGCTCGATCTCAAAAACCGCGACGACCGCTGTACCGCCGGCATCGAACGGGAGCACATTGGTGGTTTCGTATCCGACCGAAATCGCGTGGAGATGGGCGGCATGCGAGACCGCCACCGAGACGGCTCCGTCAACCAATGGACGTATCAGTCGCTCCGACGGGATATGAACGAGAATATTCTTGAGCATGACCGGTCTCCGCGTTTCAGGAAGGCAACGCCTGTTGCGAGCTGCGTTGCCAATAAAGAACAGGGGCTGGTCAGCGATTTGATTCAGCTCAAGCCGGCATGACAAAGCCGTGCCGATTACCCCTCGTCGCTGGCAGCTTCCGTCACCGGGAAGGGCACCCCGGGCAGATAAAGCTGGACCGGGCGAATCTCGTAAACTGCGGTCGGATTGACCCGGCGCAGGTCGCGGGCGGCCTCGATGGCGGCCTCTTCGCTGGCGCAGTCGAGGACATAGAGGCCCAGCAACTGTTCCTTGGTCTCGGCAAACGGACCGTCGATGACCTGTCCAGCGCCCGGGCCGCGCAACGTGCGGGCCTTTTTGGTCGCCCCCAGCCGCGCCGCCGGCCCGAGCCGTCCCTCCCGATGCAGCCGGTCATGGACCTGATGCAGCTCGACCATCAGCGCCGCGTCCTGTTCCGGCGTCCAGGAGGTCACCTCGGTTTCGACGTGATAGGCCAGAAAGGCATAAAGCATCGGGATCTCCTTGGATGCTGTTCGGGGTTCAACCCGGAGGACGTTTGGCCGAGGCTCATCCCGACAAGGCGGCATTCCGCGAGAAATGCAGCCGCCGTGGCAGCCTGTCGCAGGTCGCGGCATGCTGCGATGAAACACTCCGGAAACACGATAGGTGAGATCGCCGTTGAACGCGGCGCTCAGGCCTGACGACTGATGGGCAGAACGCAGCAACTGCGCGCCCAGCAACGGAGACGGTCATGTTACGCAAGCCAGCTTCCATCATCAGCGATAGCGTGCGGGCTCCTGCAGGATCGCAGCCGGGCGATTGGCACGACGTGGCTGGCCATCACCGCTACTATGGCAGTTCGGCCAGCAATGGCGGCGAGCGGATGATCGAAAATCGCCGCGGGCCGCGCCCGCGATCGGTCAACGTCTGCGGCTTCTGATCCCTGAAAATTCATTGTCATTCCGGGTTCAGCCCTGCGGGCTGCCCCGGAATGACGATGCCAATAAAAAAGCGCGACGGGATGGCTCCCGTCGCGCCCAACTTTTGACCTCGCTGGTCCAGGGCTGAGAGCGCCCCGATGCCAGGCCTGTTAGAGCCTAGCGGGCGATCCCAGCGAGGTGACAGCGCTTGGTAAGAGACACTGGATCACCTCCTTTCGTTGTGTTGATGGAGACATCAGTATAGGCACGGATTCGGCCGATGTTAAGGGGCTGAACCGGTGGAACAAACGTCGTTTACCCGGCCAAATCAGCGCAGGGCGGTTGAGGCCGTCCACCCGGCGTGATAGGTCATCGCCAAGCGCGGGTGTAGCTCAATGGTAGAGCAGCAGCCTTCCAAGCTGAATACGAGGGTTCGATTCCCTCCACCCGCTCCAGCATATCCGCCACAACAATGAAAAGCTGTTCTCGGCTAAAGTAATGCGGGTTGTCTACTTCTGCATGGGATGCGTGATGGTCGCCCTTGGCGCGATCGGCGCGGTGACGCCGTTGCTGCCGACCACGATTTTCCTGATCATCGCCGCGTGGTGTTTTGCCCGCTCGTCGCCGCGGCTGGAGGCGTGGCTGCTCAATCATCCCCAATTCGGCAAGACGTTGCGAGACTGGCGCTCCGATGGGGCGATCTCGCGTCCGGCCAAGATGATGGCCTGCGCCGGGATGACGTTCGGATTTTTCGCGTTCTGGTTCAGCGCGCATCCGTCGCTCTGGCTGGCGACCGGCGTGGCGGCGTTGCTGCTGGCCTGCGCCGGATACGTCGTATCGCGTCCGAACATCGTGGATCAGCCTTGAAGCGCTTGCTGCGAATTCACAACACGCGCTTAACGTCGGTTCTGGCGAAATCATCGCCGACATAGAGCAGGGGACAGTCGTGTTCCTTCGCGACTTCATAGGCAAAGCAGTCGCCGAAATTCAGTCCGGCGGCATCGATGCCTTTTCCCCAGCGCCCATAGGCCGAAGCAATCCGCCGCGCCGAAGCCGGGGTGACCGCTATGGCGTTGAAGCCGAGTCCGTCGATCAGGCTGGCGATCTCTTCGCCGACATTGCGCCGTGTCGCGACGATCAAGGCTTCGGCGATGGTGCCGGCCGAGATCAGGACGTTGTCTTCCTTCTCCAGCGCGGCGATGCAGGCATTGGCCTGCGCCTCATCGAGCACGATCGCCATCAGCGCGGAGGTATCGACGGCGATCATCCGGGCAAGCCGTCATCGCCGTAGAGAAAGTCCTGGCTCCGCGCGGCATCCGGCCCCGCAATTGCCTTCGCCGAACCGCGCGCGCGGATCTGTTCGAGCAATGCTCGCCGGTCCTTAGGCTCCAGCACGGCCATGACCGGCACCAGCCGCACGGCTTCATGCCCGTGCCGGGTCAGGATCACCTCGTCACCGGCTTCGGCGCGACGCACCAGTTCGGTCAATTGTCCCTTGGCGTCGGTGACGGAAATCCGCATCGGCGTTTCCTTCTGGACGGTCCACGAAATAATGGACCATTAACTGGTCCAGGTCAATCAAGCAACGTGCCGCTGCGGGCGGATAGCTTCATGCCCTGAGCGCAGTGCTTGGCATCAACAAAATAGTGTATCCGCTGATTCACATTCGCCGGGCACGCGTTCCCGCGCGACAAGCAAAATCCCGGAGGAATCTCTATGTCGGCTCTGCCGCTTCAAGGCATCAAAATTCTCGACCTGACGCGCGTGCTGGCGGGGCCGCTGTCGGCGCAGATGCTGGGCGATCTCGGCGCCGAGGTGATCAAGATCGAGCGGCCGGGCGGCGGCGACGATGCGCGCGCCTTCGGCCCGCCTTACCTCAGCGATCCCGACGGCAAGCAAAACAACAACAACTCGTTCTATCTATGCGCCAACCGCAACAAGAAATCGGTCACCGTCAACATCGCGAGCCCGGAAGGCCAGGACATCGTCCGCGAACTGGCAAAGTCCTGCGACGTCATGATGGAGAATTACAAGGTCGGCGATCTCAAGCGCTACCGGCTGGATTATGAATCGATCAAGGCTGTCAATCCCGGCATCATCTATTGCTCGGTGACCGGCTTTGGGCAGACCGGGCCCTACGCGCCGCGCGCCGGCTACGACGCCATCTTGCAGGCGATGGGCGGCTTGATGAGCGTCACCGGCCATATCGACGGCGAGCCCGGCGAGGGACCGATGAAGGTTGGTCCCTCCATCGTCGACTACATGACCGGCATGAACACCTCGATCGGGATTTTGGCCGCGCTCTATCACCGCAAGGCCAATGGCGGCGAGGGACAGCAGGTCGACGTCTGCCTGTTCGACACCGTGATCGCCTCGCTCTCGCATTGGGCGCAGATCTATCTCGTCAACGGCACCACGCCGCCGCGGCGCGGCACCTGGGGCAATGGCGGGATGCCCGCCGGCGTGTTCCGCTGCACCGATGGAGAGTTGATGCTGGTGGTCGGCAATGACGGCCAGTTCGCGCGCACCTGCGCCGTGCTCGGCCAGCCGGAGCTCGCGACCGATCCAAAATTCGTCAAGAACAACGATCGCGTCGTCCACGGCAAGGAGATCATGGCGATCTTTGCCGGCTTGTTCCTGAAAGGGCCGGTGGCACATTGGTTGGATGAACTCGCAAAGGCCGGTGTGCCCTGCGGGCCGATCAACGATTTCGAGCAGGTGTTCGCCGATCCGCACGTCCAGTCGCGCGGCATGCAGGTCAAGGTCGATCATCCCTTCGAGCATGAGCTGTCGCTGATCCGCAATGCCATCACGTTTTCAGGCACCCCGGTGAAGGAGTATCGCGCGCCGCCGCTGTTGGGCGCGGATACCAGGGATGTGCTGGCGACGATCGGGGTTGACGAGGCCAAGCTCGGCGAATTGAGGCAGCGGAAAATTATCTAGTCCTCAACGGCGTCTCCGCGCGACTTGCGCGCTTCCCGAGCGGTCGCAATGCCTTGATTTGCATCAAGACCATCCGGTGGTCCCGGGCGCAGCCTGTAACATCAGTGGGACCCAAATCGATGATACCGCGCTACAATCTGCTCCGATGTCTGATCGCCGGACTGCTGTTGTATCCGGCCGCGAGCGTTGATGCCGCTGGCTCCGGCCAGTTGCGGAGCAGGGGTAAGGTCATCCTTGAGAACAACTGCGGCCGCTGCCATGCGATCGGGGCCGTTGGTGCAAGCCCGCTCGCGCAGGCGCCGCCGATGCGCGAGGTCTACGCCCGGTTTGCGCCGCGAGAGCTGCAGGCCGAACTCAGGGAGGGCATGGTGTCGAAGCACCGTGCGATGCCGCAGATCGACTTTTCCGACGAGGACGTCGATGCGATCCTGGCCTATCTCTATGCTCTCGCCGTCAGGAAATGAGACCGGAATGGACCGCTGGCCGATCTCGGTCACCGCCCGTCTCGCGCCACCAGCCTCGTGGGCGCCTTGCTTTTCGCCTCGCCCCCCGTCAGCGCCATCACCGACACCGCGACCACCCGCTCGACAATCCCCTGCACGTCGTCAAGATCGCACAAGCCCTCCGACAATTTCGTCAGCCGCTCCCGCTCGCGAATGGTGTGGTGCGCCATCGCCAGGGCAAAGTGCAGGCCCCAATAGAGATCGGCCTCGTTGCGGCCGGGCAGGGAACGCCGCATCGCGGCGGCGAATTTCCTGAGGTGATCGACTTCGCGGTTCTTGATGCGGCGGATCGGCGGCACCGATTCGATCGAGGCGCGGATCATGAAGCGCGCCGCGGTCGAGCCCTCGCTGGACGGACCGAGGCAGCCGCGCAGCGTCGGTCCGACCAGCGCGCGGAAAATCGCGTCGATGCCGGCGCGGCCGCCGCCGGCCTCTTCGGCTGATTTCAACTCGTTGAGCCGCTCGCGATTGGTGGCGAGGCTGCGGGTGACGAACAGTTCGGCGATCAACTCGTCCTTGGAGCCGAAATGATAATTCACAGCCGCGAGGTTGACGTTCGCCGAGGCCACGATGTCGCGCAGCGTGACGTCGCCGAAGCCGCGATCGGCATACAGCCGCTCGGCGGCGCTGAGGATCGCGCTCCTGGTGTGATCCGACGCCATGTCATGGCTCCCATGCAGGGCCGATCTGGCCGGTTGCATTTCAAACGCTTGTATGAAACTATCGTTTGAAGGGCCGGGAATGTCAATCCTTGTTCGTAACGAGTCGCAAAATCGTCTTGCGGCCGGCGAACGGCGGGCAGACAGTGCGGCCCAACAATTTCACAAGGTGAGGAACGCCCCATGGACTTCAATATGTCGGATCGCCAGAAGGATTGGCTCAATCGCGTGCAGTCGTTCATGACCAAGCACGTCCGGCCCGCGGTGCCGATCTACAAGCAGCAGGACGCCGAGGGTTCGCGCTGGAAGGTGATCCCGATCCTCGAAGACCTCAAGAAGAAGGCCAAGGCCGAGGGCCTCTGGAACATGTTCATGCCGCCGTCCTCGCATGAGGATGACGAATTCCGCGGCGCGGGATTGAGCAATCTGGAATACGCGCCGCTCTCCGAGGAAATGGGCCACATCGGCTTTGCCTCCGAAGTGTTCAACTGCTCGGCGCCGGATACCGGCAACATGGAAGTGTTCATGCGCTATGCCAGCAAGGAGCAGAAGCGCAAATGGCTGAAGCCGCTGATGAACGGCGAAATCCGCTCCGCCTTCCTGATGACCGAGCCCGCGGTGGCCTCGTCGGATGCCACCAACATCGAAACCTCAATCACGCGCGACGGCGATCACTACGTCATCAACGGCCGCAAATGGTGGTCGTCCGGCGTCGGCGATCCCCGCTGCAAGATCGCGATCCTGATGGGCAAGACCGATCCGAACGCGGCGCGCCATCAGCAGCAGTCCCAGATCCTGGTGCCGCTCGATACCCCCGGCATCACCGTGGAGAAAATGCTGCCGGTGTTCGGCTTCGACGATGCGCCGCACGGCCATGCCCAGGTGCTGCTCGAAAACGTTCGCGTTCCCGCCGAAAACATCCTGCTCGGCGAAGGCCGCGGTTTCGAGATCGCGCAAGGCCGCCTCGGTCCCGGCCGCATCCATCACTGCATGCGCACCATCGGGGTTGCCGAAGAGGCACTGGAGAAGATGGTGCGACGGCTGTCGTCGCGCACCGCGTTCGGCAAGAAGATCATAGAACATTCGATCTGGGAACAGCGCATCGCCGAAGCTCGCACCGACATCGAGATGACCCGGCTGCTCTGCCTCAAGGCCGCCGACATGATGGACAAGGTTGGCAACAAGACCGCGCAGCTCGAGATCGCCATGATCAAGGTGGCGGCGCCGAACATGGCGCTGAAGATCATCGACAACGCGATCCAGGCCTTTGGCGGCGGCGGCGTCTCCGACGACGCGGGCCTCGCCAAGGCCTATGCCGGCATCCGCACGCTGCGCCTTGCCGACGGTCCGGACGAGGTCCATAACCGCGCCATTGCCAGACTTGAACTTCGGAAGTATGCCAACTCTAATACGCACTAACGGGAGCCTGCC
>JBBQUA010000165.1:0-12286 GCA_038212905.1 Hyphomicrobiales bacterium
GAAGTACGGGATCCCGATCCCCGAACTGACCTACGGGCAGGCCATTGCCGATATCACGGCGCGGGAGCAGCAGATGATTGCGACCGGTCTTGCGACCGTCGCCAACCTCAAGCCGCATATCTCGCCGTTCATCAACTACACCCCGCTGAACTTCTTCGCGATCATCCTTTGCATGATGGTCGGAACGGCTTCCTTGCCGCACATCCTGATGCGCTACTTCACTACCCCGTCGGTACGTGCGGCACGCCAGTCGGTGGCATGGTCGCTGCTGTTCATCTTCCTGCTGTACTTCTCGGCGCCGGCCTATGCGGCGTTCTCGAAGCTGGAAGTCTACACCAACGTCATCGGGCGCGATCTGACGGCGATTCGACCCTGGATCTTCAATTGGGGCGAACTCGGCCTGGTCCAGATCTGCGGCAAGAATGCGTCCAGTATCGACGCCATCGTGGCGGCCTGCAAAGCAATCGCCGACCATCCCGGCGTCGTCAGGTTGCAGGACTTCATCATCAACACCGACGTGATCGTGCTCTCCACGCCGGAGATCGCGGGACTTCCCTATGTGATCTCGGGTCTGGTCGCCGCCGGCGGCCTCGCCGCCGCGCTGTCCACCGCTGACGGGCTGCTGCTCGCCATCGCCAACGCGTTGTCGCACGACGTCTACTACAAGATGATCGATCCCAACGCTCCCACCGTGCGCCGGCTGATGGTCGCCCGCGTGCTGCTGCTGATCGTCGCCGTGGTTGCGGCCGCGACGGCCGCGACCAAGCCCGGGGACATCCTGGCGATGGTCGGCTGGGCGTTCTCACTCGCGATGGCCGGCAACTTCCCGGCACTCGTGATGGGCGTCTGGTGGAAGCGCGCGACATCGACGGGCGCGGTCTGCGGCATCATTGCCGGCTTCGGACTGTGCTTGTTCTATCTCGTGACAACCCGTTACTTCCCGGGCGCCGGCGTGAAGTATTTCGGCATGACATCGCTGCTGAACCCGATAACGGGGGCACCTCTGGTCGATCTGGCGAAAGCCATGGCATTGCCAAACGCCATGGAGCACTGGCCGACGGTGGCCCACCCTCTGGTCAACAAGGTCGGCTGGTTCGGTCTCACCAACATCGCCTGCGGGATGCTGGGAGCGCCGCTCGGCTTCGCCGTCATCTATGTGGTCAGCCTGCTCGGCAAGGAGCCGTCGAAGGAAATGCAGGCCTATGTCGACGCCATCCGCAAGCCGCGGGGGGGAACGGTGCTGGAAGAGAAAACCACCTAAAAGCACTGCAGCACATCTCGATAGACGGGGCCCTCCGGGGCCCCGTTTTGTTTTGAACGACCTCGCGTCCACTCTTGCCGGGGAAGTCGGCGCTTGCCATTGTCGCGCACGATCGTGGTGTCGTCACACATCCCGGTTGGTCGATTGCCGAAGGCTCGCGGGAGAACCAGACGTTGGATACTGCAACCTCGATCGCCACCTACTGGTACTACCACCTGCCGAACTTCGTTCTGGCGGCGTTGATGTACACCATGCTCGGCCGCTTCCTGCTCGGCCTGATGGTCGACGCGGATTCACCCAACTATATCTGGCGGTTCTTTTGCCGGTTCACCGATCCCGTGATCGGTGTCATCGCGATGGTGACCCCGAAGGTGACCGTTCCCGCCGTGCTGTGGCTGTTCGGCTTCGTCTGGATGTTCTGGCTGCGCGTCGTGCTTCACTACACATTGCTGGTGCTAAACCTCGCCCCCAAATTCGGCGGGGCCGCGTCATGAACCGCAATTTCTATTTCATCGGCATAGCGTTTTTCGGCATGATCAATGGCATTTTCAACCAGCTCTGGCTCATTTTCGCGCTGCTGTACGTCCAGGTACTCGCCGGTCCGCTGCTGTTTGGAAACCTGTCTTTGACACTGATGTTCGCGTCGTTGATGGTCTCGACCGCCACGGTCATTCTCGGCGGAATTCCGGCCGCCATCTACGAGCGGGTCACCGGCGCCCCGGAATCAAACAATGCGTCGCTCTGGATCTGGCTGGCCGCCACCGCGATTCTGACACTCCCCGCCGCCGGAAATTTTCTCAAAATCGGCCTCTAGCCAGCAGCCCCGGGCTTGAGGGCGCGAGACCTTGCCGTTACGCTGCGCCTCGGTCCTTTGCGAAGACGGAGGGGCGGCTGGTGGAAGAGATACGCCATATTGCCTATACCACAGTGCTGCGCGCATGCGCCTTCGCGTCGCTTGCGATCTTCTGCGTCATGATCGGCCTGTCGTTCCTGCCGCGTTCCGCCTTTCAGGCGGGAGGTTTTCTGAGCATCATCATGACGCTGGTCCTCGTCCTGAAGGCCCATGAGGCCCGGAGCAAGGATCACCGTCACACCGAGTTGTGGCTCTATCTCCCCAAGGAACGCCGGCCTCCGCAAGCCATCGCACAGAAGACCATTTCAACGCTGATGCGCGAGATCTATTTGCTGTTCGCGCGCTGGACCGCGATCATCTCGATCGCGATGTGGGTCGTCGCGCTGTTTTTTGCCGCCATTGGACTTTAGTTCGGGACCACTCCGGTAGCTGGCGGGATCGCCTGCACCGTAGGGTTACACTTTTTTGCCTGGCTGATTCGCGGGTGTGAACCCGAACAGCGGCATTTTTCGAAGACCCTGGCCTCGAACGAAACAGCCTTTGCCCCCGTGAAATCGCTGTGTCCGACCGATTGCGCAGGTGAATCATGCCAGCCCGGCGGCACAAAGTGACATCCCGCGCGCAGCCGCGGCGAACCAACGCCAGCCGAAAGTACTATTGGGGCATGCTTCCCGACCATGTAGTGAGGCGCCTGTTATTACGCGTCTATCTGACGCAACACACATGTTCGTGAATCAAAAAACAGGCGGGAGCGACCGAAAAATGTCCACAGTGGCTGCGACGGATAAAGTTAGAACCGGAGGCATGACGAAGAACGAACGTTTCGTCATTCTCGCCTCATCGCTCGGCACCGTCTTCGAATGGTATGATTTCTATCTGTTCGGTTCGCTCGCCAGCGTTATCGGCGTCCAGTTCTTCGGCGTCATCGATCCCGCCACCAAGCTGCCGATGTTCAACCAGGCGACCCGCGACATCTTCGCGCTGCTCGCTTTCGCCGCGGGCTTCATCGTCCGTCCGTTCGGCGCCATCGTGTTCGGCCGCGTCGGCGACATCGTCGGACGCAAATACACCTTCCTCGTCACCATCCTGATCATGGGCCTGTCGACCTTCATCGTCGGCCTGCTGCCGAACGCGGCGACGATCGGCATCGCGGCACCCATCATCCTGATCGGTCTGCGCTTGCTGCAGGGCCTTGCGCTCGGCGGAGAGTACGGCGGAGCCGCCACCTACGTGGCCGAGCATGCGCCAATGGGCAAACGCGGTTACTATACGTCGTTCATTCAAACGACGGCCACGCTCGGCCTGTTCCTGTCGTTGCTGGTGATTTTGTTCGTCACGGCCTACGTCAACAACAACTTCGCCGGCTCCGCCTGCGTCGGCACCGCCTGCACCGCGATACCCGCGCCCTATCCGGCCCTGAGCGACCCTGCCCTCGCCGGCAAGGTCTTCACCACCGCGTTCCAGAATTGGGGCTGGCGAATTCCATTCCTGGTCTCGGTCGTGCTGCTTGGCATCTCGGTCTGGATCCGGCTTCGGCTCAATGAATCGCCGGTGTTCCAGAAGATGAAGGACGAGGGCAAGGGCTCGAAAGCTCCGCTGACCGAAGCCTTCGCCGACTGGAGCAACGCCAAGATCGTGATCCTGGCGCTGGTAGGCGGCGTGATGGGTCAGGGCGTGGTCTGGTACACGGGCCAGTTCTACGCGCTGTTCTTCATGCAATCGATCCTCAAGGTCGATGCCTTCACCGCGAACCTGCTGATCGCATGGTCGCTGCTGTTCGGCACCGGCTTCTTCATCGTGTTCGGTGCATTGTCCGACAAGATCGGCCGTAAACCGATCATCCTGGCGGGCTGCCTGATCGCGGCGCTGAGCTTCTTCCCGATCTTCAAATCGATCACCACCAACGCCAACCCGGCGCTGGAAAAGGCGATCGAAACCGTGAAGGTGGAGGTCGTCTCCGACAAGGCACTCTGCGGCGACCTGTTCAATCCGGTCGGCACCCGCGTGTTCACCGCGCCTTGCGACACCGCTCGTTCCTATCTGGCGCAGCAGTCGGTCAAGTACACCACCAGCTACGGTGCCGCAGGCTCCGGCGTGAAGGTCGTCGTCAACGGCAAGGACGTGCCCTATACGGCGGCGGCGTCGAACCCGCAGGTACTGGCAGCAGTGCAGGCGGCGGGCTATCCGAAGGCCGGCGACGCCCAGATCGTGAAGATGCAGCATCCGTTCGATATCTTCCGGCCGCAGGTCGCGGCGGTGATCGGGCTGCTGTTCGTCCTCGTGCTCTTCGTCACCATGGTGTACGGACCGATCGCGGCGATGTTGGTCGAACTGTTCCCGACCCGGATCCGCTATACCTCGATGTCGCTGCCCTATCACATCGGCAACGGCTGGTTCGGCGGACTGTTGCCCGCGACCGCGTTCGCGATCGTGGCCTCGACCGGCGATATCTATGCAGGTCTCTGGTATCCGATCATCTTCGCATCGATCACCGTGGTCGTCGGCTTCTTCTTCCTGCCGGAAACCAAGGACGTCGATATCACCAAGTAGGCTGAACTGATCCGGCGGCGATCGCCGCCGGATCAGTCGTCACAAGCCGGCCGCGGATCGCTCCGCGGCCGGTTTTTTTGGGCCTCGAGTTTCAGGTATTGGGTCTGATGTCTCAGGTCTGGCCGGCAAATTGCAGCACGAGCTCGCGCCGGTGCGGGGCGCGGCGATGCTCGACCAGATAGATCGCCTGCCAGCTGCCCAGCGCGAGTTCGCCCCCGAGCACCGGCACATGCAGCGAGGTCGCGGTCAGCATGGTCTTGATATGGGCCGGCATGTCGTCAGGACCTTCGGTGTCGTGGCTCCATCCGGCCTCCTCGGGCGCGAGCCGGCCGAGCGCCGTCATCAGGTCGTCCAGCACCGAGGGATCGGCATTTTCCTGGATCGTCAGCGACGCCGAGGTATGACGGATGAACAGCGTCACCGCGCCCTCTTGCGCGCCGGCGTCGCGGACGAATCCTGCGATCTCGGCGGTGAGATCGGTGAATCCGGCGCCGCGCGTCTGCACCGTCAGCAGCGAGGAGACGATGTTGGTCACTGTGACCGTCGATGGCGCGGAACGAGAGATGGATTTGGGTGGGGGCATTGGACCTCGGTAGGGTGGGCAAAGGCGCGCCTTCGCGCCGTGCCCACCATTTCGTTCGCTGCTAGCAAGTTGGTGGGCACGCTTCCGCCTGCGCTCTTCGAGCTGCGGCGAAATCTTTGCCCACCCTTCGAAGTCCGAATATTCAGATCCTGCCGGAAACGTCCTTCTGGACCCGGTTGGCCATCTCGATCAGCCGCTTCCACGCCCGCTCCAGAAACGACATCATGCGGTCCATGTCGCGGTCGCTCGGCAGCGGGATCTCGATCTTGCGCTCGCCCTCGGCCATCTTCGGGTCGGGTTTTTTCAGCGAATCGGTTTTCGGCAACGTTTGCTGGGGCAAGGCCTCGTCGATCTTGCCCGTGACGACAGGTTCGCGCGCCGCCAGCTCGGTCTTCAGTCTGTCATTGTCGGCCTGCAGCCTGCCGATTTCCGCATCCAGCGCCGCGCGTTCGTCGGGCACGGCGTAGCAGGCCCAACCCGCGCCGCCATTGTTGCAGGTCGAAACCGCGCCGGTCCTGGTATCCAGCCTGATCACGGCGTTGCCGACCGTCGACATCGAATAACGGCCCTTCTCGCCGTCCGGCATCGATTGCGCGGCGGCGGCGCCGGACCTCGCAAGGGACAAGCCCAGGCCCAAAAACATCGCAGTGACCGCGATGGCTGTGGAGAACTTCGAGGGCGATATCGCTGTGATCATGGGGACCCTCCGTCTCGAACCGGACAGGCCGTCCCTGTCCTCGGGCGATTCCAGCCTACACCTGCGACCTATAGGGCGCGCGGCCGGATTTCAACGCGTCGGCAAGCAATTCGATCCGGTCCTGCCCCCAGAATACCTCACCGTCGAGCACATAACCGGGCGATCCGAACACGTCGGCCGCCAGCGCATCCTGGCGGTTTTGCTCATAGACGGTGCTGATCTGGTCGGATCCCGAACGTTCCACCAGTTGCCTGCCCGGCAGCCCGGAATCGTCGGCCAGTTCGATAAGGGTGGCCGGATCGGTCAGATTAAGCTGGTCTTCCCACACGGCAGCGTAGGCCCGCCGCAGATACGGATCGGGATCGTGGCCGGCCTCCAGCGCTGCAATCACCACGCCATCGGCGAGCCGTGCATTGAACGGCCAGTGCGCCGGTTGCAGGTTGAAATTGAGGCCACGCTTGTCGCGCCAGCGCTGCAATTCGACCATCCGATAGCGTTGCCGCACCGGATGACGCTTCGTCAGCGGCAGGCCGCCGGTCTCCGAGAACAGGTCGACCAGCACCACCGGCTTGTGGTTCACCTTCAGATCGTAGGTATTTGCGACTTCCCGGAACAATTTGTGCCCGATATAGGCCCACGGGGACTGAAACGAAAAATAGTAGTCGAGCTGACGTGGCATGCGGTCTCCAGGTGAGAATGGCCGTCGGCGGCCATCCCAACAGACACGTCGGTGCGGTGCAAGATCGGTCAAAATCGGCCGAGACCGGGGTTAGCTATTGCAGTGCGGTGAGGGCGCGGCCGCCGATCCCGCTCCGGTTGAATAAACCGAGACAAATCAAAGCACTAACTGGTTACGACGCAATCTTGACTTGGTTAGGTGTGGTCAGTATGGTCCGCGCGGCTTTTGAGGGTGACGGGGCGTTATTTCCATCCACCGCTGATACGTTTGGGCTGCACAGCATGGCTGAAGGCACGAACGGCGAGCGAAATGGAAGTCGCGATAAATCGTCCGACGAAGCCGCGCTTTCCGCAAGGCTCGGAAGTCTGGATCACCGGTTGTCCGAAATTCGGGACAGCCGAAAAATCGGGACTGACCCGTCCGGAAATGAGCAGGCTCAGGCCAGGGCATCCGCCATGGCCATGGGGCTTCGGCTCTCCTCCGAACTGGTCGCGGGTGTTCTTGTCGGAGCGGGTCTCGGCTGGGGTTTCGATCGCCTGCTGTTGACTTCGCCCTGGGGCCTCATCGTATTCTTGCTGCTTGGCTTTACCGCCGGCGTGATCAATGTGATGCGGACCGCGGGCGTGATGGCAAAGCAGAATGAACGTCTCTGACGCTGATACTGCGAAGCGCAACTGAACGTCCGATCCGCGAGCGATCGCGAAACCGATAGACTGAGAGACGCATGGCCGCCGATCCAATTCACCAGTTCGAGATCACCAAGCTCTTCACCATCGGTCACATCGGCGGACACGAAATCGCGTTCACCAATTCGTCGGCCTACATGTTCCTGTCGGTGGCGGTGATCTCGCTGCTGATGCTCGGCACCGGCCGGCAGCTGATCCCGGGCCGCATGCAGTCGGTGGCCGAACTGAGCTACGAATTCGTGGCCAGTACGATCAGAAGCACGGCCGGCTCGGAAGGCATGAAGTTCTTCCCGCTGATCTTCTCGCTGTTCATGTTCATTATGATCTCGAACTTCGTCGGGATCATTCCTTACACCTTCACGGTTTCAAGCCATCTGATCGTCACCGTGGCGCTGGCGCTGGTGGTGTTCTTCACCGTGCTGATCTACGGCCTCTACAAGAACGGCCTGAAGTTCTTCAGGATATTCATGCCGTCGGGTGTTCCGATCGCGATTCTACCGCTGGTGATGTTCATCGAGGTGCTGTCGTTCTTCCTGCGGCCGGTTTCGCATTCGGTGCGGCTGTTCGCCAACATGCTGGCGGGCCATATCGCGCTGAAAGTGTTCGCGAGCTTCATCGGCATGCTTGGCGCACTCGGCTTCCTCGGCTGGGCCGGCGCCGTTTTGCCGCTCGGACTGACGATGGCGCTGACCGCGCTCGAGCTTCTGGTCGCGTTCCTTCAAGCCTACGTCTTCGCCATCCTCACCTGCATCTACCTCAACGATGCAATTCATCCGGGCCACTGACGTGGCCTTTCTGGCAAACCTGCCGCTCTAGCAAACCTCAAGAAGGAGTTAGTTACATGGATCCGATTGCCGCAAAGTACATTGGCGCTGGTATTGCCTGCATTGGCATGGGTGGCGCAGGCGCCGGCGTGGGCATCATCTTCGGCAACTATCTCGCCGCAGCGGTGCGCAATCCCTCGGCAGCCCAGGGCCAGTTCGGTAACCTGATTTTCGGCTTCGCCGTGACCGAAGCGCTCGGCATCTTCTCGCTGCTGATCGCGCTGTTGCTGCTGTTCGCTCTCTGATCCCATACCGATCTGGCCGGTGAGGTCCCGTTCCGGGACCTCGATCGTCCAACGAGGAGAAGCCCGTGGCTACGACGGCCCATACCGCGGCGGATGGCGGCCACAAGGCCCCTTTTCCGCCGTTCCAGAAGGACACCTTTGCTTCGCAACTGGTGTCGCTGCTGGTCGCGTTCGTTGCTCTCTACCTGATCGTCTCGCGTATCGCCCTGCCGCGCGTCGGCAAGACGATCGACGACCGTCAGGCTGCGATCGAGGGCGATCTGGCCGCGGCTCAGAAGCTGAAGGACGAGTCCGACAACGCCCTGAAAGCCTATGAGAGCGAACTGGCCGCGGCCCGTTCGCGCGCGCAGGCGATCGGCGCCGAGACCCGCGAAAAGCTGAACGCGGCATCGGAAGCCGAGCGCAAGGCGCTGGAAGACAAGCTCTCGGTCAAGCTCGCCGAGGCTGAAAAAACCATCGCATCGACGCGCGAGACCGCGATGAGCAATGTCCGCGGCATCGCCGCGGAAGCCGCCACCGCGATCGTGCAGCAACTGACCGGCGTGGTGCCCGACGGCAAGGCCGTGGCCTCGGCCGTTGACGCGTCGCTGAAGGGATAGTGACGATGTTCTACCAAGCGGAATTCTGGGTCGCCGTCGCCTTCGTCCTGCTGATGGCGGTGTTTGCCTATTTCGGCATCCATCACACCGTGCTGAAGGCGCTCGATCACCGCGCCGCCCGCATCAAGGCCGAACTCGACGAAGCCCGCCGGCTCAGGGACGAAGCCGCCAAGCTGCTGGCCGAATACAAGGCCCGTCACGCCAAGGCGGAAGGCGAGGCCCAGGAGATCATCGCGTCCGCCAAGGCCGAAGCCGAGCGTATCGCCTCCGAAGCCAAGACCAAGCTGGAAGATTTTGTTGCCCGGCGCACCAAGACCGCCGAGGGCAAGATCGCTCTCGCCGAAGCCCAGGCCCTCGCCGACGTTCGCGCGGCGGCGGCCAACGCCGCGGTGATGGCCGCTTCCGCCATCCTGTCGCAATCGGTGAACGGCTCGGTCGCGGACGACCTGCTGGTCAAGGGTATCGCCGAGGTCAAGGCGAAGCTGAACTGACGCGTTTCAAATCGTAACAAAAAAGCCGGCGCGAGATCATCGCGCCGGTTTTTTATTGCTTACCTCTTCTCGGCTTGGCCTTCGGTTCCGGCTTCAGCGCCTGCGGGTCGAAGCCGATGTAGAAGATGTAGGAATCGCCGACCGCTCCCGCCGGCGCCGGATAGACCAGATCTTCGGCGACCAGCGTGAACGGCATGCTGCCGTCCTCGGACATCGTCACCGCGGTACGGTAGGCCTTGGTGGCGATGGTCTTTTCCTGAATGCCGGATTGCACCACCGCCACCCGCATCGGGATGTCGACGCTGGACGGCGCGCCCGCGGGGCCGGCGATGACGCGGCCCTGAATGCCGATCCGTGCGGTGATCTCGCCGCCATTGTAGCTGCACTCGCGCGCCGTGCGGGTGATCGTCACCTGGAAGCGAAGGTCGTTGCCGACCGGCTGCTTGCCGGGCGCGGCCACCTGATAGGTCGAGGCTCCGGCGCGAATGCTGACCGGGGGACAGGACAGGCCGCTCGGAGGTTCCTCGGCCGCGGGCGGGGCGCCCGGTGCGGGAGCCTCCTCCGACTTGCCACCGAAGATGTTCTTGAAACGATCGGTGAACGACTGCGCCGCTGCCGGCGAAGCCAGCATGCCGCAGCCCATGGCCAATGAAATCGCGCCCAGCAGCGCGATCCGGCGCGACGCGATCCAGCGAGATTGGTCCGGCCGCGCGGCCGTCCTGATCACAGGCTTATCCTCCATGCGACGTCCCTGGTAACTTGTGTGTTCTGATCATCGTCCCCGACCGCTTTATAGCAGGGCAATGGCGGCGATCCAAAGGCGCCGAAAAGGTCCACTAAACCGGGGTTCAGCCGCGAAAATCCTCATGCAGCAGCCCGAACAGCAGGTGGTCCTGCCAGACGCCGTTGATGCAGAGATAGCGCCGCGCCAGACCCTCGCGGGCGAAGCCGCATTTCTCCAGCACGCGGATCGACGGCGAATTGGAGGGGATGCAGGCGGCCTCGACGCGGTGAAGGTTGAGTTCGCCGAACAGCGACGGCAGCAGCACCCGCAGCGCCGCCGTCATATAGCCGCGATGCGCATAGGGCTGCCCGACCCAGTATCCGATGGTGCCGGCCTGCACGATGCCGCGGCGGACATTCGCCAGCGTCACGCCGCCGATCATGGCGCCGTCGGATTCCCGGAACACGATGAAGGGGTAGGAGCGGTCGGCGGCGATGTCTTCGGCATAGCGGCGCAACCTGCGCCGGAAGCCCGAGCGGGTCAGGTCGTCGGACGGCCAGATCGGCTCCCATGGCGTCAGATAGGCCCGGCTCGATTCGCGCAGCTGCGCCCAGGCCAGGAAATCGGACATTTGCGGCGCGCGCATCGACAGGCCGTGGCCACGCGGGGCGAGTGCTGCCGGTCCGCTCGATGGCAAACGAAACAGGGCCATGCCTGAAACTCTCCGCCAGAAACTGTGCCTGCCAAACCTAGTGCAGCAGCGACTTCGCCTTCGACCGGGTCAAACCTTCCGCGAAAGCCACCGCCGTGTCCAGACCCCTGCCGCTGCCGAGCGCCACCACCGCCGGGCGGCTCCGCGACAACAGGGCGCGGGCGGCGTTGCGCGTCGATTCCACGCTGACCGCGTCGATCCTGGCCACCAGCTCTTCCACCGTCAGCGGCCGGCCATAGGCGAGCACATGGCGCGCCAGTTGTTCGGCCCGCGCCGAGCAGCTTTCCAGCGCCATCAGCAGCCCCGCCTTCATCTGCGCCTTGGCGCGCGCCACCTCGGCTTCGGTCAGCGTCTCGACCGCGTCGTTGATGACGTCGACGATCACCTCCATCATTTCAGGCGCGTCGCCGGGGTCGGTCCCGGTGTAGAGCCCGAAGAATCCAGTGTCGCTATAGGGCGCATGGAAGGTGTAGATCGAGTAGCACAGCCCGCGCTTTTCGCGCACTTCCTGGAACAGCCGCGACGACATCCCGCCACCGAGCGTGTTGGTGAAGACCTGCAGCGAGAACAGCGACACATCGCTTTGCGGCACCCCCTCGAGCGCCAGCGTCAGATGCGCCTGTTCGAGGTCACGATGGACCACGCGGGAGCCGCCCTTGCCGAACATCGCCGCTTGCGGCCTTGGCGCCGCCGGACCGTCGAAGCTGACGAAACGATGCGCCACCTCTTCCACGATCCGCTTGTGATCGACCGCGCCGGCGGCCGCCACCACCATGTTGGGGCCGCGGTAATGCGTCGACAAATAACCCCGCAGCGTATCGCGATTGAACCCCTTGAGCGTGTTGGCCGTCCCCAGCAGCGAACGTCCGATCGGCTGATCCGGGAAACACAGCTCGTTGAGGTGTTCGAACACCACGTCGTCGGGGGTGTCCTGGGCGGCACCGATCTCCTGCACGATGACGCTCTTTTCGCGCTCCAGTTCGTCCGGCGCGAAGGATGGATTGGCCAGGATGTCAGAGAGCACGTCGAGCGCCAGCGGCACGTCGGCCTTCATCACCCGGGCATAATAGGCCGTGGTCTCGGTCGAGGTGCCGGCGTTGAGATCGCCACCGACCCCCTCGATTTCCTCGACGATCTCCCACGACGAGCGTCGCGTGGTGCCCTTGAAGGCCATGTGTTCGAGCAGATGCGAGATGCCGTGCTCGTTCGGCCTTTCGTCGCGGCCGCCGACACCGGCCCAGACCCCGAGCGCCGCCGTCTCCAGATGCGGCATGGAATCGGTGATCACGGTGAGGCCGGAGGGAAGCTTGGTGACATCGACGCTCATCCGGCAACTCCTTGCTTCGCGGCGCGGCTGACCGAGCGCACGAATCGTTCGACTT